>DAOUDZ010000101.1:0-7617 GCA_034430575.1 Dehalococcoidales bacterium
CCGGAATGTCTCGTTTTTGTCGGTCTCGACTCCGCCAACCTGAATTACCTGGGGGCGGAAATCGAGATATGCCTGGGTGAGGAACAGGAAGCGTACACCTTCGACGAGCCCACCGTCGTCATCGTCCCCGCCGGTATGCCCCATTGTCCGTTAACGACCAGGAAGGTCTGGAGTCCCAAGGGTTTTGGTTTTTACCTGGCATCTCTGGGCAACATACCTACGACAACCTGGATGGGTGAAGGGGTATCGGAGGAGGCGATGAAGGCGATGCAGGAAGCGGCGGCCAAGAGCGGGAGACAGATACCGATGACCTCTTATGTTGCGGAGAAGAGGCTGAAAAAGAACCCGACGAAACCAACCGGTAAGTACGCGCACCTGATTAAACCGCTTAAAAACGGCATGGTAACGCAGCGGGGGCAGATGGTCCTCGACAAATTGACCCCGGAGCAGAGAGCGCAATTTGACGAAATGGCTAAAAAGGGACAGAAGCTGGGACCGGGCAATGCCGACCACTTGGCGTGGTTTTACGGTAAGGACCTGGAGGGATTAGAAATGAATCTCAACTGGGGGTTCTTTAGTAAACCCGGTATCTGGCACCGCGGCGTCGGCGCGCATGTCCATCCCACCGATGAAGTCCTGGTTTTCGCCGGCCTTGACCCGAATGATATTAATTACCTGGGGGCGAAGATTGAGATAGACATGGGCAAAGAGCATGAAAGGTATATCTTTGATAAACCCACCGTCGTTGTTTGCCCTAAGGGATTGCCGCATAATCCGGTAGTGGTCAGGTGGGTAGATAAACCCTACGCATTCTATCTGATATCCCTGGGCGGCGAGCACAAAACCACCGCTGTAGATTAATCGTTATGATCAACCGTATAACAATAAACCGTAATCATTAAATATCCAAGGAGGGTAATTAAAAATGGCAAAGGGAAAATACGAGCATCTGCTAAAACCTCTAAGCATAGCCTCGATACCCCAGATGATGAGGGATGGCGCCGGTTTTAAAAACACGGGAAACGCCGATAGCAACTACTGGCTGAACGGCAAAGAGCACCTGGAGGGGCTGCCGCTCAATTTTTCCTGGGGATTCTATACCGGCTTGGGTGACTGGCATCCCGGCATGGACCCTCACATACACCCTTATCCGGAAGCCCTGGTTTTCGTCGGCCTCGACCCCGACAACGTAGAGTATCTGGGAGCGGAAATTACGTATTGCCTGGGTGAAGAACTGGAAGCACATACCTTTGACAAACCCACGGTCGTCATCGTTCCCGCCGGTGTGCCTCATTGCCCGTCGATTACTCAAAATGTCACAAATCCGATAGGCTATAGCTTTATGATATTTTCTCTGGGCGCCGAGCCTACGACAACCTGGATGGGGGATGGGATACCGGCTAATCGGATAGAGCAGATGCGGCAGGCGCAGGCCGAGGGCGGTAGAGGGCCGTCCATGGTGTCTTCTTTCTCGGAGAAAAGGATTAAAGTCACCCCGGAAACCCTTACGTACGGTCATAAATACGACCACCTGGTAAAACCCCTGAAACCTTTTTCAACGTCTCCGGATAAGCTGACACCGGAAGAAAGAGCACAATTTGAAAAAGTAGCGTCGGATGGTATGAAGGTTGGACCGGGAAATACGGACAGCCTGATATGGATGTACGGCAAGGATTTAGAAGGGCTGGAGCTTAACTTTACCTGGGGATTCTATAAGTCACCCGGTGTCTGGCATCGCGGACCGGGGAATTCAGATGGAGCACATGTCCATCCCACCGATGAAGTACTGGTTTTCGTTGGTACTGACCCGAGTAATATTGATTACCTGGGGGCGGAAATTTCAATAGATATGGGCAAAGAACATGAAAGGTATATCTTTGATAAACCGACCGCCGTCATATGCCCCAGAGGGGTACCACATAACCCGGTAATTGCCAGATATGTTGATAGGCCCTACGCGTTCTTCGTCATTGGTCTTTCCGGCGAACATAAAACTACCTATGTAGATTGATTCTTTTTATTACGGATAATTACCAAGCGGCACTTGCGAGAGCAGGTAGTTAAACTCTTCGAGGCGAAGGCAAAGAGGCTAAGCACAAAGAACTAAGGGGCATAATATTTTCATGGCTACCTGTGGGCTTTAATATGCTTTAGTAGGCTAAAGTGTGATATAGGCCGTATCGGTCTCGAACCTGCGACACCCTGCTTAAAAGCTAGACTACAAATATCACTTATTCAAAGCTAAACTGAATGGGATATTCTTGTTAACATTGTGTCGTAACATTGACGAAGTTAGGCCACCCAGCTCGTTGAAAGGAAGTACCCCCAAAGGAGTATGCTGAAATAACGGCTGGACTCTAGACAGTGATGCTACTGATTACAGGATAAGGTCAAGAGCATCATTTATGGTATGTTCTGTTGTCGCCATGTTGTAGATTTCTAATTAGCTAAATGATCCGCCTGTATGGCTAATTATACATTGCTTGATGAATGCATACAATGAGTAAACCTTCTAGAGTTTACGATTAGGAACTCGGTATGGTGATCTGAAACAGCGTTGCACTAAACTGACGAATGTGCAATCCTGCTCCATGCAATAAAAAGTCATAAGGTAAAATTTCAAGAACTAGCACGTTTATCATCCCTTCCCCAGGTCTGAGGAATAAAAGTGGAAAAACAAAAATTCTCCCATTTTATATAGCATGATTCACTGGGAGGTGAATTAAGAGTATACCTGAGGTCATATTGCGAGAAAACTGGCCATGGCTACAGTTGATATTTGAATTGTACTTTGGGATTATTGGCCGACTTGGTTCATAATCTCATCGATTCTACTCACCATATGCAGTTGTCCAAGCTTAACAAAGATAGCCTTGCTCTGAGTAAAAGCTTGTGCAGCTTTTTCTTTATCACCCATTGACGCATAGGCGTTGCCCATGTTGCCCAGATCATTGCCCTCGCCTTGCTCATTCCCGGTCCGGCGATCTATCTTTAAAACCTGTTCAAAGAGCCTGATCGCCTTACGATACTCGCCGAGACTATTATAGGCGTTGCCCATGTTGTTCAGGGCACTGCCCTCACCCCGTAGATCCCCAATCTGGCGGGTGATTTCAAGGTGCTGTTTATAGAACCCGATCGCCTTACGATACTCGCCGAGATCTTGATAGGCGTTGCCTATGTTGCTAAGAGTGTTACACTCGCCCCGCACATTCCCGACGCGGCGGAAGATCTCTAGGGCTTGTTCATAGAATTCGATTGCCTTGCGGTATTCGCCGAGATCACAATAGGCGTTACCTATATTACCCAGATCACTGCCTTCGCCATGTACATCTCCGATGCGACGAGATATCTCTAGGGCTTTTTCATGGAATTCGAGCGCTTTGTGGTACTCACCGAGATTTCTATAGGTGTTGCCCATGTTTCCTAGGATTTTACCCTCACCTTTTACATCCCCGATCCGGCGGGATATCTCCAGGGATCGTTCATTGAACTTGATTGCCCTGCCATACTCACCGAGATTTCTATAGGCGACGCCCATGTTTCCCAGTGCAATCCTTTCAAGCTGTCCATCTACATGCCCCCTGACATAGGTGAGTACACGTTCATACAGGCCTATAGCCGCTCGCCACTCACAAATGATATCTAAGATCAGTCCAAGTATAATATCTTTGATTGCCCCAGAATGGGTGTGCACAGAGTCTACATACCATGCTTGCACTCTAGATTTCCAGTTCGCAGTGGTTTTAAGGGTCTTGTGATCCTCATAAGTTGCCTTCAGGGTTACTTTCCAGAGTGCTTCGACCAGATCACCGGTGTTAATAAACAGCCGGGTGCTGTTGTCAAATGCCTTGAATGGGTTCTTCTGTTCCTGCTTACGGATGTTTTCAATTTTAGGGCTGTCGGAGTGTTGTACCAGACAGACCTTCTTGAGATTATCCGTTAGTGCCTCAATCTGCGGGGATAGATCGAATACATCCGAACAACTGTAGCCCAGGATCAACACTTCTTGGTGATCTCCCAGTCTAAATACTTGGCGTATGATAGCCGCCCTAGCCACGGAGAGCTCTTGCCTGGCAACTTGGCTCAGCGTGATGGCCATGGCCTGCTTATCATCTATGCTGCCATGGATCTTGATCAGGCGACAGCGGTCCTGCACCCAATCGATACGCTCGAAATCCTCCTCCCTGTAGATAACGTCATAGTCAAGACCCGCAAGCTTACCTTGCTGCTCCAGGGACTTTTCTATGAGCCGGTCAAAATTGGTGGTCACTATGGTTCTGACCTTGCCGGTGGCAACAAGCCTAGCCAGCATCATATGGTTGGTGTTGGGCTCTACACGGGGCTCGTATGCCTCCGCATCATAGATTTCGAATAATGCATCTATCTTGCTAGTATCGCGTAAAGTTTCCATAAAGGCCTCGAACGGCAGGCCATTGATAATCTTGTCAATAACCTCCGGTGACACTTTCATCTTCTTTGCGATGATTTGCTGCAATTTATGTTGGCGTTGCTTAGCATTTGCGATGGTTTTCAGGCTGACCCAGATGGACAGGATCTCATCGAGGCCGGTGCAGAGTGTTAAGAGCACATAGGGGACTAAATCATTCACGACTGGGAAACCGGAATCTCGCGAGATACCCGCGCCGCAGAAAATGATGGTCTGACCGGCATTGATGCTTTTGACGATTGCATCTATGGCGTTTTTAATCTCGGGTTGTAACGTTTGATATGGTTTGTTCTTCATGGATATTTGTACCTCCAATCTACAGAAAAATCTAGATGAACAAGATGATTCCGCCCATAGGTGCGCCTATGGCTACGTCACATAACTGGTGGAAATTCGATCTAGGCATATCCTATATTCTCTTGCCATCTCAGTCAATACTTGAAAGCCTAAGCGGCAATGTCCAGTTCGCTCTCAGCTGGCTCTACTATTAACATGTTGATCTTGTGGGCTTGTGGGATTTGGCTAGCGGAGCCCCGCTTCACAGTCTCTATGTTGAAGGCTTGCCAACGTCCGTATCGTGGTTTGGAGAAGATATAGTATTAGGAATTGACACAGGTCTGTTGCAGTTCCTGCTAATTATGGGCTGGGATGCGGATGGCCTCAGCCAATCTTCTTGAAAGACTGAAAATGATGCTGGACTCTTTGGTTGTCTGTGGCACTTCTGGTAACAAACACTCAGAATGTGACAAGTGCCACAACGTATGTCCACCATAGGTAGGCTTCAAAGGGTGGAATTATTGACAGCTAGCTGAAATAGCTAAGAGATATAAAAAACCTGCTAAGTTTCTGTAAATGTTTCCTATGTCACGGGGCACGCAAAACCGGCCAGGGAGGGGCACCTCAAAAGCGGCCAGTGGTAGGTGGTTAAAAGATAGCTCATTCAGTCTTTCCCGTCAAGGCTTCCTCAGCCTTTTTGCTTTGCAGCTCTCTCCGGTTGTGCATGCGATAGCTTCTGCCCTGCAGTCGAATGACTTCGGCGTGATGCAGGAAACGGTCCAGGATGGCACCGGCCGCGGCGGTGTCGCCCAGCACCTGTCCCCAGTCTTCCAAGGGCCGGTTGGTAGTCAGGATGATCGCCCCTTTCTCATAGCGCCGTACAAAGATCTCCAGCAAGTCTTCCCCCGCCGTAGGAGGCAGTCTCTTCATCCCCAGGTCTTCCAGTGCCAGCAGGTCTACTTTGCAGAGACGGGCGATAATCTCCTTGCGGGTGCCGGTGGCCTCGGCCTCGGCCATATCCTGGGTAAGGTCGAAGGCGGAGCGATAGAGGGCGGTATGGCCCGCCTGGATGGCGGCCACGGTCAGGGCGACGGCGATGTGGCTCTTGCCGGTGCCGGGCGGACCGATGAGCAGGACACCGCCATACTCCCGCACGAAGCGGGCGGTGGACAGGTCGGCGATGAGTGACCTGGGCACCTTGGGGTTGAAGGACCAGTCATACTCCTCCAGGGTTTTCACCTCGACGATACCGGCCTGCTTGAGGCGGCGGGCAAACAGCCGGTCCCGCCGGGTAGCCAGCTCGTCCTCGACCAGCAGCTCCATAAATTCAGGATAGGCCAGGTGGTGATGGATGGCCTCCTGGTTGCGCGCCGGTATGGTCGCAGCCATCCCTGAAAGTCTCAGGTAGCGCAGCTTGCGCTCAAGTTCCGGGTTCATACATTTACCTCCTCGGCGTATTTGGACAGGTCACGGATGATGTCGTGGGACTGGATGAGAGGCGGCGGGACCGGGGCCCGGGCAGCCGCCTGCTCCACCAAGCGGCGTAACGGCCGGTAGCGAAAGACACCGCGTGCCAGGGCGATGCCGCAGGCCCAGTCCACCTGCTCCTTCGGGTGCTTACGGGTGAGAGAGATCATGCCCTGGAGGAGACGATAAGCACGGACTCCCCTGTCCTCGATGGCCCCTTCGGCCCAGCCGAGTGCCCGGGAGCCGATGCGTTCGGCCCTTCCCAGCAGGTTGGCCTGATAGGCCGCCTGGCGGGCCGGCTTGTGAGCGGGACGGTGCTCGTCCCGGGTGGTGAAAGTGCCGGCGGGCGCCCGGGTGTAGACACCCACGCATTCACCACGGTAGTAGACCCGTACCAGCCGCTCGTCCCAGCGGATATGGACCTCCTCGCCTACCAGCCGGTCGGGTACCGAGTAGAAGTCCCTGGCCACCTCCACATGCCCGTCGGGATGGACGATGCGGGTGCCCGCTTCAAAGAGGCTGAAACGCTCCTCGGGCAGAAGCCCGAGCGCCGGTTTCTCGACCTCCAGGAAGTGGGTGTGGATCTGCTGGCGGGTCGTCCCGCGGATACGCACCCGGGCGATGGTGCGGTTCCAGCGCTTCAGGAAGGTATCCAGGTCTTCCAGACTGTTAAATCGCCGTCCCTTGAGGGCGTTGCCCTTGATATAGCTGTTACCGCGTTCGTTTATGCCCTGTTCCTGGGGATGGCGGGGTCTGGAAGGCAGCGGGACAAAGCCCCAGTGCTCGGCGAAGGCCGCGTAGAGCTCGTTGACGTCGGGGTCATAGAGACAGTCCCGGGCTACCCCGGCCTTGAGATTATCGAGACGCACCGTGCGTGGCACCCCGCCGAAGTCCAGGAAGGCATGCTCGTGGGCGCGGATGAAAGAGGCGTGGTCCTGCCGCCACAATGGCTCTTCGTAGCTGTGCCGGCAGCACGATAGCACCATCCGGAATACCCAGGGACGGCGCCATCGGCCAGTGGCGGGATCCAGGGTCGGCGGCCCCTGGGTGAAGTCCACCTGGGCCTCCGCGCCCGGCAGATGCTCCATGACATCGGCCACTTCGGGACGGCGCCGCTTGATGGTACGGACGAAGCGTTTGACGGAATCATAACCGTGTCGGAAACAGTAATCTTCCTGCAGATCCTGCCAGATGCGCTGAGCGCTCAAGCCCCGGACTACTGCCGCCTCGATGATTTCACGGTATGGCTCGCAGGCGCTGGCCGAGCCGGTGGGCGCCCCGGCTGGTTTTGCCAAAGGGCCGGTGGGCACCTTGGCCGCTTTTGAATCCCGCCGAGGGTCATACCGGGCCACCGTCTCACGACGCACCCCGGTCTCCCTCTCTATCCGGCGATAGCTCCAGCCAAGCTCCAAGAGTGCCTGTATTCG
>DAOUDZ010000102.1:0-34194 GCA_034430575.1 Dehalococcoidales bacterium
CTCCCTGCTTGAGCAGGTTTTTATAGTCCTGGTCGACCCCGATGTGGGTGCGGTGCATTATCTCCACTATTTCTCGGTCTATGCCCCGTGGGGCGATGCCCTGCTGGCGCCATAGCTCCTGGCGCTTCAGCGGTGCCTTCCTTAAGGTAATAAGCTCACCTGACTGCTTACCGAATTCGGCCAAGGCCATTTCACCGACATCAACGGCTATTTCATTGTTGCTGCGGTCTCCGATTTCTATGTCCCAGTCCAGGGCCAGTTGCAGCAGTTTCTGTTCATCCTTTATCTCATAGCCCGGTGCCTTTCCCTTGGCTACCGCCAGGAAAAGTTCGGCTACGCCCCGGCCGTGGTCGGAGTGGGCGGAGGCGCCACCGGCGACCATCCGGATGAAATTGCGGGCGGCGATGGTCTCGGCGGTAGCGCCGCAGATGCCCCGTCTCTTCAATTTATCCTCCGGGGTTTCCTCCTTACCTTTGGGTAGGGGCACCCGACACGGCCCCATGCCGCAGTTCTTACAGCAGCTGCCCACGGAACCTATGGGACATGGCTTCATCGTGTCAGCCCTGTCAAAGACGGTGTTAACCCCATCTTTGGCTGCTTTCTCTATTAGTTCCAGAGTTGCTTTATCGATGCTCTTATTTATCTTTTCTTCTTCTGCCATTAATTTTTACCTCACTTATTTAGCGGTCAGGTCGGCTATCATTTCTCTGACCAGTTTTATCGCTTCGGGGTGTCTCATAATTAATACGTCGCCTCCGGCTAGAAGCAGGATCATGGCCGACATGGCTTCCAGCAGGATGCCCCGTTTCTTGGCGTCCCCCATCGTGGGTTCCTCCGCCTCGGATATTTTAGCCTCTTTGGCCTTCCAAGCTTCCTTGGCTATGTTGCAGATAATAGGGAACTGGAGTTTTTCATCCTGTTGGGTTAAGGCTGCCATCCTCATTCTTTCCATGACCGAATAGCAGTACTCGATGCCGTAGCCTATGCAGCTAACGGTGGGGTCTATGATAAGCAGATTGTCGGGAACACCAAGGTTGCCCAGCAGGATATTGAGTTGCTTGGCCAGGTTGATGTCTATGGGTGTTGAGGCGATAACGGTATGCTTGTAGCCAATGGCGGCGGCACCGATTTTCTTGTAGTCACCTTCTTCGAGCGGTCCCAGAATCAGGCTCTTATCCTGGACGGCCTCGGCGACGGCTCTCAAGACCTCGGTATCTTTATCGTGGTTGGCCGTACCCCAGACAATCAGCGGGACGTCAATAGCGTCAGCCACTTTTTTCACTATCTGAGCCGCTTCGTCAGCCGGGCGGTCGAGTCCGTTAGGGTCGGTGCTGAGCATTTGCAGGCATATCATCTCCGCCCCATAGTCGTTTATGCACTTCTGTGCCCAGGCTACCGGGTCGTCGGTAACGCCGGCGAAAGGCTCCATAATAGCTTCCGGCCACTCGTCAGGAGGAGAATCGTAGACATCCATAGCTATCTTGGGCAGGTTGGGCATTTCGCCTTCGAAAAGATAGAACGGATAGGCTGTTTCACCGCCCACGGTTACCGCTTTGTCACCCTTTCCCAGGGCCATCTCCTTTATTTTACCGCTGTATGCTGTCTTTGGAATCTCAAATGCCATTTTGCCTCCTTTGTTCAGGCCGGATTCTCCCTTTTTTCGCTGCCAAACCAGTCGTCACTGTACCAGTATCGCTCGCCGGATTGCAGGTATTTTAGTTTATCTTCCCGGCTTTCCAATTTATGGCGCCATTTACCGGCATCTTCCCCTACCGGCGTATCCGCCTCGTAGGTTTCCGCCAGTACTTCCACCTGACCTCTACCGGGCGCCTCCTTTTTTACGGTCTTGTAGTCCATATTTCCTCCTCCTTTATTATGTCAGGCCGGCCGCGACCTTGGCGGCTCTTACCGTATTCATCATAAGCATGGTAATGGTCATGGGACCGACACCTCCGGGAACCGGAGTGATGGCTTTGGCCTTGGCGCTGACGCTTTCAAAGTCGACATCGCCTTCCAGAATTCTCTTGCCTTCGGCTGTCGTGCCGACCTGGTTGACGCCAACGTCAATAACGACGACGCCTTCCTTGACCATATCACCGGTGATGGCCTTGGGTTTCCCCGCCGCCACTATAAGGATATCGGCCCTCCTGGTATGGAAGGTCATATCCCGTGTTCGGGTATGGCAGACGGTCACCGTGGCGTTGGCTCCATCTGCTTTCTGCAAGAGCATGTTGGCGATGGGTTTGCCGACGATGTTGCTCCGGCCGACGACGACCACCTCGGCGCCTTCAATTTGAGTCCTGGAGCGAATCAGAAGCTGTTGAATGCCGGCGGGGGTGCAGGGCAGGTAGTCCGGCTCGCCTATCATCAGCTTGCCCACGTTCACCGGGTGGAAGCCGTCGACATCCTTCCTGGGGTCGATGGCGTAGAGGACTTCCTCCTCGTTTAAACCTTTGGGGAGCGGCAATTGTACCAGTATGCCGTTGATTTTAGGGTCTTTATTGAGCTTGTCAATCATTTTCAGCAGGTCTGCCTGGGAGGTATCCGCCGGGAGGTCGTATCTCTCCGAGTAGATGCCCAACTCTTTCGATGTTTTCTCTTTAGCGCCTACGTAGACCTGTGAGGCGGGGTCGGCCCCGACGAGTACGGTAACCAGGCCCGGCACTATGTTATGCTTGGCTTTGAGGTCGGCAATTTCCTGTTTTAGTTCTTCACGGATTTGCCTGGCAACCTCAGCGCCTTTGATAAGTTGTGCTGTCATAGATTTACCCCCTTTTCATCTCGACATTTGTGGTTTTTAATAGCCTGTCCATCAGGTCATTCACTGCCGCTACCGCCCTGGTGGTATCCGGCAGTGAAAACAGCGGTTTCTGTTCCAGGTCGTATCTTTGCAGATCTTCATCATCCGGGATGACGGCCGCGGGCACGATACCCAGCCTCTCCATTTCCTGCTGCAATAGCGGGTCTATCTCGCCGGGAACCTGGTTGATGATTACGGATTCTCTTTTTGGCGCGAGTTTCAGTTCTGCTATCAGGTCGCGGACACGGGCTATCGCCCGCAGTCCCTTCACCGAATGGTCGGAAACCAGGAGAAGCTCGTCCACGTTCTGCGTGGTTCTCCGGCTAAGGTGTTCCATCCCGGCCTCGTTATCCATGACGACGAAGGCATAGTTCTTCGCCCAACCGTCGATGAGTTTCCGGATAACCACGTTGGGATAGCAGTAGCATTCCGGGCCTTCCCCCCGCCCCATCGTGATAAGGTCCAGGTTCTTGCTCTCCGTTATTGCTACGTTCAGCTGGTATTCCAGGTAGGCTCCCTTGGTCATTCCGGGGGGAATGTTGATTTTTTCCCCCTGAAAATTGTTCAGTATCCGGCCGACCGTCTGCCTTACCTCCAGGCCGAGATTCTCGGCCAGATTGGAATTAGGGTCGGCATCAACGGCCAGGACCGTCCCGAGGTCGTTCTTAAGCAGGTAGCGAATGACCAGACTGGTTACAGAAGTCTTACCAGTGCCTCCTTTTCCAGCTACGGCAATGTTTATGCTCAATGTTCATTCCTTTATTCTGCCTTATTCCGGCAGGATAATAGCGCTCTACTACAAGATTACCATTTTATAAGGAGACTAGAAAAGTCCCTGAACTTTACCGGTTGCGGTATCGACATCTATCCTTCTGAAGGCGGGATTGGATGACGTTCCCGGCATGAGGGTAATGTCCCCGGCGCACGGGCAGAGGAACTTGGCACCGGAATAGATAAGCACGTCGCGGATAGGCAGGGTCCATCCCTTGGGCACTCCCTTGAGGGTCGGGTCGTGAGTGAGGGACAGGTGTGTCTTCACCATCATGGTAGCGTACTCATCATATTTCGGGTCGGCCTCAAACGCCTTGGCTTTAGCCTCGGCGGCGGGAGTCCAGGAGACGCCGTCGGCGCCGTAGACTACTTTAGCGATTTTGTCAACCCTCTCGCGCAGCTTCATTTCATTGGGGTATAGGAACTTAAATTCGTTGGTTTCTTCACAGGCATCCTTGACCGCGTCGGCCAGCTCCAGGGCGCCATCGCCGCCATCTGCCCAGTGAGTGGAGAGGGCGCAGCGGGCTCCGGCGGCCTCGGCCGCTTTCCTGACCGCGGCAATTTCATCCTTGGTATCCGTGTGGAAGGCGTTGATGCAGACTACCGGGTTGATGCCTGATTCGCGGATGACGCCGATGAGGTGCTCCATATTGGCCAGCCCTTTTTCAACGAGGCCGACGTTTTCTTTGGTATATTCTTCGGGTAACGCCAGGCCGGCGACCACTTTAGGGCCGCCCCCGTGCATCTTGAGGGCGCGGATGGTGGTGGTCAGCACGGATACGTGTGGTTTCAGGCCGCTGTAGCGGCACTTCACATTCCAGAATTTCTCGAAACCGATGTCGGCGGCAAAGCCGCTCTCGGTAATATGATAGTCATACATCTTCAGGCCGATACGGTCGGCGATGATGGACGATTGGCCGACGGCGATATTGGCGAAAGGTCCGGCATGCACGAAGCAGGGCTGGTATTCCACCGTGGACAGGAGCGTGGGGTTGATGGCGTTGCGCATCCAGGCGGCCATGGCGCCCCCAACCTCCAGGTCGCCGGTGGTAACCGGCTTTCCTTTCTTATCGTAAGCAAGGGTAATTTCATCCATTCTCTTACGCAGGTCGGCAAGGTCGGTAACGATGGATAGCATGGCCATAAGCTCGGAGCTGACGGCGATGCCGAACTTGGACTGCATGGTGTAGCCGTCCATGCGCCCGCCGAGGCCGATAACGATGTTGCGCAGGCTCTGGGCGCAGAAGTCCATAATCCAGCCGAACTCCACCCGGGTGGGGTCGATGTTCAGGCGCGGCATCTTCGTCAGTCGCGCCAGCTGTTCGTCGTCATAGTTGCGCTCGTGCTGCATCCTGGCGGTAAGGGCTATCATAGCCAGGTTATGGGCGTTCATAATATCGTTGATGTCACCGGTAAGTCCCATAGAGAACTCGGTCATGGGAATCAGCAGGGCGTTGCCGCCGCCGGCAGCCGTCCCCTTGATGTTCATGGTAGGGCCGCCGGAGGGCTGGCGGAGAGCGCCGCCAACGTTAAGCCCCCGCTTGCCCATCCCTTCCATGAGACCGCAGGATGTAGTGCTTTTACCCTCACCCAGCGGGGTGGGGGTGATGGCCGTAACTTCGATATATTTGCCATCCGGTTTATTCTTGAGACGATTGATGATTTTTAGAAAATCAAGCCTGGCAATTCTCCCGTAAGGGAGTATTTCATTTTTCTCCAGCCCCAGCTTTTCCCGCCATTCTTCCGGGGTCGGCATGTTCGCTTCAGCCGCCTCCGAAATTTGCCAGTCCTTCATCTTAACTGCATCGTAAGCCACGTAAGACCTCCTGGTATGTATTAATATTTTTTTGCGCTATGTTTTACTGTTATAGTCTGATTGAGTTTACATAAAAAGCAATCCGTCAACAGGGGGAAAGGAGCGTTAAACCGCTCCCGCGGTATCTTGCCGGTTACTGTTATCCTAATTTCTATGCCTTCCTAGTGCCACTTTCAGCTTTTCATACTGGGCTGCCGACTTGCAGACAGAAGTCTATCGTAGATGTTTCTGACCTCTTTCGCGGTCTGCGGGCTGGCAGTAAAGAGTGGTTTGTTAGCAAGATCAGCTTCGTTAATGGCAGGGTCATAAGAAATAAAGCCGAGAATTTCAATACTATGCAGACTCGACTTAATGAACTCATTATCCGCTTCGCTGCGTATTTTATTACCGACTACGCCAACGTTTTCAAGCCCCAGGTCCTTGGCCAGCTTGCTGATGGTTTGGGCGGTTTCGATGCTGCGCCGTCCCGGTTCCACCACGATAATCAGCTTATCAACGGCTTTTGTGGTGCCACGGGAAAGATGCTCAATACCGGCCTCCATGTCCAGGATAACCACCTCGTCCCTTTGCAGGAGCAGGTGGCTGATAAGGGCCTGAAGCAGAGCGCCCTCCGGACAATAGCATCCGGTGCCTCCCCTCTTTATCCGCCCCATAGACATCAGCCTTATGCCGTCCATCTTTACGGAATAACTCTCCGGCAGGTCGTCAACTTTGGGGTTTAGCTTGAAGAAAGCGCCGGGCGTCCCGGGTCGAACTCCCACGCGCTCTTCGATAAGGTCGCTCAATTCGGAAATCGGGGTGATTTTTCCCGGTTCGGGGAAACCGAGTGTAGAAGCTAAGTTAGCATCCGGGTCGGCATCGATAGCAATAACGGAATAGCCGGAATCGGCGAATATGTGTGAAAGGAAAGCTGATAGGAGAGTCTTACCTACGCCGCCTTTACCGCTTATTGCTATTTTCATGCAGACCTTGCTTCTGGCATATTTTGAATTTGTCGCTTTCAAGGGAAGCACTGTCAAATGAAGTGCTGTGTTACACTGCCACCCAAGCTATTAGTTTATATTATACCGATATAAAAGTCAAGAATTTCATGTACTTAAGGCCTAGCACTTCTGGTCTATACCGCCAGTGTGGAAAGGTGCTTTATTCTTTTCAACATATTGGGGTGTGTGGTAAAAAGCTCCATCATCTTATCGCCGGCGCGCAGCCGCACCTTTTTCTCGCGCAGCTCCAGAAGCTCGTCAAAGTCTATCGTGCCGCTCATATCGCTATCGACCTGTTTCAGCTCGTTTATTTCGTACCAGGCGCGGGAAGGGTCGTTAATGAAGAAGGCTTTAACTCCCTCCACCCTTTTCATTTCTTCACTGTTCCTGTGCCGGGCGTCGCCGTAGGCCAGTTTGTACAGCGCCGTGGCCAGGTGGTGAGGCCGGCACCCTAGGCTGACGCTCCCCTGGTCGGCATAGTACTCCCGTATTCTGGAACCGTAAAGCACCAGCAGATTGGTGATAAAGTAGAGTATCATGGCCCCGAGGCCTATAAGCACCGCGATACTGCCGCCGCCCTGTCTGCTCCCGCCGAAAGCGCCGCGTAACATAAAGCTAAAGGCCAGCCAGTACATTATCAGAGGTATGGCGGAAAGCAGGGTGATGATGGCCATATCGCGGTGTTTGATATGGGAAATCTCGTGGCCGAGCACAGCTTTGAGTTCCTCCTGATTTAACAAGTCCAGTATGCCGCGGGTGACGCATACCCGCCCGTCGCCGCGCGTCCGCCCGAAGGCGAAGGCATTGGGTATGTTCAGTTGAGATATGCCGACCTTCGGCTTGGGGATTCCGGCGGCAGAGGCCAGGTTCGCCACCATGTTGTGCAGTTCCGGCGCTTCTTTTTCCGTTACCCATTTTACCTTCATCGTCCAGCCGACCATGGCCGGGCCGACCAGGTACTGAAGGCCGAGGAAGACGAACGCCAAAATGATATATACGTATGAATAGCTGGCGCCCCCCGTCCAGAAGCCTATGCCGGTAATGACCCCGTATAGTATACCGAACATGACGGCCATCAGCAGCCACATTCTCGTTTGAAGCCACATATTTTCCTCCCTGCTTACTATTGTATATTATTGGCCTGCTGGCGGCAATCAACCGGGACGGCCTTGGTATTGCAGCAGAGTCCGGGCGTTTGTCTTTTAGTCGGCAAGTAACTAAAATAACATTGAAGACAGGAAAGGAGAAGTCACATGGTAAAAACCAGGTATCCGATGTGTGCCCATTGTCCCACCAGGGTCTGCGAGAATATGGGCGCAAAGGCAAGCGACGGCCCGATATCGCTGGAAAAGGCGCCCGCTTTTTGTCCCATGAAGCTCATGCCGGAGGTATATGATGAGGCGATGGCCGAATATAACAAGCCTGAAATTAACGAGTTCGCCCGGCTGGCTTCCATACAGGAGGCGGAGTGCTACGAACGTCTGCCCGGTGGTTTGAGAACGAGACTGCCTCGCGTCGAGGAGTTGATTCAATTCTCCCGCAAATGCGGCTACAAGCGGCTCGGCATCGCCCACTGCGGGGGACTCTTTAAGGAAGCTGGTCTGCTCTCCGAGATTCTGGAGAATAATGGTTTTGAGGTTGTTACAGTCATGTGCAAGACGGGAGCTATCATCAAGGAAAAGATTGGCATCCCGGCGGACAAGAAGATTGCCCTGCCGGAGGAATGGGAAAGCATGTGCAATCCCATCGCCCAGGCGATGATAATGAACAAGGCCGGGGTAGACCTGGCCATCATGCTGGGACTCTGCATCGGCCATGATACGCTGTTCATCAAGTACTGCAACGTCCCGCTGACTGTGATTGCCGTCAAGGATAGAGTTTTTGGGCATAACCCCCTGGCGGCTCTTTATCTTTCCGAGAGCTACTATCGCCGACTAAAGAATAAAATCGACTGAAGAAAAAATTCCGGAGGTCCGGGAAAATGGCAATAATTGATATAAGCGTCGTGCCCGTGGGGACGCAATCGCCTTCGGTAAGTCAGTACGTTGCCGGTGCGCTTCGTATACTGAAGAATGAACCGGGCATTAAATACGAACTGACGCCGATGAACACGATTATCGAGGGCGATCTGGAGAAGCTTATGTCTCTGGCGCAAAGGATGCACGCGTCTGCCTTCGATGCCGGAGCTATGAGAGTAGTGACCACCATCAGAATAGACGACCGCCGTGATAAGCCGCTTACCATGAATGGTAAAAAAAGGTCGGTTAATGATAAATTGAGCTGACTATAAGCCGGTTATCTTCATCAGAGTCAGGAAAGATACTGGATGGAACTATCACATATCATAACACTGCTGGTAACCGGCACCGTGACCGGTTTTGCCGGCGGTCTTCTCGGCGTCGGCGGAGCTTTTATCATGACGCCGGTGCAGTATGTGGTATATACCAAAATGGGATTATCGGCGGACCTGGCCATCAAGACGGCCTTCGGTACCAGCTTGCTAGTTGTTCTGCCCACGGCCGTCAGCGGTGCCTGGCGGCATCACCGTGAAAAGTCCGTTCTATGGCGGGCGGCACTGGTCATGGGGGGTGTCGGCCTGGTTTTTGCCTTCGGCGGGGCTACTCTTTCGACGCACCTCTCCGGGACGATGCTCAAGCTGGTATTCGGCATCATTATCCTCCTCGTCGGTATCAGGACGCTTGCCGCCAGGGAACCCCGGAATAAAATAGAGGCCGTCAGCAAGCCCTGGCTGTGGATGGTCTGGGCTATTCCTATCGGAATTGTATCCGGGGTTTTCGGCATCGGCGGTGGTATCCTGATAGTTCCGGTGCTGATGCTGGCGCTCCGGTTTGAGATACACTACGCCATCGGCACCTCGCTGGCCGTAATAATATTAACCAGCATCGGCGGCGTTATAGGCTATATCATTAACGGTATCGGCGTGGCCGACCGCCTGCCGTATTCCTTGGGCTACGTCAATCTGTCTTCGTGGTTGCTGCTGGCATTGCCTGGTGCCGTCATGGCGCAGGTCGGCGCGATAACCGCCCATAAAATACCTCGCAAGCCGCTTATATATATCTTCGTCGTTATATTGTTCTATATGGGATTGAAGCTGATTGGCGTTTTTGATTGGCTTGGCTGGCCGCTATAGGTGTAAGATAAATGTATGCATTAAAAGGAGGGGTAATGGAGATAAAAATTACCACATTAAGCGAGAACACGGCAGGCCCCGGCGCTCTGGGAGAATGGGGTTTGAGCATGCTTGTGGAAGCCGACGGACAGAAAATACTGTTTGATACCGGCGGCGGCATGGCCGCGGTGCCTAATGCCGAGTCTATGAAAATCGACCTGGCGGCGGTCGACCGTATAGTATTGAGCCACGGACATTACGACCACACTGGCGGGCTGCTGGAAGTCTTGAGGAAAGCCGGCGGGAAGGAAATATACGCCCACCCCGATGTCTGGGCGAGAAAATACGGCAGCCTCGATAATACCCCCAATAGATATGTCGGCATCCCCTTCGTTAGAGACGCGCTGGAAGTGATGGGTACGAAGTTCAACCTGTCCAGAAAGCCGGTGAAGCTTTCCGAGCATATCATGACCACCGGGGAAATACCCATGATTACGGACTACGAGATAGTCGAAAAGTACCTGTGCGTCATGGAGGGTGACGAACTCAAGCAGGACCCGCTCGATGACGACCTTGCCATGATTATCGATACCGAGTTCGGGCTGGTGGTTATCCTGGGCTGCGCTCATCATGGCATCGTCAACACGTTGATGCATGCTAAGAAAGTAACGGGCAAGGAGCTTATCTACGCTGCTATCGGCGGCACGCACCTCATACATGCTTCTAAAGAGCGACTTGAAAAGACGGCGGCGGCCCTTAAAGAGATGGGGGTGCAGTACCTGGGGGTTTCCCACTGCACCGGCTTTAACGCAGCGGCCTACCTTGCGGGGGAGTTCGGCGACCGGTTCTTCCAGAACAATGCCGGAACCATATTGACGCTGCCGTTTAAGGAAAGATAGGCGGTTTTTCACAGGCAGAAGATTGACTTCGTGCTCTATCGGGTGTTATAATTTAATATAATTTAACCGCTAGGGGTGCTCACAGCTGAGAGTCCTTCGCTATATGAAGGGCGACCCTGGGAACCTGAACTCGATAATACGAGCGTAGGGAAGCGGCCGAAACTTCAGACCAAGGGTCTGGCATTATCAGCCGAAGCCCTTGGTTTTATTATTATACGGAGGTGCCAAAATGACACAGCTGGAAATAGCCAGAAAAGGTGATATTTCTCCGCAGATGGAGAAAGTGGCGCAGACTGAAGGCCTTGACGCCGGGTTTATCCGTGAAGGGGTGGCGAAGGGCACGGTGGTTATTCCGGCCAATGTCGGGCATAATAACCTTGTTCCCTGTGGTATCGGTGAGGGATTGTCCATAAAGGTCAATGCCAATATCGGGACTTCCTCCGATTTCGGCAACGTTGATACCGAGTTGGAAAAACTGTGCGCGGCCGTCGAGGCCGGGGCGGATACCGTCATGGACTTGAGCACCGGCGGCGACATACCGGCCATCCGGCGTGCCGTTATCGCCGCAAGCTCCTGCGCCATAGGCACGGTGCCCATCTACCAGGCGGGCATCGACGCTATTGAAAAGCACGGCGCCATCGTGAAAATGACCGTTGATGATATTTTTGCCGCCATTGAGGATAACGCGAAAGACGGCGTCGACTTCGTTACCGTGCACTGCGGCGTTACCCGGGCGGCCATCGCCCGTCTCAAACAGCAGGGCAGGGTGACCGATGTCGTTTCCCGCGGAGGCGCCTTCATGGTCGGCTGGATGTTGCACAATGACCGCGAAAACCCTCTCTATGAGTATTATGACCGCCTGCTGGATATCGCCCGGGAGTACGATGTTACCTTGAGCCTCGGCGACGGTATGCGTCCGGGTTCTCTGGCCGACGCCACCGACCGTACCCAGATAGATGAACTACTTACCCTCGGCGAACTTGTACAGAGGGCACAGGATGCCGGCGTTCAGGTGATGGTGGAAGGGCCGGGGCATATACCCCTCGACCAGATTGAGACCAACGTGCGCATTCAGAAGTCTGTTTGCAATGGCGCCCCGTTTTACGTGCTGGGTCCGCTGGTAACCGATATAGCCGCCGGTTACGACCATATCACCGGGGCTATCGGCGGGGCTATCGCCGCCGTTTCCGGAGCCGACTTCCTCTGCTACGTAACGCCCTCGGAGCACCTCGCCATTCCGGATGTCGATGATGTCAGGGAGGGAGTTATCGCCTCGAGAATCGCCGCACACGCCGCCGATATCGTTAAAGGCGTGAAGGGCGCCGCGGAGAGAGACCGGCAAATGGCCCTGGCCAGGAAAAAGCTCGACTGGGATGAGCAGGCCCGGCTCTCCCTCGACCCGGAGAAATTCCGCCGGGTACATCGGGAGCGGGCTTCCACGGGAGCGGCCTGCAGCATGTGCGGGCAGTACTGCGCTATGGACCTGGTGGGGCAGTACCTGGACGTTAAAGCAGGCAAGTGCTAACCGGTTCGTCTGGCGCCGCGCAGGTAGATTACCCAGTAAACCAGGGCGACAAAGAAGACGCCGCCTATCATGTTGCCTATGGTAACCGGCAGCAGGTTATGAAGGAAAAACCCGCCCCAGGTCAGGCTTTGATAATTGGCGGCGCTGGCTCCGATTGTCTGCCAGAATGTATCGGGAGTACCTGCCTGAATAAGGATAGCATAGGGCACGAAATACATATTCGCTACACAGTGTTCGAAGCCGGCGGCGACAAAACCGCTGATGGGGAAGATAATAGCCGCAATTCTACTAAGCGTGGTGCGGGCGCTATAGGTAAGCCATACCGCCAGGCATACTAGAGCATTACAGAGTATTCCCAGTATCAATGCCTGTACGAAGTCCAGATTCACTTTAGCGAACCCGATATCGAGGGCGGTAGCACCGACAGCCCCGCCAGCCATTTCATAGTGTTTCCCCCAGTATACGAACAGGGCAGTGGCTACCGCGCCGATGAAATTGCCCAGGTAAACTATTACCCAGTTGCGCAGCAGCCGCAGAGTCGAGAGCTGCCGGCTCGCCCATGCCATGATAACAAGATTATTACCCGTGAACAGCTCCGCCCCGCCCACTATAACCAGTATCAGGCCAAGGCTGAACGTCACTCCGCCGATAACCCGGCCTATCCCCCAGGGAACGGTAATGCCGGTTGAAGTCTGGGATACCGTATAGAATATACAACCCAGGGCAATAAATGCACCGGCCAGGACGGCCAGCGCAAAGGTGCTCAAGAAGTCGAGACTGCCTTTTATCCTGCCGATGTCCTGTGCTTTGAATGCCATATCGGTAGGCAGCAGCTCATCGAAGCTGCTTACGACAGTTCTATCGTCATCGTTTGGCACGGTCATACCAATGCTCCCCTCGTATTATATTCTTTCCTTTAGTTCTCCACAATGACCTTTGGTCTTAGGTATTAGTTCGGATTCAATTGAATGTCTTCTACAATCGGAAGTCCCCCGGGATTTCGCTGCCTGCTGGATATCAGGGGTGACTTGGTTGACATTTGTCACGATAGTAGTAGAATTAATGTAACATGAAGTTGTTTGGCTCTTCCGGCATCCGAGCCGTTTTCGATAAAGACCTGCTTAATCTGGCGTTCCGGGTGGGGCTGACGGTGGGTAAGAGCCACGTTAA
Source organism: Dehalococcoidales bacterium (assembly GCA_034430575.1). Taxonomy (GTDB): domain Bacteria; phylum Chloroflexota; class Dehalococcoidia; order Dehalococcoidales; family RBG-16-60-22; genus JAFGPF01. The sequence goes on from DAOUDZ010000102.1 coordinate 13,095, forward strand.
TGTGGTCGTGGGTAAGGACACGCGAACCTCCGGCGACGCCATGAAACATGCTGTTATGTCCGGCTTGCTGGCGGCAGGCGCCCGGTGCAGCGATGCCGGTGTAACGCCCACGCCGACTCTTGCCTTTATCACCCGCGAGTTCGATGCGGGTGTGATGATTACCGCCTCGCACAATCCCCCGGAATACAACGGTGTAAAACTCCTCAATCCTGACGGCTCTTCCTTCGATTCGCTTCAACAGGCGCAGATTGAAGAGGCGCTGTCTGAAGAATCGTTCGAGACTGCCCGCTGGGAGGAAATTAAACACGGTGATGTTTATAACGGCGCCGTCGAGCATCATATTGATAGTATATTACCCAACTTTACGACCGGGTTGAATCTTAAAGTGGTGGTGGATGCCGGGTGCGGCGCTGCCTCTGAAGTCACGCCGCCACTGCTCCAGAGGCTTGGCTGCGAGGTGATAGCCTTGAACTGCTACCCCAGCGGTTTCTTCCCCCGCGGCATTGAGCCGGTTGAGGCCAATCTACAGGACCTGTGCCGGGCTGTCAAAGAGTCCAATGCCGATGTGGGTATCGCCCATGACGGTGATGCCGACCGCCTGATGGCGGTGGACGACCGGGGCAGGTTTATCTCCGGCGACCGGCTGCTGGCGGTTTTGGCGAAGGGATTGGAAGTGAAAGAACTCGTGACGACCCTGGATGCCTCCATGGCTATCGAAGAGATGGGTTTCAACGTCAGGCGTACGAAAATAGGGGATACCTGGGTATCGGAGGAGTTGAGAAGCGGCGGCGATTTCGGCGGCGAGGCATCGGGGAGCTGGATTTTCCCGGTTATCTCCCTCTGTCCCGACGGCATCTATGCTGCGGCCCAGCTCGTGGCTCTCGCTGGCCGTCAGAAACTCTCCGATATGGTTGACGATATACCCGTTTATCCGCTGCTTCGCGGGAACGTTGGCAGCGATGGCTTATCCATGTCCCGCCTGGAGTCAAGTCTCCTGAAAATGAATCCACTTTCGATTAATAACACCGACGGAATAAAAATGAACTTTAAGGATGGCTGGTTGCTCGTCCGCGCTTCAGGCACCGAACCCAAGGTTAGACTGACTGCTGAAGCTATAACTCTAGAGAGTGCACAGCAGTTGTATGATAGCGGACTGGCGGCGGTCGGGGATTCCGTAGATACCGGGGAGATAATAAAGTGAAAGCAGTTATTTTAGCAGCCGGCGAAGGTAACCGCATGCGTCCGCTTACCAGCAGCAGGCCCAAGGTGATGCTGCCTATTGCCAATAAACCCATTCTGGAGCACCTGCTCATCGAGGTCAGGGAGGCCGGAATTAAGGAATTTATCTTCATCGTCGGCTATTGTGATGAACAGGTAAGGAAATACTTCGGCAAGGGGGAGAGGTGGGGGGTGACTATCGACTATTCCGAGCAAAGGAAGCAGATGGGTACGGCTGATGCTGTCAGGATGGTGGGTGGCATGGTAGAAGGCAACTTCCTCACCATCAACGGCGATGTCGTTATCAGCCGTCAGGATGTCAGCCGTTTGATTAATAACCGCCATAATACCATGAGTATCATCGAAGTTAAAGAACCGCAGGGACTGGGAATGGTCGAGCTGTCCAAAGAGAGGGTGGTCAAAATTTATGAGAAAACGCAGAATCCCCCGACCCTAATGGCAAATACCGGGTTGTACCTCTTTACTCCGGATATATTCGATGCTATAGCGCATACGGAGAAATCAATCCGGAGAGAGTATGAAATAACCGATTCGCTGCAGTTGCTGATGAAGACGGAAGATGGTCTGCATTATCAGGAAATTGAATCATGGCTTGACTTAAGTTACCCGTGGGACCTGCTGCGCGCTAACGAGTCGATGCTGGCCGGGCTGGAAGCGCAGAACTTGGGCGAAGCGGAAGACAACGTGGTACTGAAAGGGCCGGTCGCCATCGGCAAGAACACGGTAATCAGGTCGGGCGCCTATATCGTCGGGCCGGTAATAATAGGGGAAGACTGTGAAGTCGGCCCTAACTGCCATATTCGCCCCTCGACCGCCATTGCCGATGGCTGTCACATTGGCGCCGCGGTTGAGGTCAAGAACTCCATCATTATGAAAGGCACCAAAATCCCGCACCACAACTACGTGGGCGATAGTGTCATCGGCGAGGGGTGTAACCTCGGCGCCGGCACCAAGATTGCCAACCTGAGGCTGGATAAACGGAATATCCAGGTAGCCGGCATCGATACCGGGAGGCGTAAGCTCGGGGCAATTATCGGCGACGGTGTTGAGACCGGGATAAACGCCTCGATAAATGTTGGCAGTGTAATTGGCAACAATACCTTTATCGGGCCGGGGGCGGTGGTCAGTGGGGTAGTTATGCCGGATTCAAAGATACATTAAGGGGTGGTCTATGAAACAGGCAATTGTATTAGCCGCAGGCGAGGGACAGAGACTAAGGCCGTTTACCGTTACCCGGTCGAAAGCAATGCTTTCCATAGCGGATAAACCGATACTCCAGTTCGTCGTTGAATCACTGGCGCAGAACGGTATCCGCGATGTGATTCTGGTGGTCGGCTACCGGAAAGAGCAGGTGTACGACTACATGGGCTCCGGTGAGCAGTTCGGCGTCGATATTACCTACGTAACTCAAGAGACGCAGCTGGGTACCGCGCACGCCCTGTTACAGGTGAAAGATATGACCGAGGACGAGTTCCTGGTGCTGTCCGGGGACAACCTGATTGAAGCCCACACTATCGCCGATTTTATGCAGGTAAAGCCGGAAGCGGTACTGGTAAAGAGAGTCAGCGACCCGGTCAGGTACGGCGTCGTCGGTATGAAAGGTAGCGAGGTAACGGATATTATAGAAAAACCAAAAGAAGCGGTAAGCAACCTGGTCAATACCGGCATCTACGCCTTTACCAAAGATATTTTTAAGTTCACGGAATCCGTGCTGGATATTCCGGATGCCCTGAACAACATGATAGCTGAAGGTTCTACTATCCAGGCTCTGGAAACCGGTGGCACCTGGCTTGATGTGGTTTACCCGTGGGACATTATCAGCCTTAACGACGCCGTCCTCCAGAACATTAATGTCAGTTTGAGCGGCACCATCGAGTCCGGAGCTTCGCTGAAGGGGAAGGTCATGGTAGGTGAAGGTACGCTGGTACGGGCCGGCTCCTGCATCTACGGGCCGGCGGTTATCGGGTCGGGGTGTGATATTGGGCCGAATGTGTGCATTATGCCGGCTACCAGTATCGGCGACAACGTCGTTATTTCCCCGTTTACCGAGATTAAAAACAGCGTTATCAGTAATGATGTCGCCATCGGTGCCGGATGTATTATAAGCGATTCCGTTATTGATAAAGGCTGTGTACTCAAAGGGCGTTTTACCGCCGTCGGCGGACAGAGCGAGGTCAGAGTCAACGGTGAAAGCCCTTCGATAAACGTGGGCGCTATGATGGGCGAGGATTGCATTGTGGAAAGCAATGTCACGGCGCAACCGGGTGTGATAGTCGGCAATTACTGCCAGATACAGATATCGAAGATGATAAGCGGTCGTTTGCCGGATGGGAGCCTGGTGTATTAAGCGAAGCCGGGCACTTTTTAAGGGTTTGGTGTCATTCCCGTGAAAACGGGAATGACATAATAAAATAATGTCTAGGAACTGATTAACTATGTGCGGAATTGTCGGTTATATCGGAGAGAAGAAGGCACAGCCGATTCTTCTTAATTGCTTGAGCAAGCTGGAGTATCGGGGTTATGATTCCTGCGGTATTGCCATATTGGCTAAAGACATAGAGGTCTACAAAGATATCGTCAGGGTAAAAGCTTTGACCAGGGCACTGCCGGCACTGGATGGCGTGGCAGGCATCGGGCATACTCGCTGGGCGACCCACGGTGAGCCGTCAAAAGTGAACGCTCACCCGCAGGCCGACTGCGCCGGCAGGATTGCCGTGGTGCATAACGGGGTCATCAATAACTTTAGGGAATTGAGAGAAAAGTTGACTGAAGAAGGCCATAATCTGACCTCCCAGACCGACACCGAAGTCATACCGCACCTGATTGAGAAATATTATAACGATGATTTCGAAGAAGCCGTGGGACTGGCTCTAAAGGATATTGAGGGTTCTTATACCATGATTGCGCTGATGGCTGGTGAACCCCGGCTTATAGCTGCCAGAAAGGACAGCCCGCTGATTATCGGCATCGGCGACCGGGAAAATTTTATCGCCTCGGACGTACCAGCCCTGCTGGATTATACCAGCCGTGTTATCTATCTGGAAGACGGTGATATCGCCGTGGTTACTGCCGATGCTGTAAAAATCAAGGAGAACGGCACCGTTATCACCCGGGAAGAACATAAGGTACTGTGGAATGTAGAGGATGCTCAAAAGGGCGGCTACGAACACTTCATGCTCAAGGAGATACATGAGCAACCCAAGGTGATACGGGATACCCTCACCGAATATATCTCGGCGGCGGAACCGGCGGCCGACCTTACCGGAGAAGAAGGAGGTAGTCTTGGTGACATGGTTATTCTCGCCTGCGGTACCTCATACCATGCCGGGCTTATCGGTAAATATATAATTGAAAGGCTGGTAAATGTACCGGTAAGAGTCGAGCTTGCCGACGAATTTAACTACAGCGGTCACGCATCGGCCAGGAACAAAGCCATTGTTATTACACAGTCCGGTGAGACCACAGATGCTCTCAAGGCAATCAGGAAGTTGAAGGAAGCCGGCAGCCATGTTATTGCCATCACCAATGCTGTCGGCAGCACGGCCAGCCGGATTGCCGACCGTACGGTTTATACGCGAGCGGGGCCGGAAATAAGCGTGGCGGCAACCAAGACTTTTATGGCCCAGCTTATTGCCCTGTACTGGCTGGCTTTACCCTATTCCAAAGTGGATATCAGTAGACTGGATGACCTCGTCCTGGAAATAAGGCAACTGCCCGTAAAAGTACAAAAGGTACTGGATAACGAGTCAGCGATTGCCGATTACGCCCGCTACCTGGCCGGGTTCGATAATGTATTCTTCATCGGCAAAGGCATCAATTACCCGGTGGCCTTGGAAGGCGCGCTCAAGCTGAAGGAGATTTCCTATATACACGCCGAAGGCTATGCGGCCGGCGAGTTAAAGCACGGTCCTTTCGCCCTGCTGGGGAGCGGCACTCCGGTTGTGGCTATCGTGGCCCAGGACAACACCTGCGAGCCTATGGTGACCAGTATCAAGGAAATCAAGGCCAGAAAGTCTCCGGTACTGGCGCTGGTCAGTGAAGATAATGAGACCATGGAGGGACTGGCCGATTCGGTAATTACCGTGCCGCAAATTGAGCCCCTGTTTTCCCCGGTGGTAAACTCGGTGGCGCTGCAGTTGCTGGCCTATTATGTCGCCAGGGAACGGGGTTGCCCGGTAGATTTCCCCAGGAACCTGGCCAAAAGCGTCACCGTAGAATAGCGGTCATGTCAATTCTATCGGTACGGTAGTGAATCTCCTCTTGGCCAGTTTTTCGGCGGTTACCAGGACGGCTTCGGCATCATGGTTTAATTGTGATACCAGTAGTATCATGGCTGGCGCCGGTATCTGCCGGGCAGCGGCCGTCATCGCTATAGTCGCCGGGTGGCTCTTGGCTACCTCCTCGATAGAACGGTGCTCGAAATTGAGAATACCGAGTAGCCGCTGCGCAGGTTCGGAGTCCGTTTGCTGAAGCTGTCTTATATTTCGCCTTATTTTGGCGATGTCCGTTGGTTCCAGGTAACGGTCGGCGAATTTCACCACCTCGATTTCTCTGATAAGGGAAAGCGCCTGTCTGAGCATTTCCATTGGTTCGATGATAATAGTGTTGAGGACGATATTCTGGTGGTTATATGCAGCCAGTGCGGTGGGTATGTTTTCCCGCGCCAGTGTCAGGGCTACAGTTAGCAGGTTGAAGGCTAGGTTATCGGCTGCCTCTGCATCTGCTACCGATAAATTTACGGCGATGATGACCGCCTGCTCGCCGGCTTCCTGATACTCTCTCACTATCAGCTGGCTCAGTTTCAAGGTATGTTTCCAGTCTATGTATCTTAACGGGTCGCCGGGTTGGTAGGTGCGACTCTCCATGTATTCAATACCCCGCTTCTGGTTTACATGGGCTTGAGAAGGCAGACTGGTTGAGGGGATGACTCCGGAGCCTGTCTGTTCCAGGTATTTCGCGGCCAGCCATTCGGCGTATTTTGCTCTTGGGATTATGTGCAGGTTGAGCGGTTCGAGCAGTTGGTTTATCTGGATAAGACCACGCGGGTCAAACGCCGATACCTGAAGCTGGGGTCGGGATTCTCCCGCCAGCGGCGGCGTGAAACTTAATTCCAGGTTCGTATTACCTTCTTCCAGTATGGTTTGTTGCGGCGTGACCTGGGCCCAGGGAACGTTAAAACTAAGCTGACTGTGCATTTTTACCCATGTTTGGCTGGTCAGGTTCAGGCGGGTGCTCCCGGTGGTGCCGACGATTATCCTTCTCATCAGGGTATGGGTGGTAAAAGGGCGGTGGGGAATAGAGAACAGTACCCCTATCAATACCCAGAGCAGGTACAGGGCCAGAGAGATTCCGGTAAACAGCAGAACGGGTCGATTAACCACCGGCGCTATCAACATTACGACCAGTGCTGCAATCAGCAGCGATGCGAAAGTACGGGTAGTATTTCTTTCGCCTTTCCCTTTCGTAAAAGCCTGCGTATGACGGACGTTTTCCCGCAGATTAATGTCGAGTAGATATAAAACGGGGAAGATGAGCGCGGTGGCTATAATCTGGGTGCTTATCGGCCCGAGGGCTGTTATTCGTTCCAGGCACAGTTCCAGCGCCAGCGGCGCCAGAAATATTACTGCCAGGTTAGTTACAATATTTAGCCTCGGAGGCTGCGGGCGAATTACGGTAAACAGAATCGCCAGCAGCAGAACCAGCGACAGCGCCATATAAGGTAATGGCGATATTACGGCGGTTGCCAGTAAAACCAGCCCTGCATATATTTGGATTAATAACTGGGGCGATGCTCTACGCATGGTCTATTTTTGGTACGGTTACCTGGGTAACTACCTCATTGATGATAAGCTCGGAGCTGATATCCTCCATCTCGGCTTCGGAGCTTACCTGAAGGCGGTGGGATAGGGTAGGGACGACGATATTCTTAACATCGTCGGGAATAACAAAGTCTCTTTCCTGTAAGAAAGCCCTGGCCCTGGCGCCCTTCAGCAGGGCGATGCCGCCGCGGGTGCTAAGACTTAGCACGATATCTTGATGGTGGCGCAGATTATCGATAATTTCCAATATATAGTGGCGGACACTATCGGCGACATGCACCTTTTTAACAGCCTGCTGGAGCGCTACTATATCCGCCGGCGTTGCTACGGTAGTAATGTGCGGCTCGATAATATCATCGATATTTTGCAGAATCTTGTCTTCCTCTTCCTTGGTGGGGAGGCCGCTCCACGTCCGGAACATAAAGCGGTCGGTTTGCACTTCGCTTAGCTGCGATGTTCCGGGGCCGCCGTAAGGTATCTGGCTGGCGATAACTATAAACGGCTGTTCCAGCTTGTGTGTCTCGCGCTCGATGGTAACCTGTTGTTCCTGCATAGATTCCAGAAGGGCCGATTGCGTGCGGGGGGTGGTACGGTTCAACTCGTCGGCCAGCAGCACGTTAGCAAAGATAGGCCCCGGCATGAACGTGGCGCTGCCGTCACCGCGATAAAGGTAGAATCCGAGTATATCGGAAGGCAGCATGTCGGGAGTGCCCTGTACTCTCTTGAACGTACCGCCGATAGTATGAGCAAAAGTACGGGCAATGGTGGTTTTTGCCGTGCCGGGCAATCCTTCTATGAGTACGTGTCCCTGGCTAAGTAAGGCCAGTAGAAGAAGCTCCTTGATATCATCTTTGCCGACTACTACCTTGGATACTTCATTGATGATGTTTTTAAGTATTTCCTGCCCTTGTCCCCGGGGTTTTACCATTACCTTCTCCTTTCATAAAGTTTATCACGTTTGCCATATAGCAAGAAAGCGGGTGTTTTTGTAATACTAGGTGTCTATGTCAATTTTCCCCTTATTATGCCATATCGGTATCAGAACCAAAATTATTACTGCCAGGACCAGGACCGCTGTCCCGGCAGGGGTGGATAAAAAACGGCGTGCTTGCTGCAGCCAGCTTCTGGTGCGGTGAAGCTCGGAAAATGCAAGGTGAGACTGGTCGATATAAACTGCGGATGACGTGGTCACAATGTTTTTTATAAAGCTGTCATTGTCTTCAATAATATTCATACTGTTGATTAAGAGGCTGGGGTCAGAGACAAGTATTACCTGCCCTTGGTTTAATTCGTGGCGTGAAATTACCGGTAGCGGACCCGCCGGTTCTCCGGCTTCCCGGGTTCCGTTGCCGTTATAGTCGAGGAAGCTGAATGGAGAAGACAGGGCAAGTGCCGTATCGGCGGTGATGTTATTTAGACTGGTGGCGTGGTTTAAGACCAGATTATCAGTATTGGCGGTCAGGGGGTCGGGTCGGAAGTGATGAATCTTCGGGAAATGCTTATTCGTGTAATTGACCAGCGGGTCGAGGAGGACTTCCCCGCTGAAGCGTACCTGGAGCCCCAGATACGTCAATATCTGGTTGCCATATCCATAGTCGTCAGCTATTATCAGCCTTCCTCCCTGGGAGACAAAGCTATTCAGCTGCCACAGTTCAGTAGAGGTAAAGCTAAGATAAGGAATAACGAGCAGAGTGGTTCCATAAGGCGAGAGAGGAAGATTGGAAAGTAAATTTATGGTTTGAACATCGTATTTAGCTTGAATATCATCAAGGCCGTTCCAGAAAGGGTTATCAACCCGGAAATCGTCGTTCGATGGGAAAAACCACACGGCCAGAATCAGGGCGATAATCAGAGTCACGGCGATTATTATCAGGAATTTACGGAGTCCCATAGCCAAGCTCCTCTTTAATATTTAAGGCAAGCTCTTTAGCTCTGGCGGCGGTGTCCTTTTGCGGACTGCGGGCAGAATAGAGAGTGCTCTCGGTTATATCGGTCAACTCGGCAAAATGGTCGGTAGCTGTTGGTGAAGGCAGACTGGCTGTGTTTAGGAACTCTCGCAGGGTAATATCCGGCGACATAATTACGCCGGAAAATCTCTCCACGATTGCAAGAACGCTTCGGTAGGTTGATATTACCTGGCCTTTAATACCTGTAAGCTTCGGGAGTTTTACAGGTTGGGGTGTGCCAGCAGGGAGTACCGCCCTTTCTGCCGGGGTCATTTCTGCTTCGGTGCGGGTTAACGTGCGGCTCCTCCTGCGCACAAACAGCCACGATGCTGCAAATGCAGCGAGTATCAGGCAGATGCTTACCGGGTTGATAGTAATTACCTGCCTTTTCACCTCGAGTATAAAGCCGGGTGACTGTGGTGTATCTGCGGTTATATTTATCTCCCGGATGCCGAGCGGAGAAAAATCGAAGGTGGAATCGGCGGCGGAGGTGGCGACATAGAATGGGTTGGTTGTCGGAGGCGCATCCTCGGGCAGCAAGCACGATTTGATAGTGCCTTGGAAGCTGCCATCGGCGCGTGAGGCGGTAGTAACCGATGCATCATCCAGGTTAAGATTTATCCTGGCATCATTAACGGGCCCGAGTTCACTGTAAACCCCTCCGCTGATTTCAATGTCCCCGGGAGAGAGAACGACAGAAGGCATCCGGGTATCAACATATATCGGCAGCAGGGATACGGTGACCCCCCTTTGTAAGGAAGCGCCAGCGTACCGTCCTTGGGGGCTTATGTCGATTGTAAGGTTCCCCGAGCCCGGCAAAATTTCATCGGGAGGCATTATCTCAAAGCTGAACCGGCCCGATACTGTATCAGTAGCCAGTAAGGTTTTATCCAGTAGCACTTTAACGCTTCGCGTGTTGTTATCATTATCCGAAGTAACTTCACCGCTTAAGGTAAATGGCAGACCCACGTATATTTTCAGGGGTACGGAGGCTTCGAGCATGGTCTGGTAGAACATAGTTTTGATTAATACCGGCGGGCTTTCACAGGCTAGATAGCTATCAACGTCATTGCCAACAGGTGAATACACCGCGGTAACGGTCATATTTTCTATATATTGATAAGGTAGCGTTATACTGGTGACGTATGAGCCGTCAAATCTGGTGGTCGTGGTGGTATTAGTGGTCGCCGCAACCATAACATTATTATTAGTATTAGCCATTGTCTTATATTCAAGGGCTAGGATTATCCTTCTTCTGGTCAGGGGTTGGCCATCGCTGCCAAGCTTGCCGGAAACAGTCACGATATCGCCGACATAGGCTGATGCCGGGTTAATGCTGAGGCTGAGCTCGGTGGGACTTAGCCTCGTCTTTTGCACGTATCGCTCAGACAGGCTCTGGTTGAGACTGTTAAGCTTACTGACGAGGTTGCTGAGTCTTTCCAAGCCCTCTTCCAGTCGGGTATGGGACTGTGTTAACTGGCTTGCGGCTGAGATGGCAAAAACACCCAGCTTGTCACTTAAGCTATTGGTGGCCACCTCGATGTCTTCCGGCAGGGTATAGGCATCCCGGATGTCGGCACGGGCGAGGTCAAGCAGGTGTTTGACTTCACCAATCTGATTGCGAGCCAGCAGGTCTGACGCTTCATCGAGGAGCGCTTCGAGGTTATCCAGGGTGGTGAACAGGCGCTGGAGGAGATTGCTGTACCGGTTAATTATATACTGGATTTCATCGGGGATATCGGCGTGCTCTAGTTCATTCAGCAGGTCCTGGGCATTCTGGTACTGGCGATCAGTGGCCAGGTTGATAATCTGGCCGTAAGAGAGCAGAAGTCCCGCTTTATCCAGTAAGCCTGTGGCTGTGTCCGGGTTTTCGTGGGGAACTCGGACTGGTTGAGCAGAGGTGGGTAGACTGGGGTATATAACTCCCAGCATGACTAATATAGAGAGCGTAATAATAAGCTTTTTCATAATGTGCCGGGTATTTATTGGAATTCATGCCAGTATCCTGACGATTTGAAGGCATAGGGTAATGATAAAACCCCCGAAAAGTATGGTGCTGACGTAAGCCAGTCCGCGACGGGCTTTATTATTGAAATATACAAATAGTTCTGTAATTAACAGAGCTTCAATAATATATATTGATAAATAAATATCCAGAGCGTTCTGCCCCACGGCAATCAGGATAACAGTGGTCAGTAACAGAAAGAGGGCAACGGTTATAATATAACGGTTATAGAGTGTCACTTAGCTACCTCAAGCTCAACGCTGTATTTACCGTTGACCTGCACCTCCTGGCTGATGGTCATCGGCTTGTCCCAGGCCTCGGCAGCCACGGAGGCGACTACTGTGGCCAGTGGACTGCCCAGGCACTGGTGCGACCAGGAAGCGCCGTTTTCAAGACGCGGCCGGTGTATTTCTACCTGGATGTGGTTGTTATTACAAATGACTCTGGTGCTATCAGCTATACCGAGCTTTCCGGTAAGAAGCGAGGTGAGTGCCGATTCAAGCTCGTCCGGTGTAGCTCCCGGTTTTGACTCCAGCATGCTGGTAGCGGTACTCCCGATAGTGGAGATTAACAGACCAATATCTTCAGGGCTGGAGCCGTATCTGGCAATAAGTCGTTGCGGTAAGGCTTTCGTTATCTCGGGTCGTGACCCGTTGGAGTGCAGTGGTATAAATGCCCGGGGGTATTTGTTGGCAAGCGAAGAGGGGAGATAAATAGCCTTACTTTTAATTCCGAGTTCCTCTATCAGAGTGGCGATATTGTCGATTCCGGTTTCCAGAAGAAGGCTACAGACTTCAGGTGGCAGCTTGGGGATAGTCTTCCCCAGGGCTACCAGGATAAACGATAGGATAAGCATACAGATGCCCAGTGCCGTTAGCCAGATCAGGTGAAAAATAAAGTAAGCCGGTAGAGATATTATGCCGCCAGCAATCAACAGACTGAGACCAGCCCACGTATAAGCGTTTTTGTTCTTCAAGTAAGTTGCCCCCACCCCTAAATGTGCTAATTGGCACAATTGTAATACTTATGGTGACAAATGTCAAGTTTTCCTGCCTGCTTTTTGTCAAATATTACATAAAGAACTGTATTACATGCTACAGCAATTGTCAAGAGGGCAGTGGAAATGCGGTTGAAAGCTTTGCTGGAGAAAGAGGTTGCCCAGGCAATGACTGCCTGGGCAATATCCTCTTAGATGCCTGGTATTATATTTTCTTTCGTTTATTGGCCTCTGCGGCGGAAGACCAGCAGCCAGACTATGATGGCGACGATTATTACCACCGCGATGATGCCGCCAATGAGCCACCAGTTAGCACCTTCCTCCGGTGTTGGAACCGGCGCTGGTGCTGGTGCAGGAGGCGCGGGTTCGGGTTCCGGTTCGGGAGCCGGAGGCACAGGTTCGGGTGCTGGTTCGGGTGCCGGAGGCGCGGGTTCAGGTTCCGGTTCGGGTGCCGGTTCCGACGGAGCGGTGACGGTGAGTTCGCCGGATAATGCGTCTATGCTGATTGTGTAGGTTCCCGCCGCATCCGGTGAAACCGTGAAGCTTACTTCCTGGCTGGTATGGCCGGCCAGGGTGACCGTCTTGGTTTCTGATACGGCATTATTAACCTTGAGAGCGATGTCATAGGTGCCGGAAAGGTCACCGGTATTGGAGATGGTAACCTTTACCATCGACGCCTTGCCGATTTCTGTCGTTGACGGACCGACAATAAGGTCGCTGGCGGTGAAGGTAGCAGGTTCCATGGCAGCTATTATCGCGAAGGCCGTGAAGTGGCTTACCTGTCCGCTGATGGTGTTATTGACCGTATCCACGGTTACGCCTTCAAGGACGACCCACTCACCCGCCGCGGAATCGTAGAATGCGATTGTCAGACCAGCTTCATCGACTCCTTCAGGCAGGCTTGCCGGGTCATAGTCGAAGGTGAGGGTTATCGGCGGGTCGAAGGTAGCCCCGGCGGGTCCGAAGTCGTAGGTGAGACCGATGGTTGACGAATCTACTGGTGGTGCCGGAGGCGCCGTCATTGGTTGAATGGTAATCTTGGATAACGACTGGCCCGTCTTGGACTTGCCGATGACACCTCGATCGATGTCCAGTTCGACTTTATTGTCAGCTGATTTGGCTGTCACGTCCTGTGTGAATTTACCTTCGCTGGTGACCGCTCCATACAGGTAAGTGTTACCTGATGAAGATGTAGTACCACCACCACCACCTCCGACTGCTGCCGGTGCCGATAGTGCGAATGGACCGCTGGTCGCGGTGAAAGTCTCGTCATTGGTAGGTCCGCTGGCATAAACCTGGGTTTCAATTCTGTAGTTACCGGCCGGCCAGATTGCTGGCGATGTCCAGGATACGGCATAGGTAACGTGCGTGGGGCTACCTCCATAGCCGTAGCCTTTCGTGGTACCGAATGAGTAACCTGTAGTCTCCCAGAGGGCGTAAGTAGCCCCGGTGGTATAGCCAGCTGCAACACCTGCGCTGGAAGTGATAGTAACCGTAGCCGCACCGCCACTGGTCTCCGCACTCGAATAAATCACGGTATCTGTGGTGCCGGGGATAGGCAGGTCGGCAAGCGTAGCTTTATTGGGGCTGGTGGCGCTGGTGTAAATGGTATTTTGAAATATTATCATGTCGATTGTTATTATGGGTATTAAATCTGGTTCTTGAATGTTGACCGTTACCGTGAACTGGTGGGTGCCACCGAGGGTCCCCGGAGGCGGGTTGGTATATTCTATAGTAAGGGCCTGTGATGGTGCGGCGTACCAGATTGAGAGGGCTACTGCTATTACCAGGAACACGGGCAGCGCCAGCCGGTATAAGCCCTTAAGCGGAAGGGAGACCTTTGGCATAGTCGGCATTTTTATTCCCGTAGCCTTAGCCCTCTTGGCCTGTTCGGCGCGTAGCCTCTCCCGTGCCTTCCGATCTTTCAATATCTCGGCGATATCAGAAGGTATTATTCCGGCAAGAGCAAGCAGTTCGTCTTTATCAAAGTCCAGGACCTCGGCAAGATGCCGTATAACTTTTTCACTGGGGGGCGGCAGGGCGCCGTTTTCTATTTTACTAAGGTAGGTGAAATTAACATTGACCTTTTCGGCCAGCTCGCGGAGAGTCAGGTCGGCCTTTTTCCTAAGTTCTCTAAGTTGAACCCCGAATTTAATATTACTGTCCATAATAAACTCCCAAAATATAACATCAGGTTATGCTACAAATATTATTATAAGTAATGTTGAGTAGAAAGTCAAGCTTTTTTTGGGTTAATATTGGTCTTTATGGCATATTTTAGCAAAAATTTAACATTTGTTGAGTAAAAAGTCAATTTTAAAAAGATGCCATTGTATAGCGTCTTTTCGCTATCGTTTCAATTATTCATTTTGTTGAGTAAATTATTCATTCGGGCGTTATGGGAGATATTGGAATGAGAGTTGTTATAATCAGTTATATTGGGTTGAATTATTAAAGTATGGTAAAATTTGAAGGTATGGTTATCAAAACGGTAGCGACCAACAGGAAGGCTTACCATAACTACCATATAGGTGAGAAAATAGAGGCGGGAATTGCCCTTACCGGCTCGGAAATAAAGTCGATAAGGAGTGGCAGGGTAAGCCTCGGCGATGCCTATGTGAAGCCGGAAAACGGTGAACTGTGGCTTGTAAATGCACATATAGCTCGCTATCAGGCCAGCAGTTACATGAGCCATGAACCCACCCGACCCAGAAAGCTGCTGCTGCATCGCAAAGAAATTAATAACCTGACCAGTAAAGTGGCAGAAAAAGGGCTGACCCTGGTGGCTACCAGATTATATCTCAAGGGGAGTATAGCCAAGGTGGAAATAGCCTTGGCTAAAGGTAAAAAACTTTATGATAAGCGGGAGTCTATCAGTCGACGCGAGGTGGATAGAGAACTGGCCAGAACGGCGAAAATACGTTAAAATATTTATAGAGGATGGGTGTTTGTTACTACCCTCGGTAAGTGGGGACGCGTGGTTTCGACAGGGGAGGTAGGTTACAGGATTGCAGGTTGAGGTGCCACTATCTCATAAAACAGGTGGCAAAAAAACAACTGATGAACCAGTAATGGTTGCAGCCTAAAAATTAGGTTGCCATCCAACTCGCCCCCGCCCTGACGGGACGGGATTGGGTGCCGAAAAGTCGGGGTGCCATCGCCCCCACGCCGGTAAGAGCGATGAAAGATTTATCGGCTGGTCCGGCTTAACTCGGTCAGTTGAGGTGAGCCGGGTGAGATTAAAGAGCTGACTAAGCCTGTAGTATGTCCTGGACAGCTTCTTCTGGACGGGGAGTTCGACTCTCCCCCGTCTCCACCAGAAACACAGATGAGCCATCAAGGGGCTCATTGATAATACGGATCTCTGATCCATCACGCGAAGCCGCCACCTGGAAGACAGGTCTAAATGGCGGCTTCGGCTTTACGGCGACAATCAGGTTATTCTTTGTGTCGATATAGACAGCATCCAGCATGCTGACGAGGAGCTTTCTCTGCTCTTCGAGATTGGCGAGGGACCATAACCGGGGGAAGTCTTGGAGCAGTTTTCCGGCTTCCTCAGTGGCCTGAACTTCCGGGACGACTAGAGACTCCAGTTCCATTTCCAGCATACGCTTCTGGCGGTCGTAGTCAGATTCGGCAAGGTGCCCCTCGATAAAGACTTTGACGATCCTGCGGATTTTGGCTTCAACTTCCTGCTTTCGTTTCTTGATCCTCTCGGCTTCATCTTTGACACTGATGATGGTGAGGACTTCCTCCAGCCACCGGTCTCCGAGTTCGATATTCTCAACCAACTGAATCACCTGGCTGTCAGCGACGTGGCAGGGGATTGAGCCGGAAGCCTCAGGGCAAACACCATGACTTCGGGAATTCTTATGCTCGCGGTAATAGGTATGTCCGTTCCTGTAAGTCTGTGCCCACATCGGCATTCCGCAGTAGGCACATCGAGCCAAACCTTTGAGAAGATACTGACGTACAGGACGGGGAGCGAGGGTTTCCGACCTTCCGCTGTTCTTCTTCGTGGTAATTTGAACGGCATCGAAGATATCTTGACTGACAAGAGGCTCATGAGCGCCCGTATACAGCTTGTCCCTGTGTTTCACCTGCCCGGTATAGAATGGATTGTGGAGGATACCTCGAACCGAAGCGGTTGTGAAGAGCCGGGGGCCAGCCGATAGAGTACCATCGGGACCCGTCAGTTTATGCATGTTCCGGGTACGCAATCCTTCCTCGTTCAGCCAGGAAGCCAGTTGGCTCAGGGTAGTCGAACCGGAAACGTACCGATTGAATAGCTCAGTGACGGCGGGACCTTCCTGGAGATGGACGTGAATCCCGGCCGGATGTTCGGGGTTACAATTCAACTTCCTATTGCCTTTTTCTCCTGTCCAGCACGACTCATACCCGAAGGGAATCCCGCCGGTATGCTTGCCTTCATGGGCGCGCTGGTCAAGGCCTTTCCTGATATGGGTAGAAAGAGAACCGGAGAAGTATTCGGCAAATGAACCGAGCATCTGGGTAAAAAGCTTCCCCTGGGCGGTTGAATAGTCGATATTCTCTGTAATGGAAACGAGTGATACGTTATATTTGGCGAGCGTGGAAAATGATTCCAGCATGACCCGCTGGTTCCGGGACCATCTATCAAGGGTATGGACGACGATGATATCGAAGTTCCCTATCGAGGCATCATCGAGGAGCTGGCGGAAGGCTGGTCGTTTCGAGATAGCCTCAACATGGGCTGACTTCCCCTCCTCCCGGTAGATCCTGACCTGCTCCCAACCCCGGTTCTTGCAGAGTTCGTGGAATAACCGTTCCTGAGCGGCGAGGGAATGTCCCTCGACCTGAGAGAGGGAGGAAACCCGGACGTATCCGACCGCTTTCATTGGTTCTTCTCTCCGTTCCGGGAAGCGATAGAGAGGGAGACTTCGGCTAATGTATTCAGGAAGTCCTTCACTATCAGGCTCTCCGTTTCGTTCGAGTCGGGTTCAGGTGTGTCGAACAGTGTATACGACGGGTGTATACATGTCAACGCCTTTTCCTCTTGGTTTTCGGGTTTATCCCTGTCCACCTTCACGCTCCTCGGCGTACAGGCAGACTTTCATGGACTAACGTTCTCCAATGGATTTATTATTTGAAGTTAAAGATGTGTTTGCGTGATTCTGAAGTATTCGGCGGACGAAGTCCTGGTCGGTGATAAATCCCCGGAAATGCCGTCCGTCGACGCCACATTTAAGCATGATGAAAGGCTTATTGGACTTCCTTCCTTTGGCAATAGATATCGTGAGGGGTTTAGAACATACCGGGCAGCCGATGGTGTTCATTTGTTGTTTCTCCTTTCCAGGTAGAATTTGCAGAGCAGGAACACAGCGTTCCCTCTGATATTCGGGTTATCGAATCCATTCTCTTTGGCCTCGTGTATCACCAGGGAAATGGCCTTTTCTACTGTCTCCAGTTGCTTGTCAGTGAATTGAAGTTGCATATGCCGAAGTCTAGCGACCTGTGCTTCCTCCCAAGTTTTGAGGTTCTCGGCAAGGTCCATCTCATTGATCAATGAAAGGGACTTCAGGCTCTCGGTCGTTTCCGGGAGCAGGGAAAGGACCTCACCCTCTGAGACACTGGACAGGATCTCTTTCAGTAGAGCCCCTTTGAGGGCCAGGTCGTCCTCGCCGCGGAGACTGTTCAAGGCCTGTGCCAGCAGCATGGCCTTGATATCATTGAGTTCTACTATTACGCAGGGGATAGACCCTAAATCCATGTCCTGTAACACCCTGAGCCTCTGGTTGCCGGACAGGACTTCGTAAAGAGAACCATCAAGCGGCCTTACCACGAGGGGCTCAACCAGGCCATACCGGGAGATACTCTCTCTGAGACGGGCTATCATCATTTCGTCCATCTGGTTTGGGTTCCAGGGAGCCGGTCTCAGTTCGGTTAAGTTGATATCAATGGTTTTCATCAGTTACCCTCTTTGGATAGGGGAGCTCAGGACTCTTGAGCTTGTTCTGGTAATGGCGGTCCAGGAAGTAGATATATCTGTGCTTGGGAATCTGCGGCAGGACTTTGATTTTCAGCCCGCGTCCGGAGAGATATTTCAGAGAATGACTTCCGAAAGCATGGGCCAGACTTCTTGAGTGCCTGGCTACACCGTCGCCAATATCGAATTTAGGAGTCGCTTCTGATAGGCCGGTATAGAGCCAGCCGGTGGCCTGGTAGATGGTCCCGACATGTCCCTGGGCCGGGTCGGCATAGGTTATGATAAATTTAAGCGCGGTGTATTTCTTGAGAAATCTCAGACAGACCGATATCACTCTTGATTCAGAATTAGCAGGTAGTATTTCCGAGAGCCAGAGGCGGGTTAGGGTCAGGCAATGATCGGGGTGGGCCCCCTCTACCAGCGCGAAGGCATTTTGAGGCCCAACACCGAAAGTGAGTACACCAAACAGTTTTCCTTCGACAAATGCTCCGAAAGCAAGCTTTGTTCCACCGGGGAGCGAATGGAGGTAGTGGTGCTTTACCAGTATTTTCTTGGCGGCGACAAAGGGGATCGGTTGTACGCGGATAGATTGGAGCGCCGGGCTGGGAATCGAACCCGCTCTTCCCTCATGGATAGAGGTCGTGCTGACCATTACACTACCGGCGCTCATTCTTCCTCCCTGTATTCGGGGTCTTCCAGAATCTCACGCAGCATCCGTAATATCATGGGTGTTTTGTTGCGGATAATCCGGGCATTCATTTTGTAGCTGACTTGAAGCTGATGTTCAGGGGACATAGTTTCCCCCTTCAAATCCTGGTGAATCTTCAGGTGAAGTGTTGTCCGGAATGAGCAAGTCGAGGGTCAATCGTAATTTTTCAAATTCCAGACGATCGACTTGCGCTAATACGTCATCGGATGCCGATTCTACCCGGCGTTGCCAATCGAGGAGGACAGTTCGTTTGAGGAAAGCCAGGAGGCGAGGGTTGTGGGAGGCCACAACTGGTGTCCCGGCGGCGAGTCCCTTTGCAGGAAGATTCAAAGTTAGAAATGCGCTTGACATTTTACCCCTCTATGTATAAAGGGGCAAAACGGAAGAAAGTTAACAGATTTTTCGGAAATATTTTACGAAAGCGAGTTGGTTCGCAGGAATGACCGTGGAGTCTACATCACTTCTGTGAAGCTATCTTTAGTTTTGAACGCACCCGATTCGCCAGCACTGGAATGGATTCCCTTTTCAAAGAATTTCCCTCTGGCTGTTGAAGTACGTACTCCACCAGATCTGTTCCCTGAAGGTTGCGGAGCAAACCAGACAAAATAATGCGCTCAGCCGGGCTAAAATGCACTCTTTCAATAAGGCGTTCGAGTTCGTCCTTGGTTTCAAGTTCTCGGATGAATCGAGTATAGCCATCGTCCTTCTTCGCTTCCGGTAAAGGGCTTAGCCGTTCTCGGCTAACCGAGACACGGCTGGCATCTTGAGCCGAGCTGTCAATATGTTTGGCCGCGCGCCGACCGAATGCGTTTCGGCGCTCCTTGTCGTTCCACATAGAAAACAACTTCGTTATCTGCTGATCAGCTGTCAGCCTGTTCCATTCCCCTTCGTCCTTGACGCCCAGAACACGAAGCAGGGGATGTTCCGGAGGTAATGGCTTCAAAGTTGGTTGGAGCAGTAAGTTACTCACCAGGTCTTCCGCGCTGAGTTTTCCTGGTACAGCCAACTTAGTACGCATTGATTCGACTGCTGCGGCAACGTCGTCCCAGTGCTCATTGAGGGCTCGCATTGGGTCTGCTCCCGCCGCGAAGATCTGATTCAGTAGGGGATCCACCTCTGTCAGATGGGCTTTCAATTGAGGTACGAACTCATCTTTCCACCAAGAAGAGAAATACTCGTCGAATCTCTCTTTTAGCCATGTTTCATCGTATCCTTTTCCGGATACACGCTCTTCTATTTTAGCCTTGAAATCTAGCCACGCTAATGTGCGTAGAAGCTTGAGGCCTTCCAGAAGAAGGTCATACGGTAAAATGGTGGACTCAGTCGGAGGTTCCTTATCATTAAGCGGTTCCAAAATCGCCCCCTGATATAGATATTTCACTTAAATATGACCCTATTATAATATTGCTTGTCAAGAATTTCATACAACCGCAGTTGATATTATTAGGTGGGCACGCCTTGGAATCGGAGGCCTTAAAGAGCTTTGCTCGTCTAAATAGATACCGGCGAGGATCTTGGATTGAGAACCGTTAGTCGGCCTTCCGTGTGTCCCGGCGATAGGGATACCCCTTGATATAGTTGACTGCAGTCCCCCTGCTCACTCCCAGTTCACGTGCTATTACCCCGTAAGAGGCACCTTGGGCTCGTAGTTCTAATGCCCGTTTTTGCCGGTCGCGGGATGTCATGGATTTCGGTTGTCTCCTTGTCGGGGAAGCGGGACCGATAGCAAATAAGCGACTGAGCCTTGGTTTCCAGAAGGACGGGAGTTCGTTTTCCATCAATCCCCGGAAGTCCGCGTCGGGTGCATACACGAAGCTCCATCGTTGTTTATTACCCTGGACTGAATCCAGGGCTTGCTTTGCCTGGGTTGCCAGTTTGGTTAGTTGTGGCCGGTCGAACTCAAGCTGGAGCATTCCTAATTCTTTGAATACGAGAACATTAGCTGAGCCGAGGATGTTTTTGTCAATTTGCCCGGCGTCCTGGCTGATGAAGATGATGGTTTGCTCTTTCTGGCGGGAGAGGTTCAGGGCCTGCGACATGGCCTTACTTTTCGCTGTCATGCTTCCTCTGGCATGGTAGGGTAAATATGCTTCATCTACCAGGGCGATACATTTGGCAGGTAGATCTTCGAGGGAGGGCACAATACCGATCCATTCCGGAAGTAATTTCCTGGCTTCTTCCGGGATTCCTACAACATATATGTCCGCCACATATCGAAACAACTCCAGGAGACGATATCCTAGGGCGGACTTTCCGCTTCCACGCTTGCCTAGGATAAGGACCACCGAGTGTTGTCAATCAGCGAAATGGGACACTTTTTAAACCGAACACTTTGGTATGATCAGGCGGCATCAACAAGCTCCCTGAGGCCCTGGTTGTAGTCTCTACGACGATTGATTGTTTGTATTTGCACCTCCTTT
>DAOUDZ010000103.1:0-8061 GCA_034430575.1 Dehalococcoidales bacterium
ACCTATCATATTGCATCCTGATGAATGCTGGTATGGCGGCTGCTGTGTTAATGATTGCCCCCGTCCCGGGGCTATCACATTCAAGTGGGCGCTACAGCACCGAGGGTACTGGAAGAACAAGGCCACCGGAGAAGTCCATCAAATCTAGCCGCCTGGAATTCTGATGCACCGCCAGCGGAAGGGGCTCCATTACACGGAGCAAGCAGTCAAGAACGGCTGAATGCCGGGCAAGGTCTTTATTCCTGACGGCTGGCGGAGTACCGGGATAATAAAAACGGGGGAGCTGTAATAGCTCCCCCTTAATAATTATAAGAACCGCTACTGTATGCTATCCGAGCTTGAAATATGTTAAAATTGCAGAACGAACGAAGGCGGAGAAAGAGCGTTGACGTATTCCATACGCCCGATGACTCAAGATGACCTGGGCCAGGTAACCGATATCGACCGTGAAGCCTTCCCCACCCAGTGGCCACCGCCCAATTATCGTCAGGAATTGAACAACAAGCTCGCCCATTACATCGTCGCCTGCAACGATTCCAGGACCATAGAAGTTACCGAGCCTAAAAAAAGGATGGGCATATCCGGCCTGTTCTCCCTGCTTATGCCGTGGTCTAAACGCAGCCTTTCTGATGACGCCCCATCATCACCAGTCATCCAGCAATACATCGTCGGCTTTTCCGGCATATGGGTGCTGGTTGACGAGGCCCATATTACCAATATCGCCCTCCGCCGGAAATACCAGGGATGGGGACTCGGTGAGCTATTGCTGATAACCACCATCGATTTAGCCCGGGAACTGAAGGCCACCATGATGACCCTGGAGGTACGCACCTCCAACCATATAGCCCAAAACCTGTATAAAAAGTACGGCTTCGTACAGGCAGGCCTGCGCCGGGGCTATTACCTGGATAATCGCGAAGACGCCGTAGTAATGTCCACGGACAGGATTACCACGCCCTCGTTCCAGGCGGAACTCAAGCAGTTAAGGGAAACACTTGCCGAAAAGCTGGGAAATCAGGAGCCGATTGAGTAAGAACCAGACGAGCGAAGACGATTTTTACCGACGGAAAACGCTGTATTTCTTAGGCAGATAGTCAGGATTTTTCATATTAGCGTAAGCCCATTCCTGGAGCTGCTTCCCACATGAGGCCAGCGGCGCCTTCAATTTTTCAACATCATGAGCTGAAATATAGCCCTCCGAGCCGTGTTTCCTGGCGGTATCTATGCTGACATTGAGTTCGGTAATTAAGCCGAACACGTCTGACAACTCGTTCCTTAATTCCTCGGGAAGGAAATCAACCCCTCCCTTATGCTTATCCCAGGCGGACGTCTTGAACCTTCCGATACTGCGGTCTTCCCTGTAATTTTCACAAAGCTTCTCGTTATACCTGACGTTGGAGGTTATGCCTACAACCCTGCCCATCAGGGACCTCCTCGTGCGCCACATCTGGATAACGAGGCTCACCCCCAGCAACA
Source organism: Dehalococcoidales bacterium (assembly GCA_034430575.1). Lineage (GTDB taxonomy): Bacteria > Chloroflexota > Dehalococcoidia > Dehalococcoidales > RBG-16-60-22 > JAFGPF01. Next base: position 1,477 of record DAOUDZ010000103.1, read on the forward strand.
GGACCATCGCCACGCCGATAAGTAGAGTGGAAACCGTATCGCTCAAAGCTCCGCTTTCTCCTTACAGACTATCTTTCCGGGAACTGCTGGTACAATAGGATTATAGTAAAAGCGACGGATAAACTCAAACCTGCTCTATACCATGAAGACGGCACGACATTTGCTCTGAAAAACCCGTATAACATCTTTGACCCCTTGATATTGACATGCTAGAATAATCAGACAGGGGGGACCAGAGGTCAAGGAGGGTTACGACTATGTCCGGGCATTCTAAATGGCACTCGATTAAGCACCAGAAGGGAGTCGCCGATGCCAGGCGGGGTCAACTTTTCACGAAACTTACCCGTGAGATTATCATAGCGGCGCGCGAGGGCGGCGGTAATACCGAGATGAATTTCCGCCTGCGCCTGGCCGTACAGAAAGCACGCGACAGCAATATGCCCATGGATAATATCGAAAGGTCTATCAAGAAGGGCACCGGCGAAATCGAAGGCGGCGCCTTGTCCGAGGTTAAACTTGAAGGCTACGGACCCAACGGCATAGCTATCCTGGTAAACGCCCTTACGGACAATCGCAACCGCACCATCCAGGACGTAAGAAGCACGTTCACACGTCATGGCGGCAACCTGGGAGAAAGCGGCTGTGTCGCCTGGCTTTTCGATTCCAAGGGAGTTATCACCATCAAGGCCGATAACGTGGACGCCGACGAACTGGCCCTGGCCGCCATTGATGCCGGCGCCGAGGACGTTAAGGTGGAAAGCAGCTACGTGGAGGTGTATACCGTCCCGGAGGAACTGGAAAAGGTGCGGGAAACCCTGGAAAAGAACAAAGTGAAAATCGACTCCAGCGAGCTTTTAATGGTACCGAAATCGCTGGTAGAACTCGATGAAAAAGCCGCCATGCAGGCCTTGAGGCTGCTGGACAAGATAGAGGAAATAGACGACGTCCAGAACGTATTCAGCAATGCGGACATTCCCGATTCCGTCGTGGAGGCCTACCAGGCAGCTTAAGATGTAAGATGAAGATTTTAGGAATCGACCCGGGCACGGTGGTGATGGGCTACGGCGTGATAGAGAGTGAAAATGACGAGGTGGCCCTGGTCGATTTCGGCGCTATTACCGTCAAAGAACGAACAGAAATTAGCGAGCGCCTCAACCTGCTTTATAAACAACTCCTTGATGTTATCCTGCGCCACCGCCCCGATGTGGTCGCCGTAGAGGCGCCTTTCGTCTCCAAGAATGTAAAGTCGGCCATGGCCATCGGCCGCGCCCAGGCGATAGCCCTGCTGGCCGCCGCCGGTAAGGGCATACCGACCTACGAATACGCCCCGGCGAAGGTAAAACAGCGGGTAGCGCATTACGGGGCCAGCAGCAAGGAGCAGGTGCAGGAGATGGTACGCCTTCAGCTCGGCCTGGCGGAAGTCCCCCAGCCCAATGACGCCGCCGACGCTTTGGCGGTGGCGCTCTGCCACGTGCAGGAGATGCACCTGAAGGACGTGCTCGCCGGAGATATAGGGAGGAATAATGATAGCCAGCCTTAGCGGTAAACTGGAAACTGTCAGCGGGGATGGGGCGATTATCAACGTGGGGGGAGTGGGGTTCCGGGTAGCCATGCCCACCACCGCTTTGAGCGCGCTGGGAAGCCCCGGCAGCGAAGTCAAGGTCTTTACCCACCTCCACGTACGCGAGGACAACCTTTCGCTTTTCGGGTTCGCTTCCGCCGAGGAGCTATGGCTCTTCGAGACGCTTTTAGGGGTCACGGGACTCGGCCCCAAGCTGGCGCTGGCCATGCTTTCGGCTTTAAGCCCGGAGCAAATTACCACGGCCATCGCCACCGCCAGCACGGACATGTTGAACATGATACCGGGCATCGGCAAGAAGGTGGCCAACCGCATCGTGCTGGAGCTCAAGGATAAAATCGGCGCGGGCTGGATTATCACCCCCGCCACGCAGATAGCGCAGGAAAACACGGAAGTCTTGACAGCGCTGACATCGCTGGGATACTCCGCCGCCGAGGCCGTCAAAGCGGTCTCCGCCCTGCCCTCCGACCAGAAGCTCGACCTGGAAGAGAAAATCAAGCTGGCTTTACAGTACTTCGGGAGCAGGTGATGAAAGCAGCCGAGGGGAAAATCGGGCGTGTCTTTGTATTGCGACTTGACGACGGCGATATCGTGCCCGACTGCATCGAGCGATTCGCCGCGGAGAAGTCCATCAGGTGCGGCCACGTGGTACTGATAGGGGGAATCGGAGGCGGCGAGGTGGTATCAGGGCCGAGAAAGTCCGACGAAATGCCCCCCGACCCCATGCTCATTCCCGTGGACGGGGCGCACGAGGTGGTGGGGGCGGGCATCATCGCGCCGGACAAGGACGGCAGGCCCGGGCTGCACATCCACGCTTCCTTAGGCCGCGCCGGAAAGACCCTGACAGGCTGCCTGAGGCCGGGCGTGAGCACCTGGCTGGTGGGCGAGGCCATTATCTACGAGATTCTGGGGGCGGACGCCAAACGTTTGCCTGATAAAGACAGCGGGTTTGATTTGATGGAGGTGTAGGAGGGGGAGGGATGGTAAAAAGAATTTATCTACCCAAAGTGACAATGCAAAAAGACGCTAAGGCGCATCCATTCCCTTTTCAAATCGCTCTCCAAACTAAAGAGTTTATTCAAGGTGCTGTATTTTATTTCGCCATTTATGACGAAGCGGCTGGTATTTTTTTACGTATGCCAGATTCAATCAAAATACTTGAAGAAATATTTATTAACAAAGGGATGAAGAAGTCAAATTTGGAACTAAGCTGGCAAATCTTTCAAGGATATAAGAGTGTATTTGAAAGTATGGTTTTTAGAAATGTATTACTTACAGTCAGAAGCTATTGGGATTGGTACACTAACAAACTTGCTGAATTTATTATTTTTGCACAAGAAAATGTTGGGTCCATTTTATCAAAAAGAGACATAACGCAGTTAAGAAAAATAACATTTAAAGAAATCACTAATCAACTAGAGATAATGGGAAATATATGTTCACTTGATTTCGATATTTCCGAAGAAACAAAAGGTAATATCAAAGAAATGTCACTCGTTCGTAATTTAGGTTTGCATAATCGATGGGAAGTTGATAAACAGTACTTAGAAATAACTGCAGAAAATAAACGATTCCAGATAGGTGATACTAGAGATTTTGATGCCAAAGAATTAGGAGTATGGCATAAAAGTCTGATTGATATTATAGGGATGACGTGCAAACCAATAGCTATCAAGTACGTATCAGCACCTATGTTTCCTCCGGATGTTTAATCCCTCTCTATCTCCCTTTAATAAAGGGAGACGACCCATTGTTCAAAAAGTATTGTCCCCCTTTGAAAAAGGGGGACTAAGGGGGATTTTTGTAAGGGTGTTTAAGAGGGGTGAAACCCCTCTTTTCTATTTTCTTCCCCCTCTCCTGCGGGACGCCTTGCCAGGAGAGGGGGAACACAAGGGGGTGAGGTATAAATATCTCCACTGCTTAACCCGCGGGATTAATTATAGGGGTAAAACCTGAAATAAAATGAATAGTAACCCCGATGTATCCTGGCCTCCGGTGTAATATACTTTTATCAGAATACGCTATATCCGGGAGGCGCCATGTTCACAATACACTATCTTCTCTTCTGCATCTGCTTACTGCTTTTCCTCGGGGCGGTCATCGCCTTCAGCCACTTCATCATCAAGCCGTTCCAGACCCACTGGGCAATCGTCAAAGCCCGAAAAATCGTGGTGGAGGGCAAGGAGGTAAGCGACTGGCAGTTCCGCAACGTCTACCGCATGTGTGCCACCGCCCGCAACGACCTCGAAGCCGCCAAGCTATGGCAGCAGCTCGACGCAATGAGATAGAGAGCGGGTAGACCATCACCACCACACAAGCTATACTATTAAAGTGACAACTGGACGTAAAATACGTATAAATGTGGCTTTCCGGCGGGTGGGAGTGGCCTTAATGCTGGCGGTGGTGCTGTGGGTGGCATACGCGTCTCCGGTCGCCGCTTTAGACCTGAACCCCGCCAACTACTTCAAGCTCACCTACGAGCCCGTCACCTTCGATAAGACCGAAGTTGCCGCCGGCGAGACGTTCCACGCCACCTTCAAAGGAAAAGCCTCCTGCACAAAGTCGCTGCCTTTTTCCCCAAGCCAGGCCACCATCAACTGGCGAGTTATCGCCCGCCATAACGCCAGCGGCGCCGGCCTTACACTCAACGATAGTTACGTTATCTCCATCGACCCCTTCCCCCATAAAAAGGGGGAGACCTTTGAAATAAATCAGACCATACCGCTGAACATGCCTTCAAACGCGGCACCCGGCGACTACACCATCACCGGGCAGCTTATCGAAGCCAAAGTCAAGATACTCTTCCTCTGGCAGGGCGTCACCGGCTCCTTCCCCAAAGAGCAGAGTATGGGCACGGTAAAAGTAATCGGACCGGAAACAGCTCCCCCGGCACAGGAGCCAACGCCAACAGCGTCAGAGTCGAAGGCACCGGCACCCGCGGCAACACCCGCACCCGAACCGGTCATATCCCCCGAACCCGCCCCGGAGCCGTCAGAAACTAACATCAACTGGTGGGTTGTGCTGCTGCTTATCGTCCTCGTGGGCGGCGGTATCGCCGGCATTACCCTGCTCTTGAGGCACCGCCGCAAAGAAAGCTAGGTCTATTCCTCTCCCACCCTACCTTTACGGGGAGTTTAAGAGGGGGTGAGGTAGAAATAATATCCCCTGCCCTCCCAAAAGGTATATACTTATATATAGAGGGAACTGCCAATGACAGCGATATGGTTAATCATCGGGGCGGCGGCGGGGGGAGGCTCAGGATGGCTGCTCGGCCGCTTCAACAGCCGCCGGCGTCAGGACTGTGAAACGCCCACTTGAGGCGCCACGTCGAGTCCCCGGTCGGGGGCCATCACCGGCGTTATACTGGGACTGCTTATTGCCTACCTGGTCACTTTAGCTGCATAATAGTAACATGCCGCAGTTTAAGATAGTCTCCGACTTTCAAATGACCGGCGACCAGCCCCAGGCGGTGGACGGGCTGGTGGAGGGTCTCGAAAAAGAGTACAAACACCAAACCCTGCTGGGAGTGACCGGCAGCGGCAAGACCTTCACCATGGCCAACGTCATCGAGAGGGTGCAGCGTCCCACGCTGGTCATCTGCCACAACAAAACACTGGCCGCCCAGCTCGCCAGCGAGTTCAAGGAGTTCTTCCCGGAAAACGCTGTCGAGTACTTCGTGAGCTACTACGACTATTACCAGCCGGAGGCCTATATCCCCCGCACGGACACCTACATCGAGAAAGACGCCGACATCAACGAGGAAATCGATAAGATGCGCCATGCCGCCACGCGCGCCCTCTTCGAGCGGCGTGATGTCCTCATCGTCGCCTCGGTGTCCTGCATCTACGGACTCGGCGAGCCGGAAGAGTACCGCAGCTTCGTCGCCAGTCTTAAACGGGGACAAAACTACGGACGGCAGCAGCTTTTACGCCAGCTCGTGGACATGCAGTACGGGCGCAACGAGATGGACCTGACGCGGGGCAACTTCCGCATCCGCGGCGACACCCTGGAAATACAGCCGTCCTACGAGGAGCTGGCCCTGCGCATCGAGTTCTTCGAGGACGACATCGAGCGCATCGTCTCGCTGGACCCGCTTACCGGAGAGCTCCTGAACGAGATGGATTCAGTCGACATCTACCCCGCCAAGCACTTCGTCACATCTTACGATAAGCTCCAGAAAGCCACCGGGGATATCAAGGCGGAGCTGGCGGAACAGCTCAAGGCACTGCGGGAGCAGGGCAAGATAGTCGAGGCCACGCGACTCGAGGCGCGCACCAACTACGATTTAGAGATGCTGCAGGAGGCGGGCTACTGCACCGGCGTGGAGAACTATTCGCGGCACCTGGCCGGACGGGCGGAGGGCAGTCCCCCCTGGACTTTACTGGACTACTTTCCAGAGGACTTCCTGCTGTTTATCGACGAATCTCACATGACGCTGCCCCAGATACGGGGCATGTACCGCGGCGACCGCTCCCGCAAGGAGACCCTCGTGGAGTATGGGTTCCGCCTGCCTTCGGCGCTGGACAACCGCCCGCTGGACTTCACCGAGTTCCAGTCGCACATCAACCAGGCCATCTATACCTCGGCGACGCCCGCCGAGTATGAATACGAGCACAGCCAGCAGGTGGTCGAGCAACTCGTCAGGCCTACCGGCCTGCTCGAGCCGAAAATCGAAATCAAGCCGACGAAGGGGCAAATCGACGATTTGCTGGAGCAGATAAAGAGTCGCGTCGATAAGGGGACGCGCTGCCTGGTGACCACGCTGACCAAGCGCATGGCCGAGGAACTGGCCGACTACCTGGTCGAGATGGGCATCAAGACGCACTATTTACACTCGGAGGTGGACACGCTGGAGAGGGTGGAGATACTGCGGGATTTGCGACTCGGCGTGTATGACGTAATCGTCGGGATCAATCTCTTGAGAGAGGGACTCGACCTGCCGGAGGTGAGCCTCGTCGCCATCCTCGACGCCGACAAGGAAGGGTTTTTAAGGTCGAGGTGGGCGT
>DAOUDZ010000104.1:0-13351 GCA_034430575.1 Dehalococcoidales bacterium
GTAATCAAGCAACTGATTAGCGGTAATTCCGTGGTAAAAGTATGGTTCAGCGTCGGCGGTCAGCAGATAATCCACCTGGCCAATACCAAGGAAGTATTACAGGCGATAATGAATGTCGACTTCCTGGTGCAATCCGACCAATTCATGGGGCCGATGGCGGAGCATGCCGATATCGTCCTTCCGGCGGCACACTGGCTGGAAATGGACGATATTTTCAATATGCACCCGCGCTTTATGATTGAAGCCATTAACAAGACCGTCGACCCGCCCGGCGAGGCGTGGCCGGATAACAAGATATTCAACGAAGTCGGCAAGAGAATGGCGCCGGATTTATGGTTCGAAAACGTCGAAGAGATGCTCGACCACACGTTAAGAAAAGGCAACATCACCTGGAAAGAATTCAGTAAAAAGGGCGTCCTGGCTAAAATGGGTAAAGACCAGGTTTACTATAAATATAAGACCGATTACTGGAAAAAAGGCGGCGGTTTCCCGACGCCGAGCGGAAAGTTCGAGTTTTACTCCAATGTCCTCGAGGAGCTGGGGTACGACCCTCTTCCCTATTTTAAGGAGCCCGGCGAGAGCCCCGTATCCACGCCGGAACTGGCTAAAGAATACCCGCTCGTACTTTCGACAGGCTACCGCCAGCCCTTCTACTTCCTGTCGCAGTACCGCAACTTACCATGGTTGAGGAGTTTCCAGAAAGACCCGGTGGTACAGATTCATCCTGATACGGCCGCGGAAATGGGCATCAAGGACGGCGACTGGGCGTGGATTGAAACTCCGCGCGGCAGGATAAAACAGAAAGCCAGGCTTTTCCCCGGTATTCACCCGGGGGCAGTAATGGCAACGGCGAACTGCTTCATCCCGGAGGACCCCGGCCCGCTGCATGGTCTGCTGAAGTCTAATCCGAACGTGCTGACTTCCAACGACCACTTCGACCCCATGTTCGGGTCGCCGGACCTTACTGCACTGTTATGTAAAGTATACAAGGCGTCGGACGATAAATAAATCGGAAATAAAGAGAGGGGCGAAAGCCCCTCTCAAACTTTACTCCAGCAGATTTTTATTCAAACATAATCACGTTACGCAGAGCTTCTCCCCTCTCCACCGCCTCAATAGCCTCGTTAATATCTTCCAGCGGATATCTGCCCGTGATTAACTCGTCCAGCTTTAAAACCCCCGCCTTATAGAGTTCTATAAGCCTGGGAATATCCTCATGTAAATTAACGGAACCCATGTAGCCGCCGGTAAGCACCCTCTCATCCTTGATGAAAAACAGGGGCGAGAAAGAAAGAGTATCGGTAAATTTCGGCAGTCCTACGATGACCGTCGTACCGCGCGGCGCCGACATGTTAATACCCTGAAGAATAGCGTCGACGTTGCCTACCGTTACGAAAATATATTCGGCCCCTACCCCGTCCGTCAACTCCTTTATCCCCTCGACCGGGTCCTTTTTTGAAGAGTTGACAGTATGGGTGGCGCCGAACGCTTTAGCCGCCTTTAATTTCTCATCCGAGATGTCCACGGCAATAACGGGATATGCGCCTGAAATAGCGGCGCCCTGAACGGCATTGAGGCCGACTCCCCCGGTACCGATGATAACGCAGCTGCTCATTACCTCTACTTTCGCCCGGTTGACCACCGCGCCGAACCCGGTAATGACGCCGCAGGCCAGCAGCGAAGCTCTATCCATGGGCATATCGGCGGGTATTTTTACCACCTGCGATTCAAGCACGATAACATATTCGGCAAAACCGCCAACCTTGACAGTTTTCCTGATATAATTTCCGTCCTTGCCGCGGATGCGGCTTTCTTTGTCCAGCGCAAACACGGCGCTGCACATATGAGGACGGCCTGTCCGGCAGTAACGGCAATTCCCGCAGGAAAACAGGAGCGATACCACCACGGGGTCGCCGGGCTTTACGGAAGTAACACTTTCGCCCACCTCCTCAATATAACCGGAGCACTCATGACCGGGCAGGACGGGCAACTCCCCTCCCAGGTCGCCCCTGATATCATGTATATCACTATGGCAGATGGCCGTGGCGACCAGCTTTACCTTAACCTCGCCCTTCTGCGGCGGGTCTATATCCACTTCCTCAATCACCAGAGGTTTGCCAAATTCGTAACAAATTGCAGCTTTCAAGGCAGACTCCTTTACGTGTTTTTACAATCAGTCTATTTCCCTTAAAGAATAAAGTCAAATAAGAAACGAGGCGGGGCGGTGGATAAGTCAGCGGAATGAGAGCCAAGAATGATGCGAACGCGGCACGGGCGGTAATAGATATTTCAGTGGCGGGAGATAATTTGTAGTAATGCAGCGGACTGGGGTACTATAAGGGGTAAGACTGTAAAAGGACTTTTAATGCTTCCGTAAAGGGCGGTTGATTACGGGAATGGAAACCAGCTGGTGGGATTCTTCGGCAACGTTTAGAAGGTGTACCGCTGAAAAGGCTTCTTTTATTCTTTTGAGCCAGTTCGACCTTACTCTAACGGTCCTGGCGACGAACCTCGGTCTGACTGAATTTAATCCGTTTATCAGGTATCTCATTCAAATCCCCGCGTTACTTCTGGTAGTCAAACTGGCTATCCCTATTCTTATTGCATGGTTGATGCCGGGCAGGCTTCTCTGGCCGTCAATCGGCCTGCTTATTCTTATAGTAGTCTGGAATATTAAGGAGCTGGTTATCTACTTTCTTTAAGGTCTTCAGCGCGCCCCGGCGCGTGCCAGTGTTTCTTCTTTTTTGTACATACCACCCATCGTTTCCAGGTAAAGACGGGCGGCACTAACTCTCAAGTGTTTGGTATTATAATCAGGGTCTGCCTTTAGCTTACTGTACATACTATTCAGGTGATGTTCGACGGTTTTAATATCGATGAAGAGGGTCTGGGCTATGGCCGAGTTCGTGTAGCCCTGGGAGAGAAGGCTAAGGATTTCCAGTTCGCGGGTGGTAAGCTGCTTCAGGAAGGGGCACTCCGGCTTGCCGGCGAACATAAAAGTAGCCAGCGGTGGGTCCAGGATAACCTGTCCCTGGCTGACTGCTAAAATAAACTGGCAGAGCTGCTGGACTTTATCAAGAGACTGTTTCAAGAAAAGTGCCATACCGCTTTCTCCGCAGAGCGCCAGACGGCGCAGCAGTTCAATATCCTGGGAGCTGTAAAATATGATTAAAATGACTATTCCCATCTTGGGGTAGTCGTTCCTGATTCGCTCGAGCTCTTCAATAATTTCCGTATCCAGCTTCTTGACACTTAATAATAAAACATCAGGATAAAGTTCAGATACCGCTCTCTCCATGGCTCCTGCCTCGCCGTTTCCCGAGACCCGCAGTATTTCAATGTTGGAATGGCTGGGCAGTATGTAATTGTACATCTCCCGATAAATTTCCTGCTCTTCAACTATATACAATTTTACGGTGTCTGATTTTTCCTGAATCATTCTTTTACCTTTCTCTTTATACCCTTTTTCGGTTTTCCCTCTCCCCATTTTCCGTGTACTTTTATTAACAACCATTTATGATTGTAAGCCAGAAGTATAAAGAGATTAATAAATATTCATAAACATACCATTAAAATATCATTAATTTTTCGTTTGATTTTACGCCATATGGCGAATTCAAATAGCCTTTCGCTTTTGATTTTGTCATTTCACCCCCTAATTTGCAATAGATACTAACCCTCAATTCGTTATGGTGATTACCTTACTTTCTTATAAGAGAACACTCCCAGATGATTATTAGGAAAATGACATACCAAGATTGGGGATGGTCTCCTATTCACTATTGGCCATCAGAGGTAGATTGGAAGTATCCATGCCATCGCCAGGGGGTAAATTGTCATGTACAGATTTTTAAAACGGATATTTATGAACCAGCGAGGCATCACCGGAATAGAAACAGCTATCATCCTCATTGCTTTTGTAATCGTAGCATCGGTGTTTGCCTATGTTGCTCTTTCAGCCGGCCTGTTTTCTACCCAGAAAGCAAAGGAGTCTATCCATTCTGGCCTTGAGGAGGCCGAGAGCACCATAGAAGTAAAAGGTAACGTCTATGGGAAAATGGAGAGCAGCATACTTACGGAAGTCTACTTCACCCTGGCCACCACCACGGGAGGCGGTATGATAGACTTCACCGATACTTCCTCGGCTAACTCCACCAACAAGGTCGTTATCTCGTATGCCGACGCTTACCAGATAATCCCAACGATAAACTGGACGATGGAGAGGCTGAACACGGATACCACCGATAATCTGCTCGATAAGAATGAGTTATTCATGATTACGGTCGACCTTACCTGTGTCAGAGAAAATGTCAGTGACGAGTGGAAGCCGGGTCCGTATCACAAGTTCCAGCTGGAAGTAAAACCGCCCGTGGGCGCCGTGCTCATTCTCGAGCGCACCGTCCCCGCCAGAGTTGACCAGATTGTAAACCTGTATTAGTGGAATCATCATTTGCCAGCGGTAATGGTAAAAAGATGCGGGAATTTTCAAAAATACTAAGTAAATACGCAAATAATTATAAAGAAAGCTCCACCCGTTTATGGATGGTTCTTGCTTTTATAGCGGGTATGGTCATGGTACTGACCATGGCACAGATACCGGTTACTACCATTATATTGCCCGGCCAGCCGCAAAAATACGAGCACGCGCTACCGATAACCCCGGATAGTACCGATTTTTCGAAGCCCGGCGGCAGTACCGATAGTATCCGTCCGGCGATATTTAATAATTACGAGCTGGTTTACGTTCCCTTTAAGACGGCGAGCTTATCCGGATGACGGATAAGCACTAGCCAGATGAGACGGTAAACCGGTGCAAAGGAGAGTGATGATAATGTGAATATAAGGTGTAACAACTGAAGATAAAAAGTAACTAAATGGAAGGGGGTGATTAATTAAGAACTAGAAACGTTAAGGAAATCCAAGGAAAAAATACCTTACTTGAAAATTCCCATTAACTAAGGAGGAAAAATGCTAAAGAAATTCATGAATCATGAGAAAGGTATCACCGGTCTGGAGACCGCCATCATCCTGATTGCTTTCGTCGTGGTGGCCGCGGTCTTCGCTTACACGGCGCTTTCCGCCGGCCTGTTCTCCACCCAGAAGGCCCAGGAAGCAGTCTATTCCGCTCTCGAAGAAGCCAGGAGCACCCTTGAACTTAGAGGTCCCGTTATCGCCACAGCCACCGCTGCCGGCGGCGACATCAAGCAGGTAACATTCGTCGTGGCCAACGTACTGGGCGGAGAAGAGATTGATTTCACCGAACCAGCCCAGTCTGCCAATCACACTGGTCTAGCTAAAACCGGAACTACTGCCACTAACAAGGTAGTCATCAACTACATCGACAAGAACCAGACTGCCGACAACCTTTACTGGACCAAATCAGCGCTGGGCAGCACCGATGGCGACGACCTGCTGGAAACCAACGAGAAATTCCAGATAACCGTTGGAAATAGCGCCAATGGCACGGCCGGCGGCAACCTGATCGATGCCCTTGCCGACAATTTGCTGGGTACTAATACTACCTTCACCCTGGAAGTAGTACCCCCGGTTGGCGCCGTGCTGAACATCGAACGCACTACACCTGCGTACATCGATACTATCATCAACCTGCGCTAGAGTAATACCCACCATACAACCAATAAAGGAGGAAAAATGCTTAATAAATTTCTAAGACGTGAGAAAGGTATTACCGGCTTAGAGACCGCTATTATCCTGATTGCTTTCGTCGTGGTGGCAGCGGTCTTCGCTTACACAGTACTATCGGCCGGCCTTTTCACCACGCAGAAGGGCCAGGAGGCTGTCTATTCCGGTCTGAAGGAAGCACAGAGCACCCTGGAGATAAGGGGCTCGGTTATTGCTACTGCCAACTCTTCCGGTTCTACTGGTAGAATCCAGCAGTTAACCCTCACCTTAGCCAACGCGCTCGGTGGCGAAGCGGTTGATTTCACCCCGCCTACAAACGGCGCTAATGGAACCGCCACCGGTACTGCCAACAAGGTAATCATTAACTATCTTGATAAGGGTCAGACAGTGGACAACCTCTACTGGTCCGTTAGCAAGCTGGGGAAAGAAGATGGTGATGACCTGCTGGAAAGCGATGAGAAATTCCAGGTAACTATCGGCGGTGCGGCCACTACGCCCGGCAATCTTATCGATGCTCTCAACCCGGACCTGAACATCAATACCACCTTCAGCATCGTCGTATTGACGCCTTCTGGAGCAGTGATGACCATTGAGCGCACTAGCCCTGCCTACATGGATACCATAATGAACCTGCGTTAAGAGCTGGTTTAGTTAGTTTAAGTTTGACAGCGGGTGGGGGTCTCCGGCCGGGCCCCCACCCCAAACCTGTGTGACGTTAAGTGGGTGCTACCCGCTTCCGGAAGCTGTGGGAGATGTGGAGATTCACAAGCATCCGCTCCCGAGGAATAATGGAGGTCTTTTGTGGACAAGGCCATAACTACAGCACTACTTATAATAGCGGGAGTTGTGTGTATGATATTTGTCTTCAACAGTGTTTATCCGATGGTAAACCGCTCCAGCCAGGCCATGGTCAGCATGGCCGAACAGGTCGATGAGCGGATGAAGAGTCGGATAAATATCGTTCATGCGGCAAATAGTGCCAACCGCACGTATATTTACCTGTGGGTAAAGAACGTGGGCACCCAGCGAATTGTCGACGTGGATGAGAGTGACCTGTTCCTCGGGCCGTCGGATAACTTCTCACGCATCCCCTACTTCGAGGATGCGGGGGGAGTCTTTCCACAATGGGACTACAACCTGGAGAATGATACCGAGTGGCAGACCAGCGCCACCTTAAAAGTAACTATAACTTACGCTATCGACCCCGGTACGGGGACTTACTTTACCAAGTTTATTATACCGAACGGAATATCCGACGAATTTTACTTTAGCATGTAACGGAGAGGAATCATGGAGACGGCTATTGTCTCAATAATATGTATTGCCCTGGTAGTATTCGGCGGCATGACAATGTCCCAGGGGTTCATGACGTCAGTCGATGCCAGCGCAACCAGGCTCGACGAGGTTGGCCAGAGAGGCGAAACTATCATGAGAACGGAGCTAACCCCTATCAGCGCCGAGCAGCCTGCTACCGATACTGTTGAAGTTACACTGGAAAACACCGGCCAGACCAAGCTGGCTGATTTTGATAAGTGGGATATCATCGTGCAGTACTACGACGGCACCGGCACCTATCACGTGGACTGGCTCCCCTACACCGAAGAGACCCTGGGCGACGACGAATGGGAAGTGGCCTGGATTCATCTTGACGGTGGAGCTGAGGTGTTCGAGCCGAATGTGCTGAATCCCCATGAGCAAATAATGATAAGAGCCCAGCTTGACCCATCGGTGGGCGCCGGTACCACGAATATGTTTATCGTGGTCACCCCCAGCGGGATTACGGCTTCTACCTATTTCTCGCCTTAATGAGTCGGTGCGGGAGGAAATAAATTACTACTAATGGGAAAGATTACTAAGGAGCGAATGATATGGCGACTGCTGTCGTCTCAATTATATGTATAGCCATGATAGTACTAGGAGGCATGACATTGTCCCAGGGAATTCTCACCTCGGCTGACTCTACCGCCCTAAGCGTGGATGAAATTGCCTTGAGGGAGAGCGAAGTATCCAGGACCGACCTGACCATACTGCGCGCTACGTACCTTTCTTGGGCGGACCGCCTGCGGGTAATCACGGAGAATAGCGGCCAGACCAAGCTGGCCAGCTACGATAAATGGGACTTTATCGTCCATTATTACGATGACGGCGGGGAATACCACACCGAATGGCTGCCTTATACGACCGGCAATTTAAGCGATAACGAGTGGAAAAAGGCAAGAATAGGACTGAACGGGCCGACGGAATACTTCGAGCCGAATATCGTTAATCCCGAGGAGAGCCTGATAACCCTGGCCAGCCTTAATCCCCTCCCGGACGATGGCACCACCGGCGATATCACCGTGGTTACTCCCAACGGGGTTTACGATTCTATTTCGTTCTGGGAGCCCGGCTACACGCTGCTCACTCCCCACTCGGAAAATACCACCATAAGCAACACCGAATATTACGAACTGGTGGAAGCCGTTGAGGCCGACGGCGGCGCCGTAACTCATGAAACATTTGTCCTGCACAGGACCGAGGGTCGATGGCTGCTGTACAACCATGACGATACCAGCAGGTACGCCAGGCACGTGTTTCCGCTTTCCGGCATCAGCCAGATTCCGGCGGAAACCTGGATGGTGTATTATCGCTGCCTATCTTCAGGACTGTCCAATATCCAGAACAACGAGATTAACTTCGACATTGAAATAATCGTCCGGCAGGCGGACGGCACGGTGAGAACGGTAATTGCGGATGAGGCTGCGGATGCCTACCTGCTGCATACCGAGGTGGATTACTGGCTGACTAAAAGCGTCAGTTACGACTTCCCCGGCTATACGGTGGTCGACGACAGCGATTATCTGGAGATTTCTTATTACGGGGAAGTAATAGGCAACGGCTCCGCCGATGATGGATACCTGTGCTTAAAAATAGATGACGACACCCTGGACCCATCCGACCAGACCAGGATAGTGGTTCAATAGAGGAAGAGACATGCTGGAGAAGTTGAAAAATTTAATATCCAGAGGCGACGAAAAAGGTAAGGGCAAGAATAAGACCAACCGCCTGATGAGCTTTGACATGTTTTACCAGATCTCATACATGTCCACCATCGCCGCCGCCGGTGTGCCGCGCGACCAGATATTCGAGCGTTCCGCCAGTCTGCAGTGCGCCTCTGCGGAATATTTTAATAGAGTGGAGCTGGCCCGCAAAAGACTGAAGTACGATTATGCCCGGGCCTGCCGCGCCGTGGGAGAACCTCTCAAGGAAGAAGATGTGAAAGGCCTGCTGCTTCGCTTTTCCAGTTCCCTCATCTCCGGCGAACCGGAAGCCGATTTTCTCATGAGAGAAGCTAGCGCCCGCGCCGAGGATTATGAAAACGAATATACCAGAAGCCTGGAAGGCCTGAAAATGTGGACCGACGCTTATGTCTCGCTCATCCTTTCGGCGGTCCTGGTGGTAGTTATCGGGATAGTCTCCACCATGATTTGGAAAATCGAGACATCCCTTATTATAGCCATGGCGTTCATCGCCGTCAGTACTACCGCCGTCGGCGTCTGGCTTATCTGGCTGATCTCGCCAAAGGAGACCATGGTCCTGCGCTGGGCGGGCTCCAAAGAGCAAAAGCTCGCTGGCAAGCTCATCAAACCCATCCTCCCGATTGCCGTAGGGGTCAGCGCTCTCTTTTTGTTAACCGGACAGAACCTGGGACTGGCGTTTCTGATAGTGGCGGGAATTGTCTTCCCTGTCGGCTTCATAATGTCGCGGGACAACCGGAAAGTATTCAAGAGGGACGATGAAGTGGGAACGTTCTTACGTTCGCTGGGCGGCGTTTGCACGGCCCTGGGCACAACGGTTAATGCCGCGCTGGGACGGCTTGACCTCGATGCCATCAATGTGCTGCGGAGTTCCGTAAAGAACCTGCACACGAGACTCACCGCCGGTATAAAGTCTAAGCTATCCTGGAAGATATTCATCGATGAGACCGGCAGCGAGCTGGCTCACCGCAGCGTGGGCATGTTCTATGACGCTATTGAAGTCGGCGGTTCGGCGGGACAGGCCGGCCAGCACGCCGCTTCCTTCGCCAACCGGATTGCGCGGCTAAGGGCAAAACGAAGGACGATATCCGGTCCTTTCCGCTGGCTCTGCATCACCATGCATACCGCCGTCGTTATCATACTGGTCTTCATCACCGAGGTTATCGTAGCTTTCGGCGGCATGGTGACAAAAGCCCAGGAAACGATGCCCACGATGTCTGGAGCCCCTTCCCTTAGCTCTATGTCCAGTTTTAATCTCTCCGGCCTGGAGATAATGCACCAGATGGTATTACCACTGGTGCTGATATTCACGATAGCCAACTCCATCGTTCCCAGCCTGGCAGAGGGCGGGAGCAAATATAAAATATTAAGCAATTTTGGAATTACGGCGGCTATTTCCGGCCTAGCCCTTCTTATCCTGCCGGCACTAGCCAGCGCGTTATTTACATCCGTATCTCAAATGTAAGGAGGTAACATGGAAACCAAGACCGATATAGAAACGGAAACCGGTGTCGATTCAGTTGAAAATGAATTGCAGCAAGTAAGCGATGAATTGAAAAAGATACTCTTCGATATCCGAATTTACATCATGGAAGCTCAAACACCCATTCCTAACGATCTGGTACGGGAAAGCCTTCGAGAAGAGCTTGAAGGGAAAAGGGGGTAAAACGTCATGGCGGAAGATAAACAAATAGAGACTATTCAAGATGAAATTAAACTGCTGAAGGGCGAAGTAAAGCAGTCACTGGCCAGCGTGAGAGATTACCTGCTGAACATGGAACTTCCATCTTCGGAATTTTCCACTATACTGGCGGCTCTGGGCAGTGACGGCCAACAGAAAGTGACTATCAACGGCAGCATCGCAAACGCAATAGGCAATAAAGCCGCCGAAGCTCTGGCCGAAGAGCCTCAAGATGCAGTGCCTGCCGAGCAAAGTACTGAAGAATCTGACGAGGATCAAGCGGAAGCTGTCCCCGAGGATGAAGACCTGCTCGATATGGAGAACCCGATGGGAGAAGAATCCGGCGTGGCTTCGGATGAAAGCCATGTCAGCGATGAGGAGGATTTTTCACCGGAAGACTCGTTACTTTCTCCTGATGAAACAGAGCTTTCTCCTGATGAAACAGAGCTTTCTCCTGAAGATACCCTTGAAGAAGAAACAGTCGGCGATGATGACGAATTCAGTGAACCCGAAGAGCTTTTTGAAGAAGGTGAAACCACCACGCCTGAACCAGAGATGTCTGAAGAGGAGGAACAGCCCGTGGACTATGACAGAATTACTACTGCCGAAGTAAGTTCAGCTATACCGAAGGTCAATATGCTTGCCAATTTAATTAACTGGATTTCCAGGGCCAAGCAAGAAATAGGCTACGACCAGTTGCCTATGTTCCTGGAGGTCTACGGCATCAGCGGGCATCTATCTCCGGAGTTGAAAGAAATCATTATACACCTCGCGGAGATATCTGCAGAGCGACCCGAGGTCCTCAACAACGCGGAAGTCTGGAGCCAGTCCATGCTGTCGCTCCACGGCATCCTGACGGGAGACGATGCCCCCCTCAACCCGGTAATACCTTCCTGGAGCGAAGCCGCCAGCGAGGCTGAACCGACCGAGGATGAAATTATCGCGGTGGATAAACACAAAGAATCTCCTGCTAAACTGAAACTCGTATTTCCTAACGGCGACGGTAAGAGCAAGGAATTCTGTATAGACCTTAACCTGGAGGAGAATAGTGATGACGCTCCTCAAAAGCGTAAAAATTGAAAACCCCGCGCGAAAGAGGTGATAAACAATGGCTACAAAGAAAAAGAAGGAGTTTATAGTTACCGGCGTGCCGGAAGTCGATGAGAAGCTAGGCGGCGGTATACCACTCGGTTCTTTATGTCTCATCGAAGGCCACTCTGACGCCGGCAAGAGCGTCCTGTGCCAGCACTTAACCAACGGCACCCTGGTGACCGGAGAAATCTCGGTTGCTTACTATACCACGGAAAATAATATCAGAAGTCTGATAAGCCAGATGGAATCGCTGGCAATGGACGTAAATGACCACTTCTTGGCGGACCACCTGCGAATTTACCCGCTGACCTTCCACAGCAGCATGCAGGGCGGTCAGAAACCGTTTTATGTGCTGACGCACCATTTCTCCAACCAGCCGCAGGAGTTCAAACTGATAATAGTTGACTCCATCACTCTGCTGGTGGCGCACAGCAACCCGGTGGCCATCATTGATTTCTTTTCCAGATGCAAAGGCTTATGTGACGAGGGAAAAACGATAATCGTGGTAGCGCATTCCTACGCTTTTGAGGAAGATATGCTTTCCCGTACCCGCTCATTATGCGACGCGCGTTTCAGAATGCGCCTGGAGCAGGTCGGCGATAGCATGATAAAACTCATGGAGGTAC
The DNA here is from genome assembly GCA_034430575.1 of Dehalococcoidales bacterium. Taxonomy (GTDB): domain Bacteria; phylum Chloroflexota; class Dehalococcoidia; order Dehalococcoidales; family RBG-16-60-22; genus JAFGPF01. The sequence continues at coordinate 12,060 of DAOUDZ010000104.1, forward strand.
TTAAAGTACGCGGCGCCGAGCGCCCTACCGGTGATGTGGTCAGTTTCGACATCGAACCCAAAATGGGTATGCGGATAATCCCGCTTGCTAAAGCTAGAGTCTAGGAGATTAGATGCTTCGTCTGCCGTTTGAAATAAAAGCCTGTCCCGGGGAATGCGGGAAGGAATGCGGGTCCGCCGTGGAGAAATGCCCGATATACTCGAAACTCCCGGCCGAGTTCCAGGAAGTATGCAAGAAAAACCCGCATCTTCTCCAGTACCTGCGTATGCTTCCGGAAGATAAGATTGGCATCCCGCAGTATTATGAAAAAGTGACGCGAGCATTGAAGGGAACCAAGGACCCCAACCTTCTCTACAACGTCGGCGGCGGCGTATTCGTACACGTCCTGGCCAACCTGGATGATATCAGGGACTATTATATCGCTGTGGAACCGAGCATGATTGATGCCCAGGACAGTACCCTCGACGAGATTGAGTTGAAGCTCGCCGACTATGTCGAAGAGCTCGAGGGCGTGGTAGATTCCGGAAAACGGCTCGAAATCATCATGGACATCGTCGATAGAGTCGTTACAGTTAGCGGCTACAAACCGGATGCGCCAAAAACGGAAAACGACAAGAATCCCGAAAAGGGTAAAGGCGATAAAAAGGGCAATAACAAAAAAGAGAAAAATATTCCTTTCCTTAAATCCAAAGGTAATTCCAAGGGGAAGATACATATAACCAATTTCCAGTACATCAGCCTCCGGTATCTGCTGCGGCGTAAGCTGGAAGGCATGGGTCTCCTGGACCCCATGATACTGGACCCTAACATTGAAGATATTTCATGTTCCGGTCTCGGTAATATCTTCGTGGAACATAAAATATTCGGCGGTCTCCGTGCCAGCATTGGATTCGAGACCAACGAGTCGCTGGACAAATTCGTCATCGAGCTGGCGGAAGGCATCAAGCACCCGGTCACCTTCCGCGAGCCGGTCGTCGATGCCACCCTGTCTGATGGGTCACGTATTAATATCGTCTATGGCACCGACGTGTCCAAGCGTGGCAGCAACTTCACCATCAGGAAGTTCAGCGACACACCGCTAAGCATACTGGAGCTTATCCAGTTCGGCATGCTGAATTACGATATGGCCGCCTATCTCTCCATCATACTCCAGGAAGGCATGAATGTCTGGGTATCCGGGGAAACGGCCTCCGGTAAAACTACCCTGCTGAACGCTCTCACTACCTTTATTCCCCCCGATGCCAAGATAGTAAGCATCGAAGATACCCCGGAAGTCCAGGTGCCGCACCATA
>DAOUDZ010000105.1:0-33703 GCA_034430575.1 Dehalococcoidales bacterium
TATCTATAGCCAATGTATCAGTCATATACTATCGCCGGCCGAATCTCATAAAGATTACAATCAGGCCGATAATGACGACGGCAATAATAGCCACGCCGACCCATCCCCAGATAGTGGGTGTTTCCACGGTAACGCGGACGGATATTTTATCGGCTGAAGCCTCTTTCCCGTTCACCCTCAAGGTAACCATGTAGTCGCCGGCTACCGTCTTTGGCGGGGGTTTAATATTGACATCGACGGTTTTCGGCGTGATTATCTCTAAAACGTCTATCTTCTCCGGTGTGAACGTTATTTCCCATCCTTCCGGATGGTTTGTAGAGAAGGTTATATTATTCAGGGAGTCTGTGCCGTAGTTGGTAACGTCTAAGGTAAAAATGTTGTCCTTGCCGGCCTTGGCCCTGGTATTGTATAGCTCGTTGGCCGGTTTGGCTTCCAGGACATACTTGGCGGCAATTTTTGCGGTAAGCTCGATTGAACCGACCACGTCGTCGGAGGTTGCCTCCAGGGTTATGATATATTCGTCAGGCTCGGCTATCGGCCAGGTCGGGGGGCTGACATTCACTTTAACGGACTTTGAGCTGACTGCGTATTCCGAGCCTTCTATTTTTATTGAAGGTATCCTGATTGATTCATATTGCGGGGTTATATAAGCGCTCCAGCCCGCGGGCACTATGGTATTCAGGTCAAAAATCCTGTCTTCTGCCCCTTTGTAATCAAGCTTTACACTGTATTCAAAGCTTTCTGTAGCAATCGCCTCTATCTCCGGGTATTCGGTAGACATGCTGATAGTCTCTTCTTCCACTGCGGCGATAGGTTCGGGCTCCGGGGGTTCCTCTGATATAGGCTCGACTTCCGGGGTAGTATTATCCGTGGCAGCCTCTTCTCCGTCCTGTGCCAGGACGATGCCAGTCAGGGAGAAGGTTGTCAGCATTGCGAGAAGAACCAGGAGAGAGAAAAATTTTAAAACTTTCATATTTTTACCACCTTACGAACACATATTAAAATAGAGTCATATTGTTCAATAACGTATTATAGCAAATTACTTTTTTTAAGTTCAAGATGTTAAAAAAGGTATTTAGCGCGGCCATAGTATCTCAAGAGGCCCGAAGCTCTTTAACCTTTTCGGTAAAAGCCGGGAGCACCTTTTTCCAGTCGCCCACGACGCCGAAACGCGCCTGGCGGAAAATATTCGCTTCTACATCTTTGTTAATCGCCACAATTGCCTTTGAACCGGAACAGCCACTCATATGCTGACTGGAGCCGGATATGGCTATGGCGAAATATAGTTCCGGCGCGATTATCTTGCCGGTAAGCCCTACCTGTACGGTATCCGGGACCCAGCCGTTATCGCAGGGCGGACGACTTGCCCCCACCGCCCCCTTGAGTATTTTTGCCAGTTCTTCGAGCTGCTGGAATCCTTCAGCGCTGCCGATACCCCTGCCTCCGGAGACTACTATCTCGGCATCTTCGATTTTCAAACCGGCTACCTCTTCTACCACTCTTTCCACTATCTTCGTTCTGATATCGGACTCTTTCAAGTCGGCGGCGATATTGGTAACCTCTCCTTTCCGGGAAGCGTCCGGTTCGAGGGCTGTCATGGCTTTGGTGCGTATGGTAACCATCTGGGGGTCGGACTCGCTGGTAAAAACGGCCTGCGCGTTACCGCCGTAAACGGGCTTGGTTTGAAGCAGGCGCTTCGATTCCGGGTCTATGGCCAGGTCGACGCAGTCCATGGTGACCGTAATCCCCATCCGGAAAGCCAGCCTTGGAGCCAGGTCGCGTCCGGAATCGGTCTGCCCCATGATAAGAACCTGGGGAGTTATCTGGCTTATTACCTTCTCCATGACATTAACGTAGGCGTCCGTATTATAGTCTTTGAGTAACGGGTCATCAACGACGTACGCCCTGTCGGCGCCTTGAGCGATGGCCTGCTGGGCAAGACTGCCGGTATTACTGCCGACCAGTACCGCCGCCAACTCCTGGCCGGAGTCATCGGCCAGCTTTCTGCCTATACCGAGTCCTTCGGCGGAAATCGGCAGGATATTATTATTCTTTATCTCACAGTAAACCGCTATTCCTTTATAATCGGCCATCATTAGCTCCCATAATATTAATCATTAATTGTTAAGAACCTGTGAAAGCGGGTTATAATATTTTAGCTTCCCTTAATTTTTGTGCCAGGTTTACCGCCGCTTCTTCGGGGCTGTCCCCTTCGGCGAACTCGCATTTGCCTTCATGTACCGGCTGAAACAGCTTGCGCAGCCGGGTATGCTGCCCGGCCTCCCCTATTTGGGAAGTATCCAAGTTTATATCGGCTGGTTTCCAGACCACCGGCTCGATTTTCTTGGCGGCCATAATTCCCTTTATTGTTGGGTAGCGCGGCTCTCCTATTTCGTTGCTGACGGTTATTACCGCCGGGATTGGCATTTCTATAACATCGTAGCCGTCCGAGGTTACCCTTTCCACTTTGGCTTTGCCGTCGGTAATATCAATTTTGCGTGTTATCGTCACGCAGGGCAGCCCCAGTATCTCGGCGATTCCCGGCCCGGTCTGTCCGGCGTTGGTATCCGAGGCTTCACGACCGCAAAGGATAAGGTCGTATTCCCCGATTTTCTGGATGGCGGCGGCCAGCGCGGTAGCTGTCGACCAGCTGTCGCCGCCTGTGTAGGCCTCGTCCTCCAGCAGAACAAGTCCATCGGCGCCCATGGCCAGCGGCTTTTTAATAACTTCGCGCGATAGGCCAGCGCCCAGGCTGATTACCGTAATTTTGCTGTCTTTGGCTTCTTTAATCCTCAAAGCCGCCTCTACCGCGAACTCTCCGTAAGGATCGATTACCGGCGGAACGCCGTGCATTTCAGCTTTGTTGCTGTCGGCACCGATATTAAATGTGCTCGGCGGTGCCTCTGGGTCGATAACCTGTTTGACGCAAACGATTATATTCATCTGAAACATGCCCTCTTTCTAGAGGTTTAATGAATCTAATTTTGAAGGAATTCAGCTTTAATTTAGCATCTATTCCGACTCAATGTCAAACGCAAGCTGGCGATACGCTCTATTCCGGCTAAATCACTTTCGATTTCAATCCGGGACGACGGGAAAATATCCTGGAAAAGTGCGGTTACGGCTTCGGCCTGCCCCTGTCCTATCTCCAGGAGAATAAAACCGTTACCACGGAGTTTATTACCTGCTTGATGGCATAAAGACATTATCCCATCAAGTCCGTTTTCACCTCCGTTTAACGCCAGGGCCGGCTCGAATCTCAAACGGCCGCCGGGTGGCATATCGGATTCTCTGACGTACGGCAGGTTGGCGATTATTATATCGACGGGTTCCGGCAGCGGCTCCAGCATATCGCCTTCCAGCAGGATGATTCTATCCGTCACGCCGTGTTTGCGACAGTTGGCCCGGGCGACTCCCAGGGCTGCTGCCGATACGTCTGTGGCATAAATAGTTACGGTCGGGAGATTCACCGCCAGGCTAAGGGCTATGGCGCCGCAGCCGGTGCCGATATCGGCTATGCTGGATATGGGGTGGCTGCGGGTAAGGCTTATAGCTTTTTCAACCAGCATTTCGGTTTCAGGACGTGGGATGAGGACATCACGGTCGACCCGGAAATCGAGTCCGTAGAATTCACGGTGTCCGGTGATATAGGCCGATGGCTCCCCTTGAATACGGCGTTCCAGTAATTTCTTCAGGGCTTCTTCATGCAGGGGAATTATATCGCGTTCAAGGTCCGAATAAAGTTGAACGCGATTTATCTCGAGCGCGTGTCTTAAGAGAATTTCTGCTTCAAGTGATGCGTCGTCGATATGATTGTCTGCCAGGGTCCTGCGGGAAAGAGTTAAAGCCTGTCGGCGGTTCACACTGATTGTCCCTCGAGTTGCTCGGCCTGCTCGTTGGCGGTCAGGGAGTCGATAAGCTCGTCAAGCTCGCCCTCCATAAACCTGGGCAGGTTGTGAATGTTCGTGCTGATGCGGTGGTCGGTAATGCGGTCCTGCGGGTAATTATACGTCCTTATCTTCTCGGCGCGTTCGCCCGTGCCTACCTGCGAGCGTCTGTCCGAGGTAATTTGCTCCTGCTGTTTGCGCCGTTCGATATCCAGAAGACGCGTGCGGAGTACGGACATGGCTTTTACCTTATTCTGGAGCTGCGAGCGCTCGTCCTGGCAGACAACGACCATGCCCGTAGGGAGATGGGTCATGCGTATGGCCGTGGCGACCTTGTTAACGTTCTGTCCCCCGGCGCCGCCGCTGTGAAAAACGTCTATCTTGAGGTCGTCGGGGTTGATGCCTATATCCACCTCCTCGGCCTTGGGTAATACGGCCACCGTAGCCGTGGAGGTATGAATTCTACCGGAGGCCTCGGTAACGGGCACGCGCTGGACGCGGTGGACGCCGCTCTCGTATTTAAGACGACTGTAAGCGCCCTCGCCTTTTACCTCGAAGATTATTTCTTTAAAGCCGCCGATGCCGCTTTCGCTCATACTGATGATATCGGTCTTCCAGCGGTGGTTTTGAGCGTATCTGGTGTACATGCGGAAGAGGTCGGCGGCAAATAACGCTGCCTCGTTACCACCCGTCCCCGCCCGTATTTCCATGATGATATCCTTCTCGTCGTTGGGGTCTTTGGGCAACAGGGACAGCCTTAGTCTCTCCGCCAGCTCCTTCAGTTGTGTTTCCAGCGACTCTATTTCCTGCCTGGCCAGGTTCGTCATTTCCTCATCGAGGTCGTCGTTCAGCATAGCCCTGGTTTCTTCCAGCGACTTTTGCGCGTCTTTGTGTTTGCGGTACGTCGTTACGGTATCTTCGATGGTCGCTCTTTCCTGGGCCAGCGCCTGTAGCTGGTCGAGGTCGGTCGCTATTTCGGGCTGGGCCATCTTCTCGTTAAGCTCATCGTAACGCTTTTCGATTTTTTCAAGTTGTTCCATCATTTTCCAAATTTTCCTTAATAGAATTATAACACAGTGCCAGATAGTGCTCCAAGCTGGGTAAATTGACAATTTTCACCAAAATACACTATAATCAATCGTGCCCATCATGCCAGCAAGTGGCAATCATGAGATGTACTTAATTGATACATGTTCGCATTCACTAAATCCCTGATATCAACATATTTGGATGAGAAGGAGCTGACATTATGACCATAACAGAAATACTCGCCAGAAACGCTAGATTAACGCCCGATTCCACGGCGTTGGTGGAGATAATTCCAAGCAAGAATTTTAGAAAAGAAGTTACCTGGAAAGAGTTTGACGATAATGCCAACCGCGTCGCCAATGCCCTCATCGCTAGGGGAATAAAGAAAGGCGATGTCGTCGTTCACCTGATGATGAACTCCACCAGGTGGCTGGAGGCTTATTTCGGCATACTCAAAACCGGTGCCATGGCAGCCCCAGTTAACTTCAGATTTATCAGCCGGCAGATTAAATATTGCGTGGATATCGCCGAGCCTAAAATTATGATGCTGGATGAGAGCTTTACCGAGAGGGTCGAGGAAATCCGCGGTGATGTGCCGACGATTAAACACTATATCTTCGTGGGCGAAAAATTGCCGGAAGGCATGGAGGCTTACGAAGATGTGCTGGCAAAGTCTTCGCCTGTGCCTCCGGATATTGAGTTGAGCGGCGAAGACGAAGCCGGTCTCTACTTTACATCCGGCACCACCGGCGACCCTAAAGCGACGTGCCTCTGCCATCGCAGCCTGGAACATACCGCCGTTAACGAAAATTTCTCCCACCGGGAGACCCGGAATGATACCTTCCTGCTTATCCAGCCGCTGTATCATACCGGCGGAAAAATGCACTGGTTCGGCAGTCTGATTGCCGGCGGTCGGGCCGTCATGACCACCGGGGGCGAGAGAGTTACGGCCAAGCTTATACTGGAGACCATCAATAAAGAAAAGATAACTATTTGCATGTTGCTGGTGCCCTGGCTCCAGGATATCGTCACCGCCCTTGATAGAGGCGATTTGAAACTGGCTGATTATGACGTTAGTTCCCTGCGGCTCGTCCACTCCGGCGCGCAGCCTATACCGCCGGTACTCGTAAGGCGTTTTATTAAATTCTTCCCGAATATCGATTACGAAGAAAATTACGGTCTTACGGAATCGGCCGGACCCTGCATGCATCTTGGCCTGGAGAATTTTCATAAACTTGGCTCTTTCGGGTATCCGCGGATTAATCTGGACGCGCGCGTTGTTGATGATAATGATAATGATGTTCCAGCGGGAGGCGTTGGCGAGATGATTATCAAAGGCGCCAATATCATGAAATGCTACTACAAGAACCCGGAAAAAACCGCCGAGACCCTGCGCGATGGGTGGCTTTACACCGGCGACCTCGTAAGACAGGACGAGGATGGGTTTATATCTTATATAGACAGGAAGAAAGACCTGATTATCAGCGGCGGCGAGAATATCTTCCCCGTCGACCTGGAAGCCGTCCTCATCGGCCAGCCCAAGGTCAAGGATGTGGCCATCATTGGTATCCCCGATGATAGATACGGTGAGGTAGTCGCTGCCATAGTCCAGCCCAAAGAAGACGTAGACCTGACCGAAGAGGAAATGAGGGCATACTACGAGCCGCAGCTGCCCAAGTACGCCTGGCCAAGGCTTATCCTTTTCGGTGATGTACCGCGCAACCCTACCGGTAAAATTGAAAAACCCAAGTTGAGAGAGCGCTACGCCGATGTGAAATGGAATCCAAAGGGATAAACATAAGGTAACTGTAAAAAGGGAGTATATGAAAATGGATATAAAAGAATATGCCGATTTCGCTAATGAGAACAAGGCCTGTTATCTGGCCACCGTGGAAGGTGACCAGCCGAGAGTCAGGGCTCTGGGGATGTGGTATGCCGATGAGACCGGGTTCTATTTTCAGTCACAGTCCACCAAGGCCATGTGCCAGCAGATGGAAAAGAACCCTAAAGTAGAGGCATATTATTGCACCAAGGATTTCAACAAGGTAATGAGGGTTACCGGCAAGGTTAAGTTTATTACCGACGAGAAAATAAGAGCCAGGTGTATTGAAGAGAGACCGTTCGTCAAGAATTTCGGCATTACCGAGCCCGATAACCCGCTGCTGGCTGTTTTCCAGATATATACCGGGGAGGCTTACTTCTGGACGATGGCCGATAGCATGAAAGAGGCCGAGATACCCAGGATTAAGTTTGGTTAATAACAACCCGGTCTTAAGGCGAGAGTTAATATGGCTGAAGGCAAGTGTTGTTAAGCTCTGGACAACGATGTGTAGAATCGTGTATAATTTTGAAGTGACCATAGTCGTAAATGACTTAGTGGCGTAGAGCAGGAGTTAGTATACCCCTGCTCTATTGTTTTTTTAAGTATTCAAAATGAGCCGGGCGGGTGATGTTTCCGGTGATATGGAATACTCGCCGGGAAGTATATCCAAGACAATACTTGAGCTGTTTTTGCTCTACTGGAAAAGGGGGAATATGCTACCAGGAATATTTTGGATTGTACCTGTGGCCGGAGTGATAACAATCATCTTCGCCATACTGCTTACCAGGAACGTGCTCAAGCGTTCCACGGGGACGCCCAAGATGAAAGAAATTGGCGATATAATTTTCCAGGGTGCCTGGGCGTTTCTCAAGCGTCAGTACACTACCATTTCTATCTATTCGGTGGTAATCGCCATCGTCATTGGTGTTCTGGTGGGCGTACTGGGCGGCACCGAGGTTGAAGGGCTTACCGCGCTTGATATCGGCTGGCGTACATCGGTTGCCTTCCTCGTGGGGGCTTTCTGTTCCGGACTGGCCGGTTTTATCGGCATGTACATTGCAGTGAAATCTAACGTACGCTGCGCCGCCGCCGCCCAGCAAAGTCTTACGGAGGCGGTTAATGTCGCCCTGCGCGGCGGCGCCGTGTCCGGCTTTCTCATCACGGCTTTAAGTCTCATCGGTGTCACCGTTATCTTCTTCGCCTACGGCGGTCACAGCAACCCGCAGATTGCCCCGCATCTTATCGTTGGCTTCGGTTTCGGTGCCAGCTTCGTGGCGCTTTTTGCCCAGCTCGGCGGTGGTATCTATACCAAAGCGGCTGATGTTGGTGCCGACCTTGTGGGAAAGATTGAGTCCGGAATTCCGGAAGACGACCCGCGTAATCCAGCCGTGATTGCCGACCTCGTCGGCGATAATGTCGGTGACTGCGCCGGCCGTGGCGCCGACCTCTTCGAGTCCACCGCTGCCGAAAATATCGGCGCTATGATACTCGGTATTGCGGCTTATCTCGCCACGGATAACATAGCCTGGATATTATTCCCGCTCTGTGTCCGTGGTTTCGGCATGATTGCCAGCATGATAGGCCTGCTCTGCGTGAAGGCTAAAGAGAATGAGAACGCCATGAACGCACTCAACCGCGGCTACTTCGTAGCTATTGGTTTCTCGGTTATCGGTCTGGCCGCTACTGTTTATTTCATGCTGGATAACTGGTGGCTCTTCGGGGCAGGCGCGATTGGTATCATCGCCAGCATTGTAATTGTCTTCATTACCCAGTACTACACCGAGTCGCGCTACCGACCGGTACAGGATATTGCGGAAGCGTCCAAGACCGGCCCGGCCACCAATATAATTATGGGAATGTCGGTAGGTCTTTCGACCACTTTCGCCACCGCGCTCGTTATCGGCCTTGCTCTCCTGTTATCTTTCTGGATGGGTGATATGAGCAGTGTCCACGGTGGCGGTGCCTTCGGTACGGCGGTAGCCACGATGGGAATGCTGATGACTTGCCCTTATGTACTGTCCATGGATACCTTCGGCCCCATCACCGATAATGCCAACGGCATCAATGAAATGGCCGGCGCCGGACCCGAAGTGCGCCGGATAACCGACCGCCTGGATGCCGTCGGCAATACCACCAAGGCCCTGACCAAGGGCTATGCCATGGTCTCTGCCGGACTTGCCGCATTCCTGCTCTTCCAGGCTTATCTGGATAGAGTTTCCTTCATCAAGTTTGGCGAAACAGGTCTTTACAATATCGTTGATATTGCCCGCATCGAGGTCTTCGTCGGGGCGCTGCTCGCCGCCATGATTGTCTTCCTCTTCAGCGCCTGGGCTATCAAGGCTGTCGGCAAGACTGCCTCCAAGATTATCGAGGAAGTCCGCCGCCAGTTCCGTGAGGACCCGGAGATTCTCAATCCCAAGGACCTGGCGCATCCTCATATGCCGGACTACGGCAGGGCGGTGGATATCACCACCCGCGCCGGCCTCCGGGAAATGATTGCACCCGGACTGCTGCCCGTATTGGGGCCAATCGTCATCGGGGTGGTCTTCCGCTTTGTACCGGGAGGCTATGACGCCGCCATGGTTGTGGCGGCGGTGCTCATGGTTGGTACCATCGTCGGTATCTTGATGGCATCCTACATGAACAACGGCGGCGGCGCCTGGGACAACGCCAAGAAGATGATTGAGGACGGGCAGTTAAAGGATGAAAACGGCGAAGTACTCGGCAAAAAGACATTCGCACATCAGGCGGCAGTCGTCGGCGATACTGTCGGCGACCCGCTCAAGGATACCGCCGGGCCTTCGCTGCACGTGCTGGTAAAACTCCTCGCCACCGTCACGCTGGTGATGTGCCCGCTGTTCATCTCGGTATAAAATACTTGCTTAAAAAGTATAAGGGGCATGATTGATAAAGGTCATGCCCCTTTCTATTTAAGGCTCGTTTCTTATTATATTGTCATTCTCGGGCCTGACCCGAGAATCCAGAACCCCCTTACCCCTCCCACTGGATTCCCACCTGCGCGGGAATGACAGTACGGTTTGTGGTCTTCTATTTCAAGAAAGGGTTGGCCCGCTTCTCCGTGCTGATGGTGGAGTCCGGGCCGTGGCCGGGGTGTACGATGGTCTCCGGGGGAAGGGTAAGCAGCTTGGTTTTAATGCCGTTTATCAGCGAATCGTAGTCGCTGTCGATGAGGTCGTACCGGCCGATTCCATAGTTGAATAGAGTGTCCCCGGTAAAGACGTGACCTTCGCCGTAAATGCTGATACCGCAGGGCGTGTGCCCCGGCGTGTGCAGGACGGTAAAGTGCAAGTCGCCGATATCGATTCTGTCGCCTTCCTCAAGGATGCGCTCGGCCTTAGGGGCGCCTTCGAAAGACGATTCGTAAACATAGCTCGGCGATTGTGGCAGGTACCTGGCGCATTCGGCATGGGCGGCCATCCCGGCGCCAGTGGCTTCCTTGACCTGTGCCGCTGCGCCTACATGGTCGGGGTGGCGGTGAGTCAAAACGATGAGTTTTATCGTCAGTCCCAGCTTCTCGACGGCCCGCAGTATCTCTTTAGCATTCGCGCCGGGGTCGATTATCATACCTTCCCCGGTCGCTTCCGACCCTGCGATATAACAGTTGCTCGTATACGGTCCTACTACCAGTTTCCTGACTATCAAAGTAACCTCCGGATATCGAGTTCATATAAAGTATAACGGAACTGCGGGATTTTTGCATAATTATATAATTTAATATGCAGGACTAACACTTGCGCTATTTCACCGCCATACGTTAAACTTGTAAGGAAGACTTCTTCATATAACGGTTAGGGAGCCAAATTTGGCGGATATTCGCCCTTTTCACGGGGTACACTACAATCCATTGCAGGTGAAAGAACTGTCGGAAGTCCTCTGCCCTCCCTACGATGTCATTAATCCCCAGGTTCAACAGGAGCTGTATCAGCGCAGCGACCGCAATTTCGTAAGAATCGAATTCGGGCGTGAGCTGCCGTCCGATAAAGGTACGGAGAACAGGTATACACGCGCCGCGGCCGCGCTGGAGAAATGGCTGGGACAGGGTATCCTCGAGGTTGATAAAGAGCCGTCTATCTATGTAGCCGACCACCTTTTCACGCGTCAGGGAATCGGGTGCCGGCGTCGCAGCATTTGCTGTCTGGTAAAACTGGAGGAGTGGGAGAAGATGATTGTCCGCCCACACGAAGGCACTTTATCCCGTCCTAAAGGTGACCGATTGCAGCTTTTATGGGCGATTCAGGCCGATACAAGCCCTATCATGGCGCTCTACGAAGATAGCGAAGGAGTGATATCCTCCTTGCTGGACAGTCAGACCTCCGGGAAGCCTCTACTGGAAGCCGATGTCGGCAGCGGTGAGAGCCATCGGTTATGGCCCATCGCGGATAAGAATGTAATCGGGCGTATACGTGAATGTCTGAACGAACAGCTGCTCTATATCGCCGACGGTCACCACCGCTATGAAAGCGCCCTGACCTATCGGCGAGAGAGACGCACCACTTCTTCATCCGGGGTGGAAGAACAGCCGTACGATTTTGTGATGATGTCGTTGGTAGATTTCAACGACCCGGGGCTCGTTATCCTGCCGGCGCATCGCCTGGTCAGGGGTCTGTCACCGTCGGCGCTTGACGGTTTGATGGCTGGTTTAAAGACGTGCTTCGGCGTTGAGGAAATGCCGTTAGACAAAGCTGATACACTATCGCAGATTAACAAACTTCTGTCTGAAAATGCGGATGAGTTAAAATTGGTCCTTTACGGTTTTGACCGTGAACGGCTCATGTTGCTGACGCTCCGCGATTTCAGTAAGGTAAGCCCCATGATTCCGTACTTTCACTCGGATATTTATCAGAAGCTGGATGTGAGCATCGTCGACCACGTGATACTGGAAGACCTTCTGGGGCTGACCCATGAGAAAATCGGGGCATTTCTCGACTATACCAATGATACCCTCGAGGCGGTTAAAAGGGTCATGGAGCAGGAATACCAGCTGGCGGTTATCGTAAACCCGGTAAAACCGGCGGTTATCAAGGCAATCGCCGATAGTGGCGACCGCATGCCCCGTAAATCCACCTATTTCTACCCCAAGACGCCGGCCGGGCTGGTCTGTTATAGTTTTAGATAATCCGGGAATTGCCTCCGGCGCAGCTTCAATATTCGCATAGCGGTTTCAAAAATCAGCGTAGTGTTCACGTTTGACGCTAGGCTGGGCTTGTATAGTATAATAGAGATAAATCGGGTTGGTTTGAGTTGGAGGAGAAGCCGTGCTGGTTGAGGAAGAGTTAGCAAAATTTTCGTCTGAAAAAGATACGATTATAACTGTTGGCGTGTTCGATGGCGTGCATCTGGGGCATAAGCAGCTGATTTCAGAGTTGCTGAAACAGGCTGGCCGAAAAGGTATGCTTTCCGGCATAGTGACGTTTCGTCAGCATCCCGAGGACTTGCTTAATTCAAAGATAAAGCTGCCCTATTTAACTGATATACAGACGAGAATAATGTTACTCCAGAATGAAGGCGTCGATGTTATCGTGCCTCTGTCGTTCGATGAAGAGCTGGCCCGGCTGGATTCCCGCCGTTTTATCGGTCTTATAATAAAACATCTCAAGATGCGCGGGATAGTAATCGGCGCGGACTTTGCCCTTGGTAAAGGGAGAGAAGGCGATACCGATACGCTCCGTCGACTCGGAGATGAAATAGATTTCGATGTCACTGTGGTGCCGCCGCTGAAAATCAACGGAGAGGTAGTCAGCAGCACGGCCATCAGAAAAGCCATGGCCGAGGGCAATATGGAAAAGGTGCACCGGCTGACTGGCCGATACTTCAGCCTTCACGGTGAGGTGGTAACCGGAGCCGGGCGGGGAGGCGGCCTTGGGTTCCCTACCGCCAATCTGGACGTTAATTCCGGGCAGGCCCTGCCGCCTGACGGTGTTTACGCCGGCCTGGCGCACATTAACGGTAAAATATATCAATCGATGACGAATGTCGGCAAAGACCCTACGTTCGGCGGCATCGAGCGTACTATCGAGTCTTATCTGCTTGATTATAGCGGCGACCTGTACGGTCATGAACTATCGGTCGACTTTGTTGCCAAACTTCGTAACGAGAAGAAATTCGCCAGTGTGGATGAGCTTAAAAAACAGGTCGCCGAAGATGTAAGGCGCGGCAAGAAGATACTTGAATCTATAGGCTTGAATTAATCATGGCAACCGCAGGTAAATCCATGAATACTGGAGATTTTAAATATCTACTGCGGCGGGCGGTAGCAGAAGTCATCATCGAAGAAGAGATGGTCAGGCTGTTAAAGTCCGGCAGGAAGCTGCGACTCAAGTTCGGCCTCGACCCCAGCGCTCCCGACCTTACCCTCGGTCATACGGTCGTCTTTAGAAAGCTGCGTCAGTTCCAGGAGCTGGGTCACCAGGTAATACTTATAGTGGGCGACTGGACGGCGCAGATAGGCGACCCCAGCGGGGTATCGGCGACGCGTAAGATGCTCTCGGCGGAGGAAGTCAAAGCCAATGCCGATACCTACATGAAGCAGTTCTTCATGGTTGTTGACAAGGAAAAAACCGATATAAAATGGCAAAGCGAGTGGTTCGGAGATTTCGATTTGGCTGACGTTGTGCGCCTGACGAGCAAGTTTACCGTCGCACAGTTTCTGGCCAGGGACGATTTTAATAAAAGGTTTAACGATGGAAAACCTATAGCAATCACGGAGCTGCTCTACCCGCTGATGCAGGCCTATGACTCCGTGGCTATACAGGCGGATGTTGAGTTCGGGGGGACCGACCAGAAGTTTAACCTCCTGGTGGGCAGAGAACTGCAGTCCATGATGGGGCAAAGCCCGCAGCAGATTCTCATGACGCCGCTGCTGGTGGGTACCGACGGCGTTCAGAAGATGAGCAAGAGTGTGGGCAACTATATCGGTATTGCCGAACCGCCCGAGATTATCTACGGCAAGACCATGTCCATCACTGACGGCCTTATTTTACCGTACTTCGAACTGCTCACCGATGTCCCCGATAAGGAACTCGATGAAATTAAGAAAGAACTTGATAGCGGCACCAACCCGATGGAGTTGAAAAAACGCCTCGCCCGGGAGATAGTCACCCAGCTTTATAGCCTTGAAGAGGCGGACGGGGCGGAAAAGCATTTCGAGAAGGTAGTCCAGAACAAAGAAGTGCCGGATGAAATGCCCGCCGTCAGCGTAACTGAAGACAGTCCTGATATAAGAAGATTACTCGTTGTTAATAATCTGGCCGGCAGCATGAGCGAGGCCGTGCGCCTGATTAAACAGGGAGCGGTGAAAATAGACGGCCAAAAGGTGGCCGAATTTAATATGCCGGTTAATAATGATAGTATCATACAGGTGGGCAAGCGCCTGTATGTTAGAGTAAAGAAATCAGGTACATAGACAATATAAGGAGACATAAATGGCACAATTGAGAGTTCCCGGACCGACCCCCTGCCCGCCGGAAGTCTTGCAGGCGATGGGCTGGCCCATGATTAACCATCGCGGGCCGGAGTATAAAAAAATACACACGGAGGTTACCGAGGAACTCAAACAGGTCTTCCAGACTAAAAACGATTTATATATTTTGACCGGTTCGGGTACCGGCGGTCTTGAAGCCGCCGTGGTGAACATGCTCTCGCCGGGTGACAAAATACTCTCGGTATCCATCGGCGTTTTCGGAGACCGCTGGGCGAATATTGCCAAAGCCTTCGGGGCTGACGTTGTGCCGCTCAATTTCGAGTGGGGCAAAGCCGCCGACCCCGATAATGTCGCTAAAATTATCAGGGAAAATAAGGACATTAAAGCGGTGCTGGTGACCCACAACGAGACTTCCACTGGCGTTACCAATCCCCTTGAGTCCATCAGCAAAGTGGTGAAAGACGCCGGCAAGCTGCTTCTCGTCGATGCCATTAGTAGCCTGTCTTCAATCGACCTGCCGGTGGATAAATGGGCCTGTGACGTTGTCATCACGGGTTCGCAGAAGGGCTGGATGGTGCCGCCGGGCCTGGCTATGGTGAGTGTCAGCCGGGAGGCGTGGCAGGCATACGGGAAAGCCAAAATGCCGCGTTTCTACTGGGATTTCGGCAAAGCCAAAAGCTATTATAATGAGAAAGCCGAGAATCCGTGGACGCCGGCTGTCTCGGTGGTATACGGTCTTTCGGTATCTTTGAAAATGATACTCAAAGAAGGAATAAAGAACGTCTTTGCCGAACAGGCACGCATCGGCCAGATGACGCGCGATGGTATAAAAAATCTGGGGCTTAAGATATTTGCCGATGAAAAGTATGCCTCGAATACCGTCACCGCCGTGGCTATTCCTGAAGAAGTCGACGGTAAGAAGATGCGCCAGCTGATGCAATCGGAGCACGGAATAGTGCTGGCTGGCGGACAGCAGCATCTTGATGGTAAAATATTCCGCATCGGGCACCTCGGCCTGGTGACCGAGGAAGATATCAAGGAAGTGCTTGCGGCGCTTAAGGAAGTCCTGCCCAGGGTGGGATTTACCGGAGCAAGGAAATAAAGGATAACATATGGCGGATAAACAGAAAAGGGTACTGATTACCGATAAGATATCCGAGGAGGGTATAAAGAACCTGCGGAAAGAAGCCCGGGTAGATGTTAAAGTCGGTCTGAAACCGGAGGAGATAATTGCCGTCATTGGCGAGTATGAGGCATTGATGGTGCGCAGTCAGACGATGGTTACGGCAGATATTATCGAGGCCGGGAAAAAGCTGCAGGTAATAGCCCGCGCCGGCGTCGGCATCGATAATGTAAATGTCGAAGCGGCAACGCGTTGCGGCGTTGTCGTGGTAAACGCTCCTACCGGCAACACGGTATCCGCCGCCGAGCATGCCATTGCCCTTTTGCTGGCATCGGCGCGTAATATCCCGCAGGCTGATACGGTTCTTAAGTCCGGCGTATGGCGTCGGAACGACTTTATAGGGACGGAGCTACGGGGCAAAACGCTGGGCATTATCGGCCTGGGTAATGTCGGCTCGGAGGTTGCCAAGCGCGCGCAGGGATTCGAGATGAAGTTGCTGGGCAGCGACCCCCTGATTTCTGAAGAATATGCCAATAATCTCCAGGTAGAACTGGTCGACCTGAAGACGCTGTTCAAGCAATCGGACTTCATTACCCTCCACATGCCGCTGACAGCGCAGACCCGGGGCATTATTGGGGCTAAAGAACTGGCCATGTGCAAACATTCGGCGCGTATTATTAACTGCGCGCGGGGTGGTCTCATCGACGAGGTGGCGCTGGTCAAGGCGATAAATGAAAAGAAAATAGCCGGTGCGGCTATTGATGTTTTTGAGAAAGAGCCCTGCACGGAGAGTATCCTCTTCAGAGTGGATAATATTATCGTGACCCCGCACCTGGGTGCTTCCACGACGGAGGCGCAGGTGCTCGCTGCCAGGGATGTCGCCGAGCAGATTATCGATGTATTTCAGGGGCAGCCTGCCCGTTCGGCTATTAACGTGCCTTACATACCCTCGGAGACGCTGGCGGTACTGGCGCCCTATATGGAGATGGCGAAGACGTTATGCAGGATAGTCTACACGCTGTCCGAGGGGCAGGCAAGGACTATCCGTATTAAGTACGAAGGCGATATCGCCAACTATGATACCAATGCTCTCAAGGCGGCTGTTGTCGGCGGCCTGCTCGAAGGCATTAGCGAAGAGCGTGTTAACATCGTCAACTGCAACCTTATAGCCGCCAAGCGCGGTCTTACCGTCGTAGAAGAAAAAGAGGCTACCTGTGAAAACTACGCCAGCCTCCTGACGGTGGAGATATCTACCAACCGGGGCCTCTGTGCCGTCGCCGGTACCGTTATGCATAATGAATCTCACATCGTGCGTGTCAACGAATACTGGCTGGATATTGTGCCCGTACCCGGGTCTTACTTCCTGTTCAGCGACCACCTTGACCGCCCCGGCTTTATCGGGGCGATTGGTAAAATCACTGGTGACGCCGATATCAATATCAGCTCCATGCACCTGGGGCGTCTCAAGCCGAGGGGCCAGGCTTTACTGGTGCTCACGCTGGATGAGCCTCTGCCGGAAAAGCAGCAGAAACGCATACTGGCCATACCCGACGTTTATTCCGTCAAGCTGGTAGAACTCTAGTCGGTTATATTCATATATCCCCTCTATTTTATGATATTATGTCATGCTATTAATTGACTTGACCTATCAGCGGTGTTATCATACCTCAAGGAAAAAGGTATATTTTTATTTAAGGTATTGCGATGTCACCGCTAAACGAACTTTACCAGCAGATAGCGCTCTGTCAGAAGTGTGAGATAGCTAAATACCGCACGAAGGTGGTGCCCGGTGAGGGGGCGGAGGATGCGGATATTATGTTTATTGGCGAGGCGCCCGGTTGGCATGAGGACCAGCAGGGACGTCCCTTTGTAGGGCCGGCCGGGCAGTTCCTCGATAAGCTGCTGGATTCTATTAACCTGAATCGCCGGCAGGTCTATATAGCTAATGTCATCAAATGCCGCCCCGCCAACAACCGGGACCCCCTGCCCACGGAGATGCAGAACTGCCGTCCCTGGCTGGACAGCCAGATTGAAATTATTAAGCCTAAAATGATTGTTACCCTGGGGCGTTATTCCATGGCGATGTACTTCCCCGGTAAAAGCATCAGTAAGATTCACGGTATGGCCCAGAAGCGCGATGATGTTATTTATTATGCAATGTACCATCCGGCGGCGGCTCTGCACCAGCAAAGCCTTAAACAGGCCATAGAGGCCGATATGCTCAAGATTCCCAAGATACTGGCTGAAGCCACGAACATACAGGAAGAAAAGCCTCAACCGCAGCAGCTGAATATGTTTGAGGTATAACATTATGTCAAAGTCTAAATTAAAACTAATCCCTCTCGGCGGACTGGGTGAAATAGGTAAGAACATGATGGTGCTGGAGTACGAGAATGATATCATTATCATTGACGCTGGCCTCATGTTTCCTGAAGAAGAAATGCTCGGCATCGACCTGGTTATTCCCGATGTTAGCTATGTCGTGGAAAGAAAGGAAAAAGTAAGGGGCATTATTATCACCCACGGTCATGAAGACCATATCGGCGCCCTGCCCTATTTACTCCCCCAGCTTGATAATGCACCCGTATATTCCACGAAGCTCACCAACGGGCTCATCCGAGTCAAGCTGAAGGAGAGAAGGACACGTGAGGGAGTCAACCTGAAGGTATTGGAAACCGGTAAAGAAATCACCCTCGGCAAGTTTAAGGTCGAACTATTCCCCGTCTGTCACAGTATCCCGGATGCCGCCGGTATCATCGTGCGTACGCCGGAGGGAGTTATTATTCACAGCGGCGATTTTAAGATTGATCATACCCCGGTCAGCGGCAAAGGGACCGACCTTTCGCGCCTGGCAACACTTGGTGCCCAGGGGGTTTTGCTCCTGCTTTCCGATTCTACGTACGCCGAGCTTCCCGGGTATACCCCCTCCGAGCAAATAGTCGGCGAGTCTCTGGAACAGGTAATTGCCAACGCGCCGGGCAGAGTGATTGTCACCACCTTTTCCTCGCTGATATCGCGGGTGCAGCAGGTCATCGATGCCGCCGCCAAGTACCAGCGTCGTGTTTTTATCGTCGGCCGCAGTATGTCGGATACGGTGCGCATTTCCCTGGAGCTCGGTTATCTCAACGCCCCGGACGGCATACTGGGCAGGATTGACGAGGTAAAAGGCCTGCCACCCGATAGGATAGTCCTGGTAACTACCGGTAGTCAGGGAGAGCCCACCTCCGCCCTGGTGCGCATGGCCAACCGCGACCACCGCCACGTGCATATACAGCGCGGCGATACCATAGTGCTGTCGGCTACGCCCGTGCCGGGCAATGAATCGCTGGTCAACAGGACAGTAGACAACTTATTCAAGCAGGGTGCCCGGGTGATGTACGGTAAGCTGGGGCAGGTTCACGTCCACGGCCACGGCAGCCAGGAAGAATTGAAATTGATACTAAGTCTGGTAAAGCCCAAGTATTTCGTGCCCATCCACGGGGAATACCGTCACCTTAGCCTTCATGCCCGTCTGGCGGAGTCGGTGGGTATCTCCCCTGATAACATCTTTGTCATGGAAGACGGCGATGTCCTCGAGCTCGGTGCCGGCGCCGCCAGGATAAACGGTAAGGTAGGCTCGGGGCATGTCTATGTCGACGGCTTGAGCGTCGGCGATATCGGCGGGGTTGTCCTGCGCACACGTCGTATGCTTTCCCGTGACGGTATCGTCGTGGTGATTATCGCCGTTAACCGGCAGACCGGCAAGCTGGTCGGGCGACCTGACATCGTTACCAGGGGCTTTATCGATACCCGGGAGTTCAAGTCGATGATGGACGAAAGCCGCGAGTTGCTGGCGCGGACGCTGGACCATAGCGGCGGCCGTGTCGCCGAGTGGAGCTTCATTAATACCAAGGTCAAAGATACCCTGGATAAATTTTACTACCAGCGCACCAAGCGCCGCCCCATGATTTTACCCTTTATGGTGAAAGTATAGCACCGAATTATATATTTTATCAGGAGTCCGATGGCCAGTAAAAAACCACCCGCCAAAAGAAAACCCGGAGCCAGGAGCAGGCCCGATAAGCAGGCTTCGCAATCGACGCTGGGTGCATTCTTGCGTTTCCTGATGACGACGCCCATGCGGCAGCTTATCATGACCGTTATTATCATAGTGCTGCTGGTTATTTTCCGGCAAAGTCTGGCCAGTTTCTTCGAGACTCTCCGTGAGCTTTTCGGCTGGGGTCTTCTTATCCTGTTCGGCGCCGTTGTTGCCGTTGTCACCGTGATATGGCGGCGTAAATTCGGCTCTCTTTTCCTTAACTGGAACCGGTGGCTCGGAGGCATTGCCTTTGCCCTGGCCGTCTGGGGTATACTGTCAGCCATCCCTTACGCCGATAGGGAACTGATGAGAAATGGCTTGGGGGGCACTTTCGGACGTGAAATTATCGACTTCCCGAATTTCAACTTCATTTACGCCCTGCGTATACTTGTCCTGGTGATTATTGGTATTTTACTGGTCGCGCCGAAGCCGAGCTTCCGGGCTGTTAAACGTTTTTTCATCTGGGTGGGAGAGCAACTAAAGAGGCGGCCGGCTCCGGCGCGTACCGCCAGGCCGGAAGCCAAACAGCCGGCGCATCGCGTTCTCCATCACCGGACGCCGGTTGAGAGTAAACCGCCCCTGCCGAAGGTGATGGAAGAACCGGTGATGCCGCCGGAAGTGGTAACTTCCCGTAAGAGGTTGGAAGAACTGGCGGAAAAAGCCGCCGCTCTTCGACCGGATACCGAGAAAATTACCGATAATAAACCGGCTGATAAGGAACCTTCGCCCAAGCAGGGACTGCGGCAGGTGGCCGAAGACGTGTGGAAAAAGTACGGCCAGGCTTCGGACCTGCAGGTAGTTTACGGCTGGAGCCTGCCCCCTATCGATATTCTGGATACTTCTCCCGAAGTCCATTTCAGCCAGGACCAGAACCTGCAGAGAGCCAAGCTTATCGAGGAGACCCTCGCCAGCTATAATGTCGATTCCAAGGTAGTACAGATTAACGCCGGCCCCACCGTTACCCAGTTCGGCGTGGAACCCGGCTGGGACAGGAAATTTAAGGAAGTAAAAGAGAGAGACCGGGACGGAAATGTTGAAGTAAGGCTGGAGGAGGTATCCAAAACCCGGGTCAAGGTAGAGAGGATTAGCTCGCTGGCTAATGACCTGGCGCTGGCGCTGGCTGCGCCCACCATAAGGATTGAAGCCCCGGTGCCGGGGAAAAGCTTTATCGGCGTTGAGGTTCCTAATGTGACTTCAGATATGGTCAGCCTGCGTGGTGTGGTTGAGACCAGCGTTTTCCAGAAACTTCATTCAAAGACCAACATGGCGCTGGCCTTGGGCAAGGGCGCCGGAGGGGAAGCCATTGTGGGCGACCTTACCAGAATGCCTCACCTGCTGATTGCCGGCGCAACGGGAAGCGGTAAGACCGTCTGCCTGAATACCGTTATCTGCTGTCTGCTCATGAATAACACCCCCCACGACATCCGCTTTATATTAATCGATCCCAAGAGGGTTGAGTTGACGCAGTATAACAGCATACCCCACCTGGCAACCCCGGTCATTATCGATACCAACAAAGCCATAGCCGCTCTGCGCTGGCTTCTACAGGAAATGGACCAGCGTTTCCAGAAGTTTACCACCGTCGGCGCGCGTCATATACAGGGATACAATAAGGATAGACAGGGCGGTGAAAAGCTGCCCTATCTGGTTTTGATTATCGATGAGCTGGCCGATTTAATGATGGCCGGCTTTGACGAAGTCGAGAGTAGCCTGTGCCGGTTGGCCCAGCTGGCCCGTGCCACCGGCATTCATCTGGTCGTGGCGACTCAACGTCCCTCGGTTGACGTGGTTACCGGACTTATCAAGGCAAATTTCCCCACGCGTATCAGCTTTGCGGTTACCTCGCAGGTCGACTCGCGTACCATTCTCGACGGCGCTGGAGCCGAGAAACTCCTGGGCGCCGGCGATATGCTCTATATGCCTACCGAGGCGGCCAAGCCCAAGCGCCTTCAGGGCTGCTTCCTGTCCGACCCCGAAATAGACCGATTGGTATATTTCTGGGGGAGCCAGCAGAAGGAAGGACCGGACAGGCTTAAGATGGAGACGCTGGTAGCCACAACCCCGACGGGTACTATCGGAGGGCATCCCCGCGACCCGCTGCTGGAGCAGGCCAGGGAACTGGCCAGGCAATACGAGAACGTCTCCACATCGTTCCTGCAAAGGCGACTGCACATCGGCTATCCGCGCGCGGCGCGCCTTATGGAGCAATTGGAGGCGGTGCTCCAGAAGGAAAGTCAGGCAGAAGCGGAGGTAGCGGAAGATGAAAACGGAGAAAAAGCAACAGACATACTTGAATAGAGGCCCGTTCATTAATGAAAAGCCTGTTAAAGCCTCTAATGTTTCCGTGATTAAGAGGATATGGACTCGTATCCTGAACGCTATAGCCTGGCTGACCCAGGACCAGGCCAGGATAACGGCGCGGAAGAGCCGGCGAGGAATCGACTATATAAGATTTCGCGGCTTTAAATAAATAGTAGCTATTTCCCCGGTCTTGACATTCTAAACAATAAGGAGGTGCTTCATGTATAGCAGGATAATGGTGCCGCTCGATGGTTCGGAATTAGCTGAAGTAACGCTCTGGTATGCCACCAGGCTGGCAGGCAGACTGCATGCCTTTCTTACACTTGTTTATGTTTCATCGCCTGATGAACTGACGTCGCCGCATATGCACGAGTGTTATCTAAGAGATGTTGCCGCCAGAGTAAAAACAGATGCGGAGAAAATCGCCGCGGGTACCAAAGGCGGAGACATTGCTGTAAATTACAAGATGCTGAAAGGCGACCCCGCCGAGGAAATAATCGATTATGCCGACCGGGCTAAAGCAGACCTGATTATTCTTTCAACCCAGGGGAAATCCGGTATAAAGCGCTGGCCGCTGGGTAACGTGGCGAACAAAGTAGTCAGCGCTACCGGCAAACAGGTGCTTCTTATCAGGGCTAAGGGATTAAAACCCGATGTGTATAAAGGCCGTCTGGTCAAGGTGCTCGTGCCCGTCGATGGTTCCAGGGAAAGTGAATCGATACTTAAATATGTCGCCTATATAGCTGCCGAGCTTGATCTGGAAGTCACCCTTTTCCATATACTGGTAATGAAAGTCACCACGTATTTCTCCAAGGAAATACTGGAAAAAGGGCAGAAAGAAAAGAGACGGGCAAGCAATTATATCAAGAGGCTCGGACGAAGGTTAAAAGACAAGGGACTAAATGTCAAGACTGTCTTTAGAGATGTGTTCCAGGGTGGAGAAGCGGAGGAAATTATCAGACAGGCGGAAAAAGGGAAATTCAGCATGGTAGCCATGGCCACCCACGGTAGGTCGGGGGTAGGCCGCTGGATATTCGGGAGTAATGCCCACAAAGTTTTAAATGAAGGCAGCACCCCGTTGCTGCTCGTCAGACCGTCTAAAAGTAGAAAAAGGACCTGACGAGATAGCGTATAGATTTCAATCACATCATCCTGAAGCCCCAGAATACCGCGACCACGATAGCCGCCGATAGCAGCGCGCCTGTTATTACCTGCGCCGGTGAATGTTGCTTCTGTTTGATTCTCGACCAGGCTACCGGCGGTAGCAGCAGTATCGTCAAAGCTCCGATGGAACCGCAGGCGATGGTAATGACTGTCACCGAGGCGGACATGAAGGCGGTGTGCAGGCTTATCTTCCAGAAACGGTTGATTATCATGAAGATGACTATCGCCGCCAGGCCTGCGGTAAAAGTGACCGAAAGCAGCTTGGGCGCTCCGAAATACCACATTACACCGCAGTCGATGGCTCCCGTGACGCTTGCCAGGACGTAAACCCCGTTTCTTTGATGGCGGGGATTGACGAATACGCCTTCCAGTCTTTTATGCCTTACAAGGTAAACAACAGATGCAAAGACCGGCATTACGCTGATAGCTATCGATATTAACGCCCATTTTACGGCCTCGGAAGCACTAAACGCGGATTTCGCCGCAAGCAGTATGACTACGGTGAAGCTCAACAGGAAGGGATTTAATATATTCGAGGTCAACTCGGCCAGTTTTTCTCTCATTGTCAACCAGGTATCATCTACCGAGTATAGTCTAGCATATTGCCGGTAGCGAGGTAAAAATTCTCCCTCGCATATTAATACGTATTCCTTTATAAATTGACAAATAGTCACGTATAAGCTAGTCTCTTAACGGTCAGTTGTATGAACCGACCTGACAATATTTATAGAAAGAGGTAGAAGAATGGCTAAAGAAGTTATCCTTTACAATCTGGCAGAGCATGTAACCGACGAACAGTATAAAGACTACGTCGTCAATGAAAAGGGCCCGCTACTCGATAGCCTGCCGGGCGTTGAGAAATTCGAACTGGTTAAGATAACGAGTTCGATGAAGGGGGAAATACCTTACAAATACGTGGGTATTCTGCATATTAAAGACCCGGAATTGTTTGCTAAGGAAGCCGCGCCTTCAAAGAAGTTCCAGGATTTTGTGGCGAAGTGGAGCACCATGGTAGACCCGGCTTTTCACTCCCTCATGGGAGAAGAAGTCTACTAGGTTTGCTATAACGGGAAATTATCGGGCGTAAGAATATATTCATCTTTCGTCAAAGCTGTAGTATTTTCTAAAACTTACAGTCGTGAGGATAGCATTATGAATTTAGAGCACCTGTTAACCGATGAAGACCGTCAGATCAGGGAGACGATAAGGGATTTTACCCGTAAAGAAATCATCCCCAACACCAAAAAGCTGGAAGCGGACTACTCGCTCGTGGAAGAGGTGCATCAGAAGCTTGTGGATATGGGGATTCAGGCGGCGGGATATCCCGTTGAATACGGGGGGATTGACGGTTCCAGTACCGCGCTCGGTATTATCTGCGAGGAGCTTGCCAGGGGTGATGGCGGCATCAGTCTCTCCACGGGCATCAACTGGGGTCTTATTCTAAAACCGGCGGTAGTAGCCGGGAACAAAGCTATTATGGAGAGATTTATTCCGTCCTTCTGCAGCGGGAAATTAGCCTATGCCTGTCTTTCCATGACCGACGAAGCCGGGGGCGCTGATTCCGAGAACCCGCTGTTAGCCGGAGCCGGCATTAAGACGACGGCTAAACTGGAAGGCGACGAATACGTCATAAACGGGAGCAAGTCCTGGCCTACTCACGGCGGTATAGCGGAATGCTACCTGACGATATGTACCACGGACACCGAAGCGGGAGATGACGGTGTCGCTCTGATATACGTCCCTAAGGATGCACCGGGGCTTTCGTTTGGAAAACCGGAAAAGAAGATGTTGTTCAAAACGTCGATAAATAGTTCGGTGCATTACGATAATGTTCGCGTGCCCAGGGAATATCGACTCGCCGGCCCCGGCCAAGATGCCCATTTTTACCATTTCATCTCCGCAGGGACCGGCTGGCATTCGGCAACCATGGCCCTGGGAATTGCCGAGCGCGCTTTCGAGATAGTGCTTGATTACACCGGCAATCGCATGGGCGGATTTAAGCCGGTAAGGCAGCACAGTATTGTAGCCGGAATACTCGCCGATATGGCTATCGGTATCGATATGATGAGGGCAAGCGTCTACAACTTGAGTCACATGCTTGACCGTCTTGACGTATACGGCCCTCCATGGAGTCCGGAGTTTATATCTAAAGCAGCGGCCACCAGGGTCTTCGCCGGTGACGCCGCCGTGGAGATTATCAACAAGGGCGCCGAGCTATTGGGCTCTATGGCCATATCAGAAGACTTCCCGTATGAAAAATGCTTGAGGGATGCTAAAATAACCCAGCTCTGGCTTGGGGGACAGCAAATATCCCGCTATAGAATTGCCCGGGGCTATTACGACTTGAAGAACTGGGCTTAGCCTCCCCGACCTCCGGTTAGATAAGCACGCCGTCGGTTAAATTGGCCGTATGCACGTAGGTTTCGATTATCGGTTCGCCTTTGCAGATATCCAGGACGGTAGTCTTAAACTCCGCCGACTTTAGATAAGCGTCGAAATCTTCCTGATTTTCCCAGAGCAGCATAGCGCCCTGTGCGGCGGTATTGGGGTCCATGAAAAACAATTTCTCCTTCAGACCGGGAATCTTACGGCAGCCGTCCACCACCTGCTGGATATGCTTTCTGGCAACATTGAGGTCGGCCAACTGCCTGGCGATTTCATCTTTGAGCTCGAATTTCACAATAACAGCTATCATACCTGCCTCCTGATTCAAAGCGGTTCGTTTATTTCTTCCGGCTTTCGGGGAGGATATGCTTCAAGTGGGGAAATTCGTCGTCGGCATGGGGGAATGAAAGGGCTCTGGTGAAGGTACTGTTGAAGTCCGGCTCGATGGTTAGTTCAACGTACTCCACCCGCCTTGCCATGACATCGGCTTCTTTTCTTTTATCCGTGTTTAGAAGAGCAATACGTGCGCCGTCGCCGGCTGCGTTGCCAACTGCATAAACGTTTTCCGGGGCGCAGTCAGGGAAAAGGCCGATAGCCGCCGCCGACTCCTTATCTATGTAGCTTCCGAATGCCCCGGCCAGGATTACCTTATCGATTTTTTTGATACCGAGTCGGTTCATCATAATTTGAGCGCCGGAATACATGGCGCCCTTGGCGAGCTGTATCGCCCTGATATCTTTCTGGCAGATAACGATTTCATGGCCGACGGTGGTTTCATCGGTCCGGGCAATAACGTATTCGGGCGTGCCGCCGTCTTTCTGTAACCGGGGTGATTTCAGACTGGAATTAAAACGCCCGCCCTTATCGATGATCCCTGCCAGGAACATCTGGGCGGCCGCGTCAAATATCCCCGAACCGCAAATGCCCCGGGCGTTAATATTGTTAACCTCGGTATTCCAGTGCTCGTTGCCGATAACCTTGAACTGCACTTCTCCGGTCTCCGGGTCTATCTTAAGTTTCTCAATAGCTCCCGGTGCGGCGCGCATACCGTGCTTTATTTCAGCCCCCTCGAACGCGGGGCCGGTGGCGCAGGAGGAGGAAAGCAGTTTTTTACGACTTCCCATAATCAGCTCGCCGTTAGTGCCGATATCTATGATAAGCAGTATTTTGTCCTGATTATAGGGCTCTTCAGCAATGAGAACGCCGACATTATCCGCCCCGACGAACCCGGCCTCTATCGGCAGGACATGCACGTAGGCGCTCGGAGCGATTTTTATCCCCAGGTCGCGGGTTTTTATATCCAGAGAGTGATGCACGCTGGGAGAAAACGGCGTCCTGCCGAGGTATTCGGGGTCGATATTCAGGAATATGTGGTGCATGCAGGTATTGCCGACCACGACCATGTCGATGATATCGGTGCGTTTTATACCGGCCCTGGCCGCGGCGCGCCCGGCAATCTGGTTGACCCCTTTAACGATAGCCCGGTTCATCTGTTTCAGGCCGCCTTTACCCTTTACGGCATAGCTGATACGGGACATTACGTCTTCGCCGTAAGCGACCTGCGGGTTCATCATAGAATTTGTGGCAAGCACCTCGCCCGTGGTGAGGTCGCAGAGATAGCCGGCTACCGTGGTAGTGCCGATATCGACGGCCAGTCCGTAGCCTCTGGGAGCCTCTCCCGGCTTTATATCGATTATTTCCTTTTTGTTCCAGACCGAGACGGTGACCTTCCAGCCGCCCTCTCTCGCGATGTTCTGCAGGTTCTGCAATATCGGATAATCGATAGTCAGATTCCGCAGTTTGTATTTGTCGGCAAGCTCTTTTTGAATCCGTTCGAAATCGCCGAGTGTATCGTGCAGTGTGGGTTTCTTTAGCTCTATGAAGTATTTCTTCACCGCGGGGTTGAGCTTGATATCGCGTACCGTGGCTTCCTTGCGTACGACCTGCCGTCCCGTACGGCTTTCTTCCGGGACGAATATGACGACGTCGCCGTGGATGCGGGTCTGGCATGCCATCCGGTAGTTCTGGCGTATCTGGGCCTTGCTTAAAAACACCTCGTTCTTCTCGCCAATCATCTCTACGGAAACTATCTTGGACCGGATTCCGTATTTGGCGAAATATCCCCTCTCGATTCTTACCTTACACTTACCGCAGGTGCCTTTGCCGCCGCAAATACTCTCTATATCTGCGCCCAGTTGCTGGGATGCCTCGAGGATGGTAGTGCCGTCCTCAATCTTACCGCGTACTCCGCACGGCTGGAATACAACCATGTGTCTATCGTTCTTCATTGTTCACAATCTTACCACGTAGAGACGTATTAATTCAAAGCTGAAAAATGTATTGAATAAGTCAATACAAAAGTAAAGTTGACAAGATGAAATGAGGAAGAAATGAACATTTAATAAAGTGCCGCCAGTCGTTCCAGGTGATAATCAACACCCCCGAAGCTGAATTCGCTAAACCTGGCTTTCTTGGTGTAATAGTGCAGGATGTGGTCTTCCGTGAAGCCTATGGCGCCGTGTACCTGGTGGGCAGAGTGCATGACCCGAGAGCAGGCCCGGCCGGTCCATATTTTGGCTATCGCCACCTCCCTGGCAGACGGCAATCCCTCGTTGATTCGCCAGGCGGCCTGATAAGTGGCAAACCTTGAGCCATCGATATCGATGAGCATATCGGCACAGCGGTGCTGAATGCTCTGGAAAGCCCCGATAGGATGACCGAAGGCCATTCTCTCTTTGGCATAGTCCAGCGAGATATTCAGCGCCTGCTGGGCCAGACCGACCATCTCGGCGCACCTGGCTGCATTGGCCTTTTGAAATATCTTTTCCACGCGCGGCCAGCCTTTGTCTATCTCCCCGAGGGCATTATCACCGGACACTTTTACATTATCGAAAGTAACTTCTGCCTGCTTATCGCCGGATATAATATTTAGAGGTTTACAGCTTATACCCGGGGTATTTATATCTAATATAAACAGGGACACACCCTCTTCAGGGTTGCCGCCTTCACCTGTCCTGGCGACGCAGATGAGGTAATCGGCTGCGCCGGCGTCTGTCACGAAAAGCTTCGTGCCGTTGATAACATAATCGCCGCCCTGCCGCGCGGCTTTTACCTGAATAGCGTCCGGCGTATATTTCACGGATTCTTCCGTTAAGGCGAGTGTGATGATAGACTTTCCTTCGGCGATTTCGGGTAGATATTTCTGTTTTTGCTCGTCGCTGCCGGATTCCATGATGGCCGAAGCCCCCAGGACTATATTGGAGAAAAACGGGCTGATAAAGCAGGCGCGTCCCATCTCTTCCAGCACCACGGTCAAATCCAGGAAGTCCCCAACGCCGCCGTATTCTTCCGGTATGGAAAGCCCGTGCAGGTTCATCTCCACCATTTTCTTCCATAGCTCGGGCGTGTAGCCTTTCTCATCGGCGGCCATTGCCCGCAGGATTTTATCGGGGTATTCGCTGGTCAGAAAGTCCCTGGCCAGCGTCTGCATCATTTCCTGCTGCTCGTTAAGAGCGAAGTCCATTATTTACTCCGTATAATCAGTTTATTTATCAGCGCAGGCGCGGCAGACCGAGTCCGCGCTGGGCGATAACATCCTTGTCTATTTCAGACGTGCCCTGTTCCAGGCTGTGGGCGATGGAACGCAGGTAGCAGGAAGGTATCCTGCCGTAAATGGGCGCCAGGTCCGAATTTTCATCGAGCAGGCCGTACTGACCTGCAAGCTCCATGCCGAACTCGTCTACACGCTGGAGAAGCTCGAAATTGACCATCTTGCTCATGGCCGATTCGACGTTCGGCACCATGTTCTGGCTTTGCATCCAGGTAACGCGATAGTGAAACAGCCGCGCCACATTACATTCCGCGCGTAACTGGGATAAGCGTTTTTCAATAACGGCATTAAATAATCCCTTTTCCCGCGCGTATTCAGCCATGTCTTCGATATAGATTTCGGCGGTGGCGTAGGCAGGGTCGGCGGTGCGTTCGTAGTCGAGCAAAGACATGACGACGTAAAAGCCCTTGTTAAGACCGCCGACGATATTTTCCTTGGGAATGCGCACGTCGTCCAGGAACACCTCATTGAAATCGTGGTGCCCCGCTATGTTGATGATGGGATTGACCGTAATACCCGGCGTCTTCATGTCCAGCAGGAAAAGGGTAATCCCGCGGTAGTTCGGGACGACTTCGCGGTCGGTCCGGGTTATCAGGGCATTCCAGTCGGCGAAATGTCCGTTGGTGGTCCATGTTTTCTGGCCGTTGACAACGAAGCAGTCCGTTTCTTCTCTGGCGAATACCTCTATGGAAGCCAGGTCGGAGCCGTGTCCCGGTTCGCTTAGAGTCTCGCACCACATCATCTTGCCGGAAGCTATACCCGGCAGGTGTTTCTTTTTCTGCTCTTCGGTGCCTTT
Source organism: Dehalococcoidales bacterium (assembly GCA_034430575.1). Lineage (GTDB taxonomy): Bacteria > Chloroflexota > Dehalococcoidia > Dehalococcoidales > RBG-16-60-22 > JAFGPF01. The sequence continues at coordinate 29,637 of DAOUDZ010000105.1, forward strand.
AAGCAAAAGCGCCGGAGCGACGATACCCGCGCCGATGGAGTCGTAGCCGGGAGAATGATAACGGGCCAGCTCTTCACGGAGAATAAGACGGTGAAAGGGAGAGGCATCCCGTCCGCCGTATTCTTTCGGCCAGTGGCTGGAAATCCACCCCTTAGCCCCCAGCTTCTCTGCCATTTCCCGGTGGACTTTTATCCAGTCGGACTGGGCGGACATATCGAAGAAGGTCAACCGCTTTTTACGGTATTCTTCAGGCACTTCTTTTTCCAGGAAAGCGGCGACTTCTTCACGGAAAGCCTCTTCCTCTGGAGTGAATTTATAGTCCAAAGTATCCCTTTTACTTGCCGGTAAATTTGGGTGTGCGGCGGTAATTCGTGGCGGTGATGCCTTCGTTCAGGTCTTTGGTCGAGGCGATATCGCCGGAGGCAGCCGCTTCGAGATACAGCGCCGTACGCTGGTCGGCTTGGGCGCCGTAATACATGAGGCCTTTGACCAGCTTCTGTGCCAGGGGTGCGCCGTTAGCCAGCTTTGCCGCGGTGTCATCTACCAGTTTGTTGAACTCGCCCGGTTCGGCAATATAGCTTACCAGCCCCCATGCGAGGGCTTTGTCCGCATCGACCGGGTCAGTCAGGAGTATTATCTCTTTAGCGCGTGCCCAGCCTATCAGACGTCCGAGACGCTGCGTGGCGCCCGCCCCGGGGAAAAGCCCCAGGTTTAGTTCGGGGAGGCGCACCGCGGCCGTTTTATTCATTATCCTGATATCGCAGGAAAGGGCAAGCTCGAGTCCGCCGCCCATGGCCGGGCCGTTGATGGCGGCGATAACCGGCTTGGGATAGGTCTCGATTCTGGTAAAGACGTCGTGAGGAGCCTCGCTGAAGTTGAAGGTGGCATCCATTTCGCCGGAGGCGAAAGCCGCAAAATCGGCGCCGCCGCAGAAATTTGCCCCGGCTCCGGTAATAACCACGCATCGGACAGCGGCGTTTTCCTCAAGCTCCGTGAGCGCCTTGTTTATCTCCGTCATAAAGTCGGCATTAAAGGCGTTGGCGCGGTTCGGTCGATTCAGAATCAGTCTGGCTACTTTCGTTTCCTTATTAATATCCAGCTTAACGAACTCGTACTCTCCGGGGCCGTAGGAGTAAAATCCCGCGCCGGTCTTGCGTCCCAGCTTCCCCTGCTTTACGAGTTTGGTGATGACGGAAGAGACTTTATATCTGTCTTCCTTATCATATTTATTATACAGTCGATTTAGTTCGTCTAATACCCGGTCGAGCCCGGTGCTGTCCGCCATGCGCAGGATGCCGCGCGGGTAGTTGAGGCCGAGGAGAACGGCAGTATCGATTTCATCGCGGGAGGTGGCGTCCATTTCGATAAGCTTAGCAGCCTCGTTGACGGACGTCGCCAGTACTCGAATCGGGTCGAAGCCATAACCGGCATTCATGGGAATTTCGTTGGTATTGCCTTCTGACCAGTCGTAGTAGCCCTTGCCGGTCTTTTTGCCATAGTTCCCTTCTTTGAACAGTTTCGTGAGTACGGGAGCGGGACCGTAGCTCTTTCCCATCGTCTCGCCGAAGTACTCCATGACGTGAAACTGCGTATCGACTGAACCGCCGCCGAGCGCGTCCTGGAGCTCCAGCATGCCCATCGGCAGTCCCAGTTTGTACTTTATCGCCGAATCTACCTCAAAGGGGCTCTTGGCTTCGCCCTGCGCCAGCGCCCAGTCGGCTTCGTTGGACATATTGCAGAATATCCGGTTGGCGACGAATCCGGGAACGTCCTTGACATGGACAACCGCCCGTCCCATGGCTATAGCTACCTTCTCGGCTATCTTGATGGCTTCTTCGCTGGTGTTGGTACCGTGCACGATTTCCAGCAGGGTCATGCGATGCGGCGGGTTGAAATAGTGCGTGCCCACGACCATTTCCGGCCTTTTGCCGGCCTCTGACATTTCGGCGATGCTTAACGAAGACGTGTTCGTAGCGAAAACGCAGTCGTCCGGACACAGCGCGCTGACCTCTTTCAAAACGCTCTTTTTCAGGTCCATTATCTCCGGCACCGCTTCGATGATAATGTCGGCATCTTTTACCGCCTCTTTGATGTCTACGAGGAAGGTCATGCGGCTCATGTAATCTTTCTTGGCCGCCTCGGTCAATCTGCCCCGGTTGATTCTTCTGTCGTAGTTGGCCTCTATTATCTGGCGGCCATTCTCCAGGAATTTGTCCTCGATATCACGGAGTTTTACATTGTAACCGGCTTCGGCGGCCAGAGCGCCTATCTGCGCGCCCATACCGCCTGCTCCGAGCACGGTGACAACTTTTATCTCTTTCATGGCTTACAGCCCCTTTCCGTCGCTTTTTATCCGGTAAGTTAAGCTTGTTTTTTCACAGGCTCAAAGGCGTAGAAAACCCGGTCGCATACCTTGGTTTCCTTCTTGACCTCAATCGGGTGAGAAGGAACATCGAAGACCACGAACTGTACTTCGTCCCCTTCCTTGAGTTCGCCTTCTTTACAGTTGACGATGCGTCCCAGCAGGTGCTTGAGAGGGCTATTTTCTCCGAACGTAAGCCAGGCTAATATTAACGGAGACGGAAAACCGGCGGGGGCGCCGGCCTGTGTTTCTGTTAATGTGACTACTTTAGCTCGCTGCGGCAGCTCTACCCATTCCAGCTCATCGGACCAGCATTTTGGGCATATTACACCGGGAGGAAAGGCGATATGACCGCATTTTTTACACTTGGTGGTGGTGAATTTGCCCGCCCGGAGATTATCGTAAAACGGGTAAATTCTATTAAATTCCTGGCACTCGAGCGGCCATATATCCATTTCACCGATATAGGTGCCTTCCAGGGCCGGGATTCCTACTGTCTCTACTTTCTCTAATTCAGCCATTTATCTTCTCCTTATGTAAATCTGGCGTTATTTTTAGTCGACTGGTTCTTTGCCGTAGATAACTACGGTATGCTGGGCGCAGGTGCCGCTTAGGTTGTGGGTCAGGCCGAACTTGGCATCTTTTACCTGGTGGATGGCGCGACCCTGGAGTTGCTTGAATATCTCGATGGCCTGGCGCGCGCCGGATGCCCCGAAGGGATGCCCGTAAACGAGGAGACCGCCGTCGGTATTCGTCGGGATTTCACCACCCATATTGATGGCGCCCGAGGCGACGAATTCACCGCCCTCCCCCTTTTTGCAGAAACCGAGCTCTTCGAGCTCGATAATCTCGGAGATGCTGAAACAGTCGTGGGTTTCGGCAACATCAATATCTTTGGGGGTAAGCTGGGCGTTCTTGAAAGCTACTTCGCCGGCCTTCTTGAGGTGAGGCCATTCGGCCAGCGTATCTCCGGGCCAGCCAGCCGACATACTATGTGTCGCATGTTGCCCGGTGCCGCGCAGGTAGACCATCGGTCTGTCCGTAAGTTCTTTGGCTCTCTCTTCCGAGGCGATAATAACCGCGGAAGCACCATCGGAAAGTGGGCAGCAATCATACAGGCCGAACGGGTCAGCAATAATCCGCGCCTCCAGCGCTTGCTCCATCGTCAGAGTTCTGCCGCCGAAATGGGCATTCGGACTGTCCGTCCCGTAGCTATAGTTGGTTACAGATACGTGAGCCATCTGCTCTTTGGTCGTCCCGTAGCGTTTCATGTGCATCTTGGCAATCATAGCGAAGAAAGGCGGCGGCACTCCCAGGCCCATGGCCGAATCCCAGTCGTGGTCGTTGACCGCCAGTTGCGTGTAGTTGGTCTCCCATCTCTGGGGCATGTAAACCTTTTCCGCACCCGTTACCAGCACTACCTCGGAAATGCCGCTTTCTATGAGACCCTTGGCGACGATGATAGCGGAGTTGGAACCGGCGCAGAGTGTGTCGAGTCGGATACAGATGGAGGTCGGCGAAAGACCCAGTCGGTGAACTACCAGTGGGGCGGTGTTAAGCGCCGATGAATGTCTCCCTGCCATGGTTGTCGCCACGATGAGTCCGTCAATATCCGTGGGTTTCAGTGCGGGGATATCATCGGAGCAGGCTTTGGCCGCCTCCTGAATCATGTCAAAAAAGGTTGCCTGCCTGACGCCAAATTTAC
>DAOUDZ010000106.1:0-2179 GCA_034430575.1 Dehalococcoidales bacterium
ATTCATGAAGAAACTTGAGCCAAGCACGGCGGAGCTCATCGTAATCATACATGACAGTCTTGAGATTGCCCCCCGCAAGATAAGCCGGGATATTCCCCGCCGGTAGTATGACCGGCACGCGGTCGGGCTCCTCCAGCTTGATGGCTTTAATAAACCGGGTCACCCTCTCCTTGTAGAGCTTTTCGGCTTCTGGGCTGGAGAAGGTAACATCAGGTCCAAGCCACCGTTTGAACCGCTCCTCACGCTTTTCCTCCCAGGTCATCTCCGACCATGTTTTAATTGTATCCATATTGACATACCCCCTTTATTTCCTGGCTTGGTTAATATGCGCTGTATTCTTTGACGGCTTCCATCATGGCGCGCAGGTTATCCGGGTCCCCCTTATCAATGTTGGCTCCACCGCTGAGCACATAACCGCCGCCCGGGGCGCAGAGCTCGATGAGCTTGCGGCAGTGCTCCTTGACTTCCTGGGGTGTACCGGTCATCAGCAATGAGGTGGGCACATTACCAATGATACAGACCTTATCGCCCAGGATTTCCTTGGCTCTGGCCATATCCGTCTGGTCGAACCACCATGCCACCGAGGTTTTCGGCAATTCCTTGATAACCTCCAGGCGGGTATTATAGCCGCCCTCGGCGAAGAGAACCGGCACGATACCTTCGTCGACCAGCGCCATGATAACCTTTTTGAAAGTGGGCCAGTAAAAGGTCTTATACTGCTTGTCGGACATGAAGCCGTCGGCGCCTTTATGCAGCGGCATAATTATCAATGGCGCCGCTGCGGCGTTTGCCGCGCCGATAGCTCCTTCGATAGCCAGGGGCGCGATTCTTTCCATGGCCTCGTGGAGTTTCTCCGGCCGCTGGAACATATCCATCATTATTCCTTGTGTACCTCGCAGCGTGTCACCGAGAGTATCGAAGGGAGCCTTGGCCAGCCCGCTCATAATACCGGGCATCCCGAGAGCCGCCGCCTCGGCGGCGACGGCGCCGACTGCCGCTATCCATTTAAGGCTTTCCGTACCGGCTTCCATTAAGGCCTGGAAACCGGCCTGGACGTCAGGCATGCCGAAGGGCAGGAACGTCCCGGTGGCTATTTCTTCAAAGGCGGTAAGGGCCGGGAGTTGTGAAAATCCCTTTAAAGCACCGAAGACCCGCGGCATATAGGTACGCAGCCAGAAATTTGAGGGGTCTTTGATGAGGGCATCGTACTCGTCCGCTTTCATGTACTCGGCTTCAACACACTGGTACGTAGTCGTATCACCGGATATGCCGTGGCCAGGCCATTTATACAGCTTGTAGTCAACGGCCTCCAGGGATCTACCCGGAGGAACCAGGCCGGGCGGTATATACGTGTCCAGGTCATCTTCAAAGTCATGGAGGAATTTCAGCCAGGTCTGGCTAAGCTTATCGTAGTCGTACATGACGGTACGGAGGTCCGCCCCGGCATAATATGCAGGGTAATTACTGACCGGCAGGATGCACGGTATCCGGTCCGCTTCCTTCAACTGAAAGGCACTGGCAAACCTGGTTACTTTTTCTTTATATGCCTTTTCAGCTTTAGGGCTGGAGAAGGTAACGCCCTGTGGAGAAAGCCATCGCTTGAACCGCTCTTCTCGTTTTTCTTCTGGGGTTAACTCCGCCCATTCACTAGCCATTTTAGCTTGCACCTACCCACTGCTTGGCCAGAGCTACCGCCGCCATGGCGTCTTTACCGAAGGCATCAGCCTTGGCGTATTTCCTCACCTCGTCGTCCATCTGGCCGCCGCCTATCATTATCTTGATATCTTTCCTCAGGCCGGCCTTCTCTATGGCCTCAACCGTCTCTTTCATGGAATCAAAGGCGGGGGTTAAGAATCCGCTCAAACCCACGATGGGGGCCTTGGTTTCTTTCACTTTATCCACGAATTTTTCCTTGGGAACATCGACACCCAGATTATGAACCTCGAAACCGTTGACATCCAGCATGAAGTCGACGATATTCAGGCCGATATCGTGAATGTCCCCGGCTACCGTACCGAGGACAATTGTACCGAGTCGCTTGGTTTCGACCGCCTGTTTAAGATGCGGTTTCACTAATTCGGTTACCTGCTTGAGAAGCTCACCGGAGAAGACGAGTTCCGGCAAAAAGTACTCACCGCCGGCAAAACGTTTGCCCACGACTCCCATACCTTCCCGGCTG
>DAOUDZ010000107.1:0-13967 GCA_034430575.1 Dehalococcoidales bacterium
TGCCGCTCGCCACGGTCTCCTCAAATCCTATATCCGTTAAAAACGGGAATATATGCACGTTGAAACCGCCGGCGATAAAGTTATGCGCGCTGAAACCCACAATCAACAGCCAGTACGTACCTGTTTTCATGGCTTGCTTGAAGGTATAATCCCTTTCCTGCGACTCCCGGGCATAACCGGCGGTTTGTTCAACTACGCCTCGTTTGTCTTCTCCACCGTCAAAGCTCGCTTTAGCACCATCCGGCAGGAGGTTGTAAAATTCCGGGCGCCTGGGTCTTATCAGCGTATAGGCGAACGGGATACTGGCGAACATGATAATACCCCAGATAAGGCAGGTGAAACGCCAGCCCTGCAACTCCATGAGGGGTGTGATTATCTGCAAGACAACGATGCCGAAGATACCAACCGTGGCGAACTTGATACCCTGCGCCAGTCCCCTCCGGCGTATAAACCAGTCGTTGATGGTCTTGTCGCAGGCAACCGTCAGGCCGATATTGAGTCCGAGTCCTATCATGGCACCCCAGGCTACGTAGTAATGCCATATCTCGGTGATATAGTTCATAAATATCATGCCGGCGGCGGCGACAAGAATACCGAAAATCACTATCCACCTGGGGCCGAATCTATCCGATAGCCAGCCTACCAGCGGAGAAGTAATGCCGCCTTCAAGTCGTCCCATTCCGGCGGCCAAAGATGTGTAAGCCCGGTTAATCTCAAGCTCGGCGGCAATAGGTTTGAAGAACACGGAAATACCGTAAGTATTAAAGCCGTGTCCCAGGCCAGATATGATACCGATGAATGACACGGACCACCATCCGAAGAACACACGGGGGCCAGATTTTTTTCTTTCCGGTGGCATACTACCTCATCTCAAGTTCAGGAGAATATATCTATATAGGCGTTGTATATATGTGCTTATGATTTACAGAGCTCGGTTACATCCAGATTATGCTCCCACGGACTCCTGGATATATGCATGGCTACAAAAGTGCTCGTCCTGACGATTTCCGGTATATTGGCGATTACATTTTTAACGAACTCATCAAACTCTTTCGGCGTGTGAAAAACAAAAATCCCGATGATATCATAAGTGCCGGTACATCCGCAAAGGAAATACACATTAGGGCTTTTTATCAGGAGCTGCTCCACCCGCTCGGCAGACCCCACTTTGACCTCGATGCACATAATACACATGAAATTAAATCCCAGCTGCTCGGGATTGGGGATGGCGCTTATTTTCATAGTATTATTTTTCACCAGGCCTTTTACCCTGTTACGCACGGTTCCTTCGGATACTTCCAGTTTCCGGCCTATCTCCCGGAAACTCTGCCTGGCATCTTCCTGAAGTTCCCTGATAATTTTCTGACCGAGTTCATCCAGCATATAACACCTCCTCTGGACAGGGTTAAGAGATATACCCTTTATCACTATACGCATTTTTATATATTTGTGCAAATCAATAAGCCTAATGCGTAATATCACAATGGTATATTAGTTATCATTATAAATATTACGTATAAAAATAGACAAATAGCTTTTTGACTTTATACGCGTTTAATTTTATTATATAAACACGTTACGCATATATACCGCATGCTGATTATACTGAAGTAGAAAACATCAGAAGCAATATACGAACCCGGCGCGGACTACCCCGTATACAGTCCCCCCTCCCCCGGAAAGCATTCGCGGATACATAAGAAAGGAAGCCGCTACCATCCGAAAATCCGCCACGTCCATACGCCGCCAGGCTATTAACGTAACAGCATCCATTCTGATTATGTGCTGCAGCGGCTCGGTCTATGCCTGGAGCATTTTCGTATTACCTCTAAAAACCGAGTTCGGCCTGACGACGGCGCAGACGCAAATAATATTCGGTTTTATCATCGGCATCTTTTCTATCACCATGTTGTTTGTCGGCCGCCTGGAAAGACGGGTCGGGCCAAAGATAACGGCTTCCATCGGTGCGGTCCTCTTCGGTTCGGGGTACGTGCTGGCCTCTTTTTCCGGAGGCAGTTTTTTTATTATCATCCTGGGCATCAGCATCCTCTCGGGGGCCGGCATGGGCTTCGGGTATATCACGGTGCTGGCCAACCTGGTAAAATGGTTTCCCCACCGCAAGGGATTGGCTACCGGGATAGCGGTAGCCGGTTTCGGCAGCGGTGCCATACTTTTATCTCAAATCGTGCAGCCGATTTTGTCGAGCGGCGTAACCGTCATTGACATATTCCGTATAATCGGCATTAGTTACGGCGCCGTGTTCCTGGTCAGCGCCCTGGCTCTTTCGGCACCGCCCGCAACCGGAGAGGAAACGGCGGGAAACCCCATCAAGACCTCTGTTTTACTAAAAGACAGGCGTTTCTGGACCCTGTTCTATACCTACTTTGCGGGTTCTTTTTCCGGTCTCATGCTAATCGGCAACCTCAAACCCATAGGACTATCCTTCGGGGTCAGTGACGGAGCCGCCACGATGGCCATAGTGCTGATATCTTTAGGCAACGCCGCCGGCAGAATCATCTGGGGGCAGATATACGATAAAATCGGTGGCAAGTACTCGGTATCCCTGGCCCTCTCTGCGCTATCGGTTCTAATTCTCATACTTGCCACCGGGGTCTTCCACGATATATCCTTCGCGGCCCTTTCCCTGATAATCGGCCTGTTCTACGGCGCCAACTTCGTCCTCTACGCTTCGGAAGTCTCGAATATTTACGGTATCTACCAGCTAGGCATCGTCTATCCCATCCTGTCTTTAGCCTACGGCATATCCGGCATCACGGGCCCGGTAGTCGGCGGCCGTGTTTTCGATATGACCAGCCAGTACTGTATTCCGATAGTAATAGCCGCCGTCGTCTGTCTCACCGGCCTGGCCACATACGTCCTCTTTATGAAGAACACGGGGTCTTTAAACACCAAATAGCCGACCCGCCAGAATTTTTCTAGACTTTAATTTACTTGAAAATTGGTATATAATAATTAATCATCCTTGGGGGGAGGGAGCCATGCCAAACAGCGTTTATAAGATAATCACACTGGTCGGTAGCAGTACCGAATCCTGGGAAAAGGCGGCAGCCAATGCCGTAGAGACAGCGTCCACGACGCTGAAGGATTTAAGAATTGCCGAAATCGAGGAACTGGATATGCAAATCGATAACGGCAAGGTTATCAGCTACCGTGCTAAAGTGAAAATCTCTTTCAAGTATCACGGCAAAGAAGAAGTCTAACCCTGACCGATGTCGGGAAATAAACAGTCACAGTTCAAGCGCAACGCGCCTGATTCACTGGTAAAACGCTGTTATATCTACTGTCGCCATCTGGCTGTGGCGCGGTCGTAAAGCAGGCGTTTTAACAGGATACTACCGATATCTCCCCTTGCCTTCAAATCTTCTCTCAATCCGGCGGTCAGTCGCCTCGTCATAATCAATACAAAAAGGGCGCTAAGGCACCAGACTATTTCCACCGTCTCTCCGCAGTACCAGCTGACGAACGGTAAAATCAGGAAACAGATAAACATACCCACCGGCAGACTCCGGCTGTACGAGCCGCCGATGATTGACTTATCTCCCGATTGTCTGAACCTGGCTATCAACCGTGGTAGGGCCCTGACGATTAAAGCGATGATAATGGGTATTACAGCCACCAGGCCGGGCACAGGCGCCAACGCTATGACCACGGCCAAGGCGATACTATTGCCTTTTTCCCCATCGAACCTGGAAAAGACCGGCCACATCTGACCGCAGACGGCAGCCAATCCGGTTAGCGCAACGGTAGCCGGACAAAATCCCAACCCTTTCGCGACCAGAACAGGCAGGGCTCCCTTGATAAATTCCCCCGCTACCCCCATAACTCCGAAGATTCTACCCGCCCGGTACCAGAGATTCTCGTGAAAATCACCACTAAGCTCCACCCTGCGGAGCTTTGCCAGCAGGGACAGGTGCGGTATGGAACCGAAGATATAGGAACCAATCACTAATATAAAATCTGCCCACATATTACCTAAAAGGGTAAATAAAAAGGCAGGTGCGTGTCAACACGAACGGATATCTTGTGCCTGTAATCCCGAACATTTGAAAATACCGTGTCGATATGGCAACATTTAAATGAAGAGGTTATCTCTGATGCGGCACAATACCAGCCGCTGGTCGTCCTGACAATGGACTAGAAAGGCTTGAGAAACTTACTAATGGATACAGACCGCGTAAGAGAAATCGAAGAGAAAATAGCCGACCTCAAGGCGAGGTGGCCGGCGCATTCCGTCCCGCCCCACATGTGGCAGCAGCTCGAAGAGCTGGAGGAACAGCTGGAACAGGCCCGTCGCGGGGAGGGGCAGGAGACAGGATAAAACTCTTTGACAGCCCTGCACGTTTGCGCTAATTTACGGTAAATCAGGCTATAGCTTTATATTCAACACGAAGGGAGAACCAACATGGTCCGACTGGACGATGTAAGCGAAGAAGAGAGAAAGATACTTTTAAGTCTTCCCTGCCCTTCTTTTGAGACCAGCCCCTGGGTCAGCGGGCCGCCTCTGAACGAGAGACGGTTGGCAATAATTACCACCGCCGGACTCCACACGCGCGATGACCGGCCCTTCCAGATTGACCCCAACGATTATTACCGCATCATACCGGGTGATGTGCAGCCTAACGACCTGGTGATGTCACATCTCGCGGCCAGCTTCGACCGCAGCGGTTTCCAGCGGGACTGGAACGTCGTGTTCCCTCTCGACCGCCTGCGCGAGATGGAGAAAGAAGGCATCATCGGCAGCCTGGCCGATTTTCATTACTCGGTCAGCACCGCCCACCAGCCCGAGGAGTTCGAGGTGTGCTCGGCGGAAATCGCCGGTCTCCTCAAGAAAGACGGGGTCGATGCCGCCCTGCTCCTGCCCGTCTGACCGGGCTGCACGAGCGCCGTCGGCGTTCTTGGCCACTACCTGGAAGAAAACGGCGTGCCGACCACCGGCATCAGCCTGGTACGGCCGCACACGGAGACCATCAAACCGCCGCGGGCATTGTGGGTGCCCTTCCAGATGGGTCATCCCCTCGGCGCGCCCGACGACCCCACCTTCCAGAGTCGGGTTTTAATGGCCGTCCTTGCACTGCTCGAAGCACCCGGCCTTCCGCCGGTACTGGCCGATTTCCCCGAGGACGAGCCGGAGAACGATGAAATAATAGTGCTGTCCTGTCCGGTTAATTTTGCCCGGAGCGCGCCCGAAACAGGAGAGACCGACCCGCTGCAGGTGGCCTTTCGCCGTGAGGTTACTGCCATGCGCCCCTGGTACGATATGGCCGTGAAAAAGAGAAAACGCACCACGGTAGGCGTCAGCGGCATCTCACTGGAGAAACTGGGAGACTTTATTTACGCCCTGTCCAGGGGAGAAGAGCCGGAAAACCCCATCGAAGATACGCCCCTTGTTTATACATTAAAATACGCCGTCGAGGACTTAAATTCGTATTACATCGAAGGTATTACGGCGCAACCGGGACAGTCGGGCACTTCCAGCAAAGTGCTCCAGGACTGGTTCTGGGAAGAGACAGTGGCAGGTAAGGTGCTCCTGGAACTTAAGAAGGTCTGCGAGGCAAGCGACGATAAAATGATGAACATGGTCGGCGCCCATTTCGTCGTACCGGGCGATGTCGCCCGCCGGCATTAAGCCTGGGCCCCGCCGATAAAGTCATCCACCATCTCGGTGAATTCCTCCGGGGACGTACGATACGACTGGCTATGCTCGGCGCCGGTGACTTCCCAGAGTTCGTCGGCCGGGTTGCCGGAAATATTATATAGCCGCCGATTGTCTTCCGGCGTGATAAACGGGTCATACTCCTCACATATGAAAAGTATGGGGCATTTAATGTCATCGACGATATCGCCCGGATTTATCAGATGATAATGGTAGATAACACGCGTCATCAGCAATAGCCCCGGCACGAATAGCCTGACCAGGAATTTCGGCACTCCCACCGAGGCCACCTCGCGCACGACCATGGTAGACACATCAATGAAACAGCCGTCCAGTATCACCGCCCTTACTTCGTTCCGACTGGCGAAGATGCAGGTAGAAGCGGCGCCGGAACAAAATCCTATTACGCACGTATTCCCCAGGCCGTACCCCCGGCTCCCCAGGTAGTCAACCGCGCCGCCGATATCATACTCGATATTGGACAGGGCCTGCCCTTTACCCCCCGATTCTCCCCGACCCCGAAAGTCGAACAGGAGAACGCTGTACCCCTTTCTAACCAGATCACGCGTCAGGCTAAGAGTATCGACGTTATCATCAACGCGATTTTGAAATCCGCCGTTTACGATTAATATGGCTTTATCTCCTTCACCGGGTAGATACCATCCCCGGAGCTTAACGCCGCCATCGCGGCTACTGAAAGAGACGTCCTCATAATTGAGCCCGACCGAAGTCGGCGAGGTAATCAGGGGGAAGTGGGGTACATTCATAGCCCTCCAGGCCCCGTACACGGACAGGCCTATGTATACAACCAGCAGGGCGCCAAGGACTATTAATGTAATTTGCATAACCTGTATCTTCCTTACCGGACTCAACCGCTTATTCACCCATGAATTGCAGGATAATCTGCCGCGACCTCGCCCTGTTATCAAACTCCACCAGCACTATCTGCTGGTACTGGCCGAGTATCATCCTTTTATTAGTCATAGGAATAACGAGAGACGGCCCCATCAATGAAGCCCGGACGTGAGAAAAGGCGTTATTTTCTTCCCAGAGGAATTTATGCTTGTAGGCAATATCCCTGGGCACAAGGCGCGACCATATATTCTTAAAGTCGGAAATCAGCCCCTCTTCAAACTCAATAGTCGCCAGCGCGGCCGTCGTGCCGGGGAGAAAGAGAGTAACGATGCCGTTGGTAATGTATTCTTCGGTGGCCTGCTTATGGACCTGCGGGGTGATATTGATAACCGATACGTATGCCTCGTCAGACGACGCATTAGTATCTATGTTGATTTTCCTGGTAGTTATTATCATACTTGCCTCCGGGAATTTAATATGGGTAAGAAACTATGATTTAAGGTTTTTTCTCGGGAGGGGGCAGCGGCGGCGGCGGCCCCTGCTTGGTCTGAAGGGGCTTGCAGATAATCTCGGTAATATGCAGTTCGGGGAGCTTCGTGGAGGGGGCCGCCACAGCCACAACAGCTGTATCCGCCCCGCGCCCGGTACCCGCCACGACAACCACCTCCTCGCCGGTGTCCACGCACCCGCCGTCGACAGCCATGAAAATAAGCTCGACGCAGACCTTCATCCCCTGGCAAAACGTGCGCAGGAGGTTGGCCATTATCCTGGGCGTATCCATGCCGTAGAGGTTCTCGGTATGAAACAGCATGGTGCCGAAGTGAACGGTATGCCCCTGGCCGGCAAGTTCGGCGACCAGCTCCGCCGGGAAACGCTGGCCGGCCATGAACCCGTACTGGTGGGGCACCACCACCATCTTGATGCCGCTATCCGCCCAGAGCCCGGCCGCCAGGCGTGCGGTATCGCCCCTCGTCGAGGCGAGGATAATCTTTTTTATACCGCGGGCCTTTGCCCTCTCCGCGGCCAGCTGTAGTGTCGCTTCCGTATTATCCTTCCCCGGCTTTTCAAAATAGACGATTTTCCCTTCCAATTTCAGCCTCCCGTTAATGGACTACACCTATTTTACCAGAATACAGCGGCATCAAGCACATTATTCTTTGATTTTTCACGAAGGATGGTAGAAAATACGTTATTAAATAGTGGGATATAATTCTAAAAAGCCAGTTCCGTGATGATAAACCCGATGAGAGAAGCTAAGGCGATGGGCGGTAAAGCGGGCACGGGTTTATCCTTGAGCCAGAGCAGTTGAATCAGGAAAGCCCCCATAAGCCCCACCAGGGCAAACGCTCCGATAACTACGGCGCCGCCCAGTCCGGTCTTGAAGAAAACGGAAACGGCCAGCATCAGGGGAAAACCGATATCGCCGCCGCCGAGTATGGAATATTCCCGCTCACCGGACTCCTTTTCCTTTAAGTCCCCTATCCGCACGCTGCGCAACCCCATTTTCCAGTCGCTCATCTGTTTCGGGAAAATAAAGGCGGGCAGAGTATCTGACTCGGACATCTTATCGGCCATCCATACCATAAAGCCGAAACGCACGGCGACGACGTCATAAACGGCGATAATCAGCATGAAAATCATGAAAGTCCACGGGGAGAAAAGGAACCCGAACACCGAGCCGGCCCCGGCAAGGGCGATAAGCAGTAAAAGGTCGTGCAGCCAGACCCTGGCCCAGAACAGCCAGGCGACCGCGGCGATTACCGCCAGGGCGTAAGCGGCCACGCTCGGCAGGGTCAGGCCGGCGACAATCAGTACACCCCAGCCGAACATCAGGGCGAAAATCACCCGGAATACCTGCCGCAGCCACCGCAGAGGGATGAAAAACAATACCAGAGCCAGCACGACCACCACACCGAAGAAGTAAGCGATTACGGGGCCGAGAGAGATATCCGGCGAAATAACCTGGTTCTCTTCAAAAAATACCCGCTCGCGGGCGGCCACGTAAAACGTAAGCGCCAGGGACAGCACCATTACCAGACCACCCCAGATGAACGGATTAAGCTTAGACTTCATTATGCTTATATAATTTCCGGGAATTTCTCCTAATTATAGAAAAGCGGGAATCTAAAAGCAATCTGGAAGCAACGAAGCTAAGAGGAGAAAACGAGAGGCGGCGCTTGAAGAAACGCTGTTACTTCCTCATCAGCAGCAGCGGGGTATTACCCGCCAGAAAGACCTTCTGGGCGACGCTTCCCAGGGACAGGGGATTGTTTCTATTCATACCGCGCGTCGACATGGCCACGAGGTCGACGGTCAGTTCATCCGCAAGATCGATGATAGTATCGGCAACGGAACCGGCTCGTACCTGATAATCAATGTTTACATCAACCATGTCTTTAAGCTTGGCGCATACGTCCTTCAGGTAAGTATTAGCATCTGCCTCCATATTACCATTTTGCGATAATACCCGAAGAAGAATGAGTTCCATCTGAAGCTTCATGGCGATATTACAGATATAGGGAATAACCGCTTCACTCCTGAAAGAACCGTCCAGCGGCTCATCCCGGTCTGACCGTGGCTTGCCATGATGACTAACGGAAAATCAATGTCGAGAGCGTACTCGACGATTCTCTTGGCAGGGTCGCCGGTCCGGCGCACTGTCTTTACATCGAGCAGGGTTTCAATTCCGTCTATAAGATATTTGCCGGCATAATGGCTGGTAGCCTCTTTACTCTTCTTAATGTAATCGTAGTAATGAGCCAGTTTTTCATGGTCCCCGGAACCTATAACCGTCAGCAAGACTATTTCAGATACCATTTTCGCGCCCAGCTCCTCGGCGTAAGGCAGCGCGGCCTCCGCGAGTTTTGAACAATCCAGAGGCACGATTATTTTCTCAAACATTTGTTTCCCCCATCCCGATATTTCCAAGGCCAGGCCATATGTATTTGCTTTAGACAATAGTGCGTAGTGCCATGTACTTAACCGCATGTTACTTATCAAGCTGGCCGCAAGGAACCTGTCCCGCCGTCGAGCCAGGTCCATCCTCACCATCATCGGCGTGGCTATTGCCATTGCCTTCACGGTAACCATCCTAAGCATCAGCGAGGGGCTGATGGCCTCTTTTGAAAACTCAATAGCCAAGCAGGGTGCTGATATAGTCATCGTCCCCAAGGAAGCCGAAGCCTACCCCTATCCGGATGTCGCCGCCTTCGTCGGCAGCTTCCCCGAGGAGCTTCTGGACGAGATAGAACAGCTGGAAAACGTCCTCTTTCCCATGGAAATAGCCCGTGTGCCGGAAAAAGAGCGACTGGAAAGGGCGAAGGAACTGTTAGGCAATTTGGGCCTGTCAAAAAGAATGCATCACAAGCCGAAGGAGCTCTCCGCAGGAGAAAGCCAGAGGGTAGCTATAGCACGCTCTCTGGCCAACGAACCTTTGTTACTCCTTGCCGATGAACCGACCGGGAACCTGGACTCAACTACCACCAAAGAAATAACGGCACTGTTACAGCAATTGAATAAAGAATATCAAATCGCCATTATCCTGGTAACGCACGACAGCCAGGTAACCCGGGCAGCTTCAAGGACGCTGCAAATGGTTGACGGCCGACTCGATAGTAACCGTAGTCAATAAAAACAGGACGGGGTCGCACCGGAAATCGTACAAGCCGGAATTTACACGGCTTAAGTATGGACAGCCGCAACCTGGTTATGAAAGTTTAACTTCTCGGTTTTGCTCACCATGCGGGAAAATACTTCAACCATTAACGGGTCAAGCTGCAGAGCAGACTGCGTTTTCAGCTCGGTAATGGCTGCCTGATGGCTCATCGCTTTGCGGTAAGGTCGGTCGGAGGTCATCGCGTCATACGTATCGGCTACGGCTAGAATTCTTGCTCCCAGCGGTATATCCTCACCGGATATTCCGTCAGGATACCCGGTGCCGTCATATCGTTCGTGGTGATTCCTGACTATTTTCAGAATTTCCTCGTCATCTATAGCCAGCCCTAATATACGCTCGCCTATGGTGCTATGTGCCGATACGTGGGCATATTCCTCATCCGTGAGTTTGCCCTTTTTCGTTAAAACCGATTCCCTTATTCCTATTTTCCCGATATCGTGAACCAGTCCGGCGAACTTTATCTTTTTAGTTAAATCTCGCCTCATTCCCAGCTCTTCCGAAATTACCCCGGCAATATCGGAGACCCTTAGCGAATGGCCGCCGGTATATTTATCAATCGCCTCCAGAGCGTAAGAAACCAATGTAATTAAATCCAGGGATTTCTCGCGGGGCTTCCCTGTCTGTTCCCTGATTTTATACTCCAGATGCACTCTATGGTCGCTGTCTGCCGACATTATTGCCGGCGCACTGTCGCCGTCAACCGCCTCCGCGTACCCGTATCCCTGACTAAACAACCTGTTCAACACCAGCCAGCTCATCGAGGTCACGTCATCTACTATCAGAATTTCTTCCATGTCCGCCGCATTTTCTAGTTTAGATTTCCTGGGATATCAGCAGTCCACCAGACCAGGGTCCGGCACCAACTAAATCATCAGTTTGATGATACTAGCTGCCAATTGACCGCTCAACAGGGTCGTTGCCCATTTCAATTGAGTGCCAACACCGACTTTGCCAGGGAAAAGAGCGGCCCGCATATAATTTGTGAGACCAACACAATTTATTGGGGTGATTCAAATATCTGGGTATGTAATCATGACCTGTTCTCCCAAAATGTAGTATTATTAATGGTGACAGGTCAGACGAATGAAGGAGAATATTAGATGGCAGAGAAAGATAAGCGCGGAAAGGAAGAATCATATATAAAGGGACTTAGCCTGATGGGCTTTACCCGCGATGGAAACGTATCGTCGGTAGATGTCAGGAACGGGAAGATAGTCAGGATTCGGCCGCTGCACTTTGATTCGCAATATGACAGCAAGCAATTCAATCCCTGGAAGATAGAGGCGCGAGGTCAGATCTTCGAGCCTACCATGAAAACGCTCCTACCCCCCTTCAGTTTAGCCTACAAGAAGCGGGTCTATTCACCCAACCGGATACTCTATCCGCTAAAGAGGGTCGACTGGGACCCCAGCGGGGATAGAAATATAGAAAACAGGGGAAAGAGCGGCTACGTTAGAATCTCCTGGGACGAGGCGCTGGAGACAATAGTCAGCGAGTTAAAGAGGGTAAAGGAAACATACGGGCCGGAAGCCGTGCTTTCACAGTCGGACGGGCACGGTGAAGGAAAAAATATCCATGTCCCGCACGGCTGCGCCAACAAGCTCCTGGCGCTGCTGGGGGGTTATACCCTGCAGATGAGGAATCCGGACAGCTGGGAGGGTTGGGCCTGGGGCGCCAAGCATGTCTGGGGAATGGAACCCGTGGGTGAGATGGGGCCGTCCGGCAACCTTATCCCCGATGTTGCCGAGAACAGCGAGATGCTCCTGTTCTGGGGATGCGACCCGGAGACGACGCCCTGGGGTTTCAACGGCCAGATGGCCAGCCGACTGTGCTACTGGTTCACGAAGCTCGGCATAAAGTGCGTCTATATCTGCCCGGAGCTCAACTACGGGGCCGCCGTCCACGCCGACAAGTGGATACCTATATTGCCCAATACCGATGCCGCCCTGCAGCTGGCCATAGCCTACGTCTGGATTACCGAGGGGACGTATGATAAAGAATACGTGGCCACGCACACCTTCGGCTTTGATAAATTCGAGGAATATGTCCTGGGCAAAGAGGACGGGGTTCCCAAGACGCCCGAATGGGCTGCCGGCAAGACCGGCATCACCGCCATGACCATCGAGGCGCTGGCGCATGCGTGGGCGTCCAAACGTACGTCGGTAGTGCACGGCAACGGCGGGGCCGGCATCCGGAGCGCCTACTCCACGGAGCAGGGTCGACTCGAGGCGTTGCTGCTGGCCATGCAGGGACTGGGCAAGCCGGGGGCCCACCAGGTCAAGATGCTCGAATGGGGACTGTCCGCCATCTGGCACCCGAAAGGAGGCCCGCTGCCGGCAGGAATAGTGTTCCCGGAACTTATCAAGATGGCTTATACCGTCTCGGACGTTAAGAGCGAAAGGGCGATTGCTGCGGAGACGCTGGGAGATGCCCGACCCGAGCTGGATAAGCTCCTGACGCCGGCGCCGATTAACCCGACCCAGTTCATTCCCAAGGACCTTATCCACGATGCCATTCTCAATCCGCCTGTCAGCTGGTACGGCAATTCGACCTTTGCCGGCACGCAAGAAGACCAGTTTGTCAAATACACCTACCCGGCGGAGGGCTGCTCCGAGGTGCACATGATATGGACCGATACCCCCTGCTGGATAACCTGCTGGAACGACAGCAACAGCTATATCAAGGCGTTGCGAAGCCCGAAGATAGAGTTCATCCTGGCCCAACACCCATGGATGGAAAACGACTGCCAGTTCGCCGATATAATCCTGCCGGTCAATACCAAATTCGAGGAGCAAGACATTACGCTGGACCTTGAAAACGGGCAATATTACACCTTCATGCACGGGAAGAAGTGCATCGAGCCGGTAGGAGAGTCCGTGAGCGACTACGAGGCAGTCTGCATGATAGCCGAGAAATTCGGCCTGCTGGAGAAGTACACCGGTGGCAAGACCGTTGATGAATTGATGAAAATCGTCTATGAACATTCCAATATCCAGGACCTGGTCTCTTACGAAGAACTGGAAGAGAAGGGATATTATGTCATCCCGACCGACCCCGACTGGAAGAAAACCCCGGTCGGTCTGCGGGAGTTCTACGATGACCCGGACAATCATCCCCTGAAGACGCCCTCCGGCAAGATAGAGTTCTACTCCCAGGGTCTGGCCGAGCACTTCCCCGACGACAAAGAGAGGCCGCCGGTGCCGCACTGGATTGAAAAGGGAGAGAGCCACGACGAAAGGCTCTCCGGCGAGAGAGCCAAAAAATACCCCCTGCTGCTCATGTCAAACCACGGCCGGTGGCGGGTACATGCCCAGTGCGACGATATCACCTGGACGAGAGAAGCCCCCACCTGCAAGGTCGACGGCCCGGACGGTTACAAGTATGAGCCTCTCTGGATTAACCCGGCGGACGCAGAAAAGAGGGGCATTGGAAACGGCGACGTGATTAAGGTATACAACGAAAGAGGGGCTGTCCTCGGCGGGGCCTACGTGACCCAGAGGATGATGCCCGGCGTCGTCTACATGGACCACGGGGCCAGGTACGACCCGATTATCCCCGGGGAGCTTGACAGGGGCGGGGCAATCAATACTATAACCCCGCATAATATCACCTCTAAAAACGCCACGGGGATGGTCGTCAGCAGCTTCCTGGTGGAAGTAGCGGAGATAAACCTGGACGAGTTAAGAAAGCAGTACCCCGAGGCATTTAAGAGACCGTATCACGCGGGTGCGGGCCTGCGCATGGAACGGGCGCTGGAAGGGA
>DAOUDZ010000108.1:0-21993 GCA_034430575.1 Dehalococcoidales bacterium
ACCAGAGGGCTTATATTCTCCGTTGAAGGGCTGAAATCGACCGCACTGCCGGCCTGGGGTATACCCACGCAGAAGTAGACATCCGTTACTTCGCTGTCTACCATCTTGACGACTATGTTACCCTTGATTTCTATCGTGGCCATGGTCGATTGCAGTCCGGCATTAACGGCTTCCTTCACCTTCTGCGAGGAAAACAGACCGGCGGAAAGGACCACGTAAGCAAACACCGAAGCCACGATAACAAAGGCGATTAGAATAATAGCCGTTTCCAGGCCCGTAATGCCTTCTTCTTTACCGTGTATTCTTTTCATCAACCTCTCACAAAATCTTTGCATTGTAATGCCCTCCTCTTTCACCTAAGTAAGTAACAACGCTGTTTCCCGGCGTTACTTTTTATATTATTTTCCTTTTGATTGTTGCCTGTGTGTAACCGTATATCATTCAGCGTTATCAGAATATCAATAATATGGTAACTAAAACATAAATATCCCCAGCCTGCATGTAAACATTTCGTTACAGTTTGGTTTTTTAAAGCTGGCCGTCGGCTTATCCCGCGGGATATCCCCACCCGGTTTTCCCCTTTGAAAAAGGGGGATTAAGGGGGATTTTACCCCCCCCCCCCCAAATAGGGGAGTGCATAGCGAGAGGGGGCGAAGTCCTACGTTCACAAAAAGGGGGCGTCCAAGAGGGGCTTCGCCCCTCTTTTAAAAAATTCCCCCTCTCCTGTGAAACCTCGTTAGGAGAGGGGGACACAGGGGGTAAGGTAGAAATTGAATATAAGTATTATTAATCCCTGTTGCTGATGACAGAACAGGGGAATCGGCCGCTTGACGTGTCTTTATCTCCCGGATTAAGGCAGCACTCGCCGCAGAGCGGGCGGGTCCTGCACACCTCTTTAGCCAGGCGTACGAGCAGGGCATGGTATTCGTTGAACATATTAACATCAGCCGGTAAATTTTCCATGAATAGTGTCTGGTAGGCGGAGTAGCTGTTAACTTCTGGCGCCAGTTCCGCGCGACTCATGAAGCGGCGCGTGTAAGCGTCGATAACAAAGACGGGCTTATTGCCGGCATAGAGCATTATGGAATCGGCGGTCTCCTCGCCGACGCCGTAGATGCCGAGGAGTTGTCGGCGCAGCGGGTCGATATCCTGGGCGAACAGTTTGTCCAGGTCGTCGCCGTATCGCTCACCCAGCCAGTGAGTAAAGGCCTTGAGCCTGCGCGACTTGACGTTGTAATAGCCGCAGGGGTGAATGAGTTCGGCGAGTTCTTCGTCGGGCAGTCGGCGCAGCGTTTCCGGGGACAGCTTTCCGGCCTTTTTAAGGTTATCAATGGCTTTCTCTACGTTGGTCCAGGCGGTCGACTGCGTAAGTATCGCGCCGATTATTACTTCGAAGGGTTCCTGCGCCGGCCACCAGTGCTGCGGACCGTACCGCGCCATGAGCCGGTGATAGATGTTTTGCAAAATCTCGTTTATCGTTTAACCACCCACGATGGCGTTCTGGCATTATCCGCCGAGTCGTAGCCCGGGATATAGGGCTTGATATCAAGTACCGGCGTCCCGTCGATAGCATCCAGTCCCTGGACTTTAAGTACGTTCTCCCGTCGTTCCAGCAGCCTGACGGTGGATTTCCCGATGGGGTTGGGGCGGTCCGGGGAGCGCGTGGCGAATACCCCCATCAGTTTGTTCTCTGGATTACCCCGGGGATGCACTTTATTCGGTACCCGATGGGGTGACTTGTGTATCCAGTAGAGAACGATGATGTGAGAAAATTCGTCAAGGTTATTCAGCGCCTCCGTGAGGCTCCTGTCTACAACGATTTCAGAGACCACGTCCCGGCTGGGACGCCGTACCGGCTCCTTTATCTCGTTCCGGACGGTGCCGATTGGTTTCAGGTTTATTTCCGGCAGTTCACTGACCATATTACAAACACGATTATTTGAGATAGAGATACCACTATGGAGGTCGGCCTCCGCTTATCGTCTACGTTTATCTAGGCCAGCGGCGTCAGCGTCAGCAGCTTCTTGACAATCCCCGGGTATTTGGCGATAAACAGCAGCTGGTCTTCGGTAAGAGGTTTTTGTGATTCTACGTTGGCGTAGCGTACCAGCTCCAGAACCTCATTGGCCTTCTCCCTGTCCGGGAACTTGACCGGCACCTCCAGCTTACCCATTACGTGGCTGAAACCGGATATACCGCCGTATTCGCCGGTACAGATTTCGCGTCCGGTTTCCACGAGTTCGGTCTCTCCCCGCCCCAGCTCCTCCAGGTCATATAGCTCGTAATTTTCCGGGTCTTTGAGAACGCCGTCGGCGTGGATGCCGGATTCGTGGGCGAAGGCGTTAGCGCCGACGCCCGGCTGGTTGATGGGTATGGGCACGTCGAAGGCGTAGCTGGCGAACTTGGCTATCTTGTATGCCATGGAAAGCTTAATCGCCCCGCCCAGCTCGTACCTCTGGGCGAGGTCTTTAGATTTTTTAGCGGCCAGGATTACCGCTATGAGGTCGGCGTTGCCGGCCCTTTCGCCGATGCCGTTGATAGTGGTGTTAATATAAGCGTCCTGCCCGCCGTCGATAACCCCCATGGCCCCCGCGATGGAGTTGGCTACGGCCATGCCCAGGTCGTTATGACAGTGGAGCTCGATGGGCAACCCTATTTTTTCCGCCATTTTCCTGCCGTTATCGTAGATGGTGAAAGGATTGTCGTAGCCCAGCGTATCGCAGTACCGTACTCTGTCGGCGCCGTGTTCCTTGGCGGCCAGGCCGAACTCTACGAGGTAATTGATATCCGTCCGGGAGGCATCTTCGGCATTCGCGCCGATTGACTCGGCGCCGGCCGCGCGGGTGGCATCGACCGCCTCGGTCATGTCCTTGATGATATCGTCATGTGTCTTGCGTCCTTGGAACTTGTGTTCAATCATCTGGTCGGATGTTGATATGGAGAGATTGAGGTGATTGATATTGGGCACGTTGCGGAAGGTCTGCTCGACGTCGGCGGGTATGGCTCTTATCCATCCTCCCAGACGGAGCGTTTTTATCACGCCTATCTCCGCCAGCTCCAGGTTGGCCTTAAGGTAGTTTATTTCGTGCCTGGTGGTGGGAAAGCCGAACTCCGATTGAAAGACTCCCATATCGTTCAGGTATATATTTATCATGGTCTTTTCCAGTTTGGATAGACCGAGTCTGGCTGTCTGCACGCCGTCACGATTAGTTACATCCATAAGATAAATCTTGGGCATTTGAACCTCCTGCCATGCAAGGTGCGCGGCTTCGGGACTATCCTATATAATCCTACCATAATATTATCACATGCTATTATGTCAGACAAATAGTTATCTGTAACAATACCGGGAAAATTCGTGTTAAACTACCGGGAGCGCTCCGTCTGGAGTGCCGCCGTACTCCGGGTGTATAATATTACCGAATCCATAAACAATCCTTCGGCCGCGACAGGGTATAGTTATTTTCATCGTGCCACTGCCGGTTTGTCGGGTGGGTAGATTCACGTATACTATATAATAATTCCCCATGAATAAAAAAGCTTTCTTCGTCATCGTCAGCACCATGTTCGTATCCATGCTGGGCATGGGGATAGTTACGCCTTTTTTACCGATATATGCCGACCAGCTGGGGGCTTCAACGCTGGAAGTCGGCATGGTGCAGGCCTCTTTCAGCATCAGCGGTCTGACTACGCTCCTGTTTGTCGGCCGCATGTCCGACCGCTTCGGACGTAAAAAATTTCTCCTGGCGGGACTGACGGTAATGACGCTGGCGTCCGTGGCGTTTATCTGGGCTCAAAATCCGCTTCATCTTATTATTATCCGCCTCTTCCAGGGCCTGGGGGCATCGGCGCACCTGCCTATTGCCCAGGCGTACCTGGGTGATATTACGCCGGAAGGTGATGAGGGGAAGTGGATGGGCTATTTCAACGCGGTTCTTTTCGGAGGCATCGGCATGGGCCCTCTGATTGGGGGCGTCCTGGCCGACGTGTTTTCCATCACCATCACTTTTCTCGTCATGGCAATCGCCAATTTTATCGGACTCGTCGCGACGCTGATATTTCTCCCGGAAGTCCCGCGTAAGGCTACTCCCCGGGAGCACAGCTCGCCGCTGTCGCCCCTCAAGAGTCAGGTAATGCGGGGTGTGGTTGCTTACCGCATCACCGCCGGCTTCGGCACCTCCAGCCTGATGGCTTTCCTGCCACTCTTCGCCGATATCAAGCTCGGTCTTAGCGCGAGCCTTATCGGTATTTTACTGGCGACCCGCACCCCGGTATCTTTAGTGCAGTCGTTTACCGGCCGCCTCGCCGACAGGCACAGCCGCCGGATGATGGTGGTCGTCGGGGCCGGTATCGTCATGATAGCGATGGCGCTGCTGCCTTCGGTCGGGCACTTCTGGCCGCTGCTTTTTACCTATATGTTTATCGCCCTGGGGCAGGCAATCAGTATGCCGGCCTCCAACGCATACGTCGTCGAGGTGGGCCGCACTTACGGCATGGGCGCTTCCATGACGATGTTCATGATGGCCATGCAGATAGGCAACGGGGTGGGGCCGATAGCCTTGGGCGGTCTGGCCAACATCTTCGGCCTGGCTTCGACTTTCTACAGTGCGTCGGTATTGACCCTTCTCGGTCTCCTTGTTTTTCTCTGGTTCATCAGAAAGCCTTAGCCCCGGCGCCCGTTTGACACTGCTGGTAGCGGATGGTAGATTAGTGGTGAAAATGCCTTCCCCCGGTTTGAGATGATTATATGAATGTAGGTGTTGCCAGGGTCAGCCTGCGCCTGCCGGAAAATATGTCCCTCAAGGGCAAGCGGCAGGTCCTTAAGTCTATCACGAGTCGGGTGCGCAACAAGTTCGAGGTTGCCGTCGCCGAGGTCGACGATAACGATGCTTGGCAGCGGGCTACCGTCGGTATCTGCTGCATCAGCAATAACAAGCGCCATACCAACCAGGTGCTTTCCAGGGTTGTCTCCTTTATCGAAGGAGCCCGGTTCGAGGCAGAAATGCTTGATTATGAAATCGAAATTATAGACGTGTAGGTGCGGAAATTTCATGGAAATCCAGGCCTTCCTCAATCATCTCCGGTCGCAGACCGCCTATGACAACCAGATTGCTCACATCGAGCACATCCCTCCCCGTCGCGCCTCCTATGGCAAGCTCGATGAACCGCTGAATGGAGTTCTTCGGGATACCCTCGATGAGCACGGATTGTCGCCGCTGTATTCCCACCAGGCGGAGGCGGTGAACCACATCCGCCGGGGAAAGAATGTTATCATCGCCACTTCCAGCGCCAGCGGCAAGACCCTTTGCTATAACATCGCCGTAATGCAGTCGATTGTCGCCGACCTCTCCACCCGCGCTATCTATCTTTTCCCCACCAAGGCCCTCGCCCAGGACCAGCTGCGCAAGCTGCACGAGCTTTTCTCCCCATCGATAGTGCCCCCCGAGGCCCTGGCCACCTTTGATGGGGATACCCCGCGCTCGGAGAGGGCGGACGTCAGGAAATACGGACGTGTCATATTGACCAACCCGGACATGCTGCACATCGGCATCATGCCCAATCACCAGTCGTGGGCGAGCCTGCTGCGCCACCTCCGATACGTGGTGGTGGATGAAGCCCATATCTACCGCGGCGTTTTCGGCTCTCATGTCGCCGGCGTTCTGCGCCGCCTGCGCCGGCTCTGCCGACTCTACGGTTCCGACCCGCAGTTTATTCTCTGTACGGCGACCATCGCCAACCCCGGCGAGCACGCCGCCGGACTTACCGGCCTCCCCTGCGAGGTGGTCGATGAGGACGGCTCCCCGCGCGGCTGGAAGGACTTCGTTTTCTGGAACCCGCCCCTCATCGGCGAGAAGAAGACAGCCCGGCGTTCCGCTCACTGGGAGGCCACCAGCCTGTTTGCGGAGCTTGTCGGCCAGGGCAACCGCACGCTGACATTTACCCGCACCCGCCGCCTCACCGAGCTTATTTATATCTATGCCAGGCGTCGACTCCAGGAGGAGAGCTACGAGCTTTCCCGGCTGATTATGCCTTACCGCGGCGGCTATATGCCGGAGGACCGCCGCCGCATCGAGCGGGAACTCTTCGGAGGGGAGCTGCTGGGGGTGGTGGCCACCAACGCCCTGGAACTGGGCATCGACAGCGGCGGACTGGAGGCGACTGTCCTTGACGGCTATCCGGGCAGCATTTCCAGCACCTGGCAGCAGGCGGGCAGAAGCGGCCGCAGCCAGGGAGAATCGTTGAGCTTCCTGGTGGCCTGGGACAATCCCCTCGACCAGTATTTCATGCGCCACCCATCCGATTTTTTCCAGAAGGGCTTCGAGCACGTGCTGGTCAACCCGGATAATCCCTATATCCTGAAAGAACACCTGCTCTGCGCCGCCTGGGAGCGCCCCCTGGACGCTATCGACGAGGAGATATTCGGCGGGGATTTCATAAAGGAGAGGGATGCCCTCGCGGAGGAAGGCAAACTGCGGGAGCGGCGCGGCAAATTTTACCTGGCGCCGAGCATCTCCTATCCGGCCCAGAACATCAATATCCGTTCGTCCTCCGGGGAGGACTACGCCGTCGTCGACGTTTCCACGGGGTCGCTGATGGAAACGGTGGAGAGCAGCGTCGCCTTTTTCCAGGTGCACCCCGGCGCCGTCTACCTGCACCAGGGTGACTCCTACCTGATAACGAAGCTCGACTTGACCAATCGCGTCGCCTACGCCGAGCCGACCCGCGTTACCTATTATACCGAGACCAAGGAAATCCACGACCTGCGTATCGAGAAGGTGCGTGATAGTAAGACGGCGGGAGGGGTGAAAGTCAGTATCGGTGACGTTCAGGTAACCATCGATGTGGTGGGCTTCAAGAAGTACCGCCAGTTCTCCGAGGAGGTTATCGGGGAGGGGCCTTTAGACCTCCCCACCATTACCTTCCCCACCGTGGCGCTGTGGTTTGACGTCCCTCCAAAAGCGATTTCTATCATCGTGGAGAAGAACATGGACTTTGCCGGGGGACTCCACGCCGCCGAGCATGCCGCCATCGGCATCCTGCCCCTGTTTGCCCTCTGTGACCGTAATGACATCGGCGGCGTTTCCACCCCCCTCCACCCCGATACGGGCCGGGCGCAGGTCTTTATTTATGACGCCTATCCCGGCGGCATCGGCATCGCCGAGAAGGGGTACGACATGATAACGGAGCTGTGGGAGGCGACCCTCAACGTCATCGCCGAGTGCCCCTGCGAAGACGGCTGCCCCTCCTGCGTGCAGTCCCCCAAGTGCGGCAACAACAATAAGCCTTTAGATAAAGCGGCCGCGGGGGTTATTTTGAGGGAGTTGGTGAGGGGGTAGGGGCAAAATGCCCATTTTAATAATATACGTGACCGTATGATTTAAACTCGAAAGAGACAAATTAGAATTAATAGAAACATTTTATATTCATTTTGTTTTTTCTTCTCTTAATTCCTCAAGCTTCTTTTGAAATTCTTTAAGAGCACTATCCATATCTCCAGTTACATCAATTTTTTCACGCATAAAGCGTTTTGCACGAAAGTGCGTAAGTTTTCCGTGTTTCTTTGCTAATTTGAGAATGATATCATCAAGATATGGGAGTATTTTGTCATCAATATTAGATATAAAATCTAGGAAAAGTCGGTCTTCATCGTCATAACTTTCCACTTTTGATGACAATTTACTAAAAATGTCTACACCGAGTTCATTTAACCTAAGCTTGGAAGCTAATACTGGATCGGAAGAGGCGATAACTGTAATAGAATCATTTATTTTTTGGTGTGCTTCATCATAAAATGGAAATATTTCCCTATACAATTTCTTATATTCAGGAATTGTTGGTAGGGGTGGCTTCATTCTGGTAGTTATATAATTTGAAAATACCTGTATGTTCGCCATATGACTTCTGATTAATAATAGATTCGAGAGTGTTTGTCCAATAGCACCGTGCCTTTCGTAATTAGCAATAAAATACCTATATAACACATTAAGTAACCAGCCAATAACAAGCGTGATAACAGGGAATATAATGGTGAATATTACTGAGAATTCCATAGCTTTTACCTTCTTTTTTAAGGTATTTAACATAATTATACTCCTACCTGTCAACTTCTCTATAAAAACTACTCCCCTTCCGCCCCTCCTCTTTTAGTTATCTTTTCCCACCCATACCGCCCTCGCACCATCCTCTGCTTATCCCGCAATATGCCCCCACCAGTTTCCCCCTTTCGTAAACGGGGAGGTTTGCCTAAAAAGTAAAAGGGAGGGGGGGCAAAGTCAGAGCCGAAAGGCTTTCAGACACAAAACGAGTGGAGATAGCTAAGAAAGTAGCATTGGCTAGGTGGGGGAAGTAACCTAAACTGTTATCGTATTTAGTTTCCCACAAACAAAGCGATTAATGCTTACATTAGATTCTGCTGCTTGAATAGCAATTAATCTATGCACATCTGGGGTTGTGCGCACTGTAAACTTGCCTGAATAACGCTTAGTTGTAATTGGTTCAGGAATTGGCTCTTTATTTGACTTCATATCTGCTATGACTTCTGCCACTACATTTCCTATACCCTGTAATGCTGCTACTTGAGTACCGGCAAGCCAGCTTAGACTAGGGAATTCCGCACATAAACCTATATACTCCCCATCTTCGTCTGACCATGTTATTCTATAGGTATAACGGTCATTTTTCACTGCTGCTTTTGTTACCATTTCATACTCCTTCGAGTTTCTTTATAGCTTTTACTACTTGTCTAACTTGATAGACTTTTGCTTTTCCGTTATCATCTTGTATGTTAATTCTTGGGTCGCCCTGCCAAGGTGTTTTATAAATATGATGGCTACTTTTTGTGCGACCTTCCCCAAAATAATGTTTACAAACTCTACAAAGGTCATCAAACCCAACATTTTGGGGGTTCCTTTCAAACTGCTGAACAAAGTCTTCTATAGAACCCATCCCTATTAAATGGTATCACTAATGATACCATTGTTGTCAACCATATTACACCGCTATTTCATAAAGTTTTCGTAAAGTTTTCTTTAAATTACCCCAAAACTCACTGAAAATTAAGACTTTTAAGGCAAGGCTCCTCCCAGGGGAAGGGGGACAAAGGGGGATAGGTTCACCACAAAATCAGGGGGTGAGGTTTAAGATAAATACCCCCCTATATTTCTTGATATTCACCGGAAAGTGCTACAATATCGTCATACCTTAAGTTTAGCAGGAGGTAGCGCAAAATGGCCGCGAGAAAATATGAGAAATATATCCTCACCGATTTAAAAACCCCGCAGAACGCCCAGGAATGGGACATAGCCAACCGTTACGACGAGAGGGCCACCCGCATCTTGTGGCTGGAGGACGAGATATTAAAGGGCGCATTCAGTGTAATCTGCTCCTGGTACTGGAAAGCTACGGAGAAGGAAGGGTCCCCCTCCCACGTACATGATTATGATGAGGTCGTGGGTTTTATCGGCAACGACCCTCAAAATCCCCACGATTTGGGCGCGGAAGTAGAGTTCTGGCTGGAAGACGAAAAATACATGCTCACCAAAAGCTGCCTCATCTACGCGCCCAAAGGAATGAGGCACTGTCCGTTGAGGGTGGCTAAGGTCGACCGACCCTTCCTGTTTCTCGCCATTTCACTGGCCCCCAAGTATGTCAAGGACGGCATTATCTGGGCATCGTCTTGAGGTTTGTCCGGGCTACCATGTCACTAAAGACTTTCCGTTCGTATAGCGACTAACCTATACTATTAACAGGAGGTACTCCCATTAACATCTTTAGTAAAGCACTTAAGCGTACGCATGATACCTGGTTCGGCAGGGCAATGGGCCTGTTCGACCGCGCCACGATTGATAAAGAAGCATGGGAAGAGCTTGAAGAACTGCTCATCTCGGCGGATGTAGGCGTGGCGACCACGGAAAAGCTCATCGGCACTATCAAGCAGCGCGCCGAAGAAGAAAAACTGGACGGCTCGCAGGTCGGCGCCGCCCTCAAAGAGGAGATGGTGCGTATCCTCGATATTCCGCCGGTAGAGAAAAGCGTCGGTATCGTTCCCCCTGAAGTCTATCTGGTCGTCGGCGTCAACGGCAGCGGCAAGACGACCTCCATCGCCAAGCTGGCCTATCTATTGAAGAAAGAAGGAGAAAGCGTCCTTCTGGCCGCGGCGGATACCTTCCGGGCGGCGGCCATCGACCAGCTTAAAAAGCAGGCAGAACGGGCAGGGGTGGATGTCGTCGCGCACCAGCCGGGGGCCGACCCCGGGGCGGTGGCATATGACGCACTCCAGGCGGCGAAAAGCCGGGGGGCGGACGTCGTCATTATCGATACGGCGGGCCGGCTCCACACCAAGTACAATCTCATGGAAGAGCTTAAGAAAGTCCGGCGCGTGGCCGCCAAACTGGACCCCGCGGCCCCGCACGAGGTGCTCCTGGTGCTGGATGCCACCACCGGACAGAACGGACTGACCCAGGCCAGGCATTTCACGGAGGCGGTCGGGGTCACCGGCATCTTCCTGGCCAAGCTCGACGGCACGGCCAAGGGCGGTATCGTGCTGGCTATCTGCGACGAACTAAAGGTGCCCATTCGCTTAATCGGGGTTGGCGAGGGGTTGGAGGATATGGTAGACTTTGATGCTGAAGCCTTCGTCGAAGCCTTATGCTCATGACGCTCCGGAGATAAGATGATTTATAATAATATAAGTCCCATTGCCTTTACCATTGGGGAAATTAGTGTCCGCTGGTACGGCATTATGGTAGCCCTGGCGGTGCTGTCGCTGGTCCTGTGGGCGATGTGGTCGGTGAAAAAGGGGGCGAAGGTCTCTTACGATACGGTTATCACCGCCGCCATCGTCGGCATTCCTTCCGGGATAATATTCTCCCGCCTGCTCCATGTCATTGACTTCTGGGACTACTTTATGGAGTACCCCGGCCAGATAATCGGCGGTTCGGGACTGAGCATCTACGGCGCCGTCCTCGGGGCGGCGCTGGGCATCTGGATTTTCAGCAGGTTCAGGAAAATTTCTTTCGGCTACTTTGCGGATATGCTGGCTCCCGGCATCATCCTGGCGCAGGCTATCGGCAGAGTGGGCTGCACCCTGAACGGCTGCTGTTACGGGATAGAGAGCCACCTGCCCTGGGCTGTTATCTATACTCATCCGGAGAGCCTCGGCCCGCTGGGAATACCTGTTCACCCCACGCAGCCCTATGAAATTATCTATAACCTGATTGTCTTTGGTATCCTTCTGGCCTTGAGGAAGCGCTTCCGCCCGGATGGCTCGCTGTTCCTGGTTTATCTGACTTTCTACGCAGTGTGGCGACTCGGTATCGATTTTATCCGGGTGGGCAGGGAACTGCTCTTCGGCCTGCACGAGGCCCAGCTTATCTCCATCGTGGTATTGATTATCACCATCACCCTGATGGCTTTAAAGACGCGCTGGGTAAAAAAGGGGGAGGTGGAATCCTAGTCGCTCCCCTGAAAGTCCAGTATATTCAGCCTCAACTGCTCTTTCCCCCGCCACCTGTCTATCTCCAGGTTGTAGACAACATCGATAGCCGATGAAAGCTCATCCCGGTGACTGGCCAGCCGGAATGCCACCGCGTCCCAGACCGTGCCTCCCTGCTTGAGCTTCATCCGCAAATGCTCGCCGCCGTTGCCCATGGTGCGTCTTTCCAGCACCTCCACCCCCTTGCTCATAAAAATCGGCACCGGGTTGCCGATTCCGAACGGCGCCAGGAGCTGCGTCGTCTGGTAAGTGTCCCCGCCGAGTTCGGGCAGGGTAACCAGGGCGTCGATATCCAGGTGGGGGCGCAGCTCCACCCCGGCCAGTTCCTCGGCAGCCAGCGCTCCCAGCTCTTCTTCGAGCCGGGGCAGATTTTTCGTCGGCAGGGTAAATCCCGCCGCCGCGGCGTGGCCGCCGTAGCGGGTAAAAAGGTGGCTGAACTTGTTCAGGGCAGCGATGATGTTGAATTCGGGTATGCTGCGGCAGCTGGCGTGGCTTACCTTATCCGCCGTGTGCACTACTATCGAAGGGCGGTAAAACTCCTCGGAAAGCCGGCTGGCCACCAGGCCGGCAATGCCCATGGGGTACTCCTTATCGGCGGTAAGCAGTAGAGGAGTCAGCCCCTGCGCGATAACCTGCTCCCTGGCCCGGTCCATCGTCGCCGTGGTCATTTTCTGACGTTCCTCGTTTTTCCTGGCGAGCCATAGCGCCAGCTCCTGCGCTTCCTGCGGCGATTCGGTGACGAGTAGATTATAGCCGGTCAGGCCGTCGGCCAGCCTGCCGGCGGCGTTCAGGCAGGGGGCGATGACCCAGGAAATACTGTCCTCGTTAAGACGGCCCGGCTCCAGCCGCATCTGGCTTATCAGTTGTTTGAGGCCGAGTCGCGGTCTGGCATTCATCTGTTTCAGGCCTGCTTTAATGAGGTAGCGGTTTTCGCCCAGCGGCGGTGACATATCCGCGACGGTGCCGATAGCCACCAGGTCGATTACTTTCTCTAAAAATTCCTCCTTGCCGAGGTTGCTGAACAACGCCTGGAGCAGTTTAAAAGCTACCCCCACCCCGGCCAGCCCCGTGAACGGGTAAGCCGAATCCTTCAGCTTGGGGTCGATAACGGCTATGGCCTCCGGTATTGCTTCAAGGGGATTGTGATGGTCGGTGACGATGATGTCGAGTCCCGTCTTCATCGCCTTTTTTACCTCGGCCGCGTCGGTAACACCGCAGTCGACCGTTATAACCAGGCTCACGCCCTGTTCCTGGAGTCCCTTGAGGGCGGCTGTGGTCAATCCGTGTCCCTCCGTCTGGCGGTGGGGTATGTAGGGGACGGCCTTGACCCCGAGGAACGATAAGCCCTGCACGAGTGCTGCGGTAGATGTCATACCGTCGGCATCGAAGTCTCCGTAAATGCCGATGGTCTCTCCGGAAAGCAGGGCCTGGTAGACTCTGGAAATCCCCCTTTCCATGCCGGGGAGCAGAAAAGGGTCGCTCAAGAGGCTCTCGTCGCTGGCAAGGAACGCCTTGAAGTCCTCCGGTCGGGTAATGCCGCGATTGTATAGTAGCTGCGCCAGCAGCGGGGGAAAGCCGGAGTCGCTGACCATCTGTTGGTCGGTTACGGGCGGCAGCAGGTTCCAGCGACTATGGCTCAAATTTATGCCTCGTTGTATCTCCGTAAAATAAGTACCGAGTTGTGTCCGCCGAAGCCGAAGGAGTTGGTCAGTACCGTGTTCAACTTGGCCGGGCGGGCGGTGTTGGGTACGTAATCCAGGTCGCACTCGGGGTCTGGGTTTTCGTAGTTTATCGTCGGTGGTATGACCCCGTTTAGAATCGTCATGATGCAGATGGCCGGTTCGATGGCGCCGGCGCAGCCTATCATGTGCCCGGTCATCGACTTCGTCGAGCTGATGGGTATCTTGTAGGCCCTCTCCCCGAAGGTTGCCTTGATGGCTTTTGTCTCCATGACATCGTTCAGCTGGGTGGACGTGCCGTGGGCGTTGATGTAATCAATATCATCCGGCTTTATCCCGCCCCGTTTCATGGCCATTTGCATTGCTTTAGCTGCCCCCTCGCCGTTTTCCATCGGCTGGGTCACGTGGAAAGAGTCGGCGGTCGCCCCGTAGCCGATGATTTCCGCCAGGATATTCGCGCCCCGCTTCAGGGCGTGCTCCAGACTTTCCAGGATGAGAACCACACCCCCCTCGCTGATGATAAAACCGTCACGGTCTTTATCAAAGGGACGGGAGGCCTTCTGTGGGGCATCGTTTCTGGTGGAAATCGCTTTCAAGGAGCTGAAGGCGGTGATACCTACCGGGTTTATGATGGACTCGGCACCGCCGGCAATCATTACCCGGGCGTTATTGTTTTTAATAAACTCGTAAGCCGCACCGATAGCGTCGGAGCCGCTGGAGCAGGCTGATGTGATGCACAGGTTCGGCCCTTTGACCCCCAGCGCAATTGATACCTGGGCGGCGGCTATATCCGATATCATCATCGGCGCCAGGAAAGGGCTGACCCTATCAGGCCCCTTTTCCAGCAGTACCTTTATCTGTTCGAACAGCGTGGTCAGGCCGCCGATGCCGCTCCCGATGAACACGCCGATATCGTCCTGGTTGGAAGCATCGATTCGCAGGTCGGCCTGCTTTACGGCCTGGATGCCGGCGGCAACCGCCAGCTGGGCGAAACGGTCCATGCGGCGGGCGTTCTTCCGATCGATATAGTCGGTAGGCTCGAACCCCTTGACCTCGCCGGCGAACTTGACCTCCATGTCCGAGGTGTCGAAAAGGGTTATATAATCAATGCCGGATTTGCCAGCAATTAGATTGTCCCAGGTAGTGGCCATGTCCAGGCCGAGCGGGGTAAGAGCCCCGATGCCAGTAACTACAACTCTGTTTAGTTGGCTGTTAATTGTAGTAACCTCCTTGTTTTTTAACTTAATGGGGGATGAAAATTCGCAGAGGAATTCAGTTAATTTTTAACATATATTGCATTTATTTTCAAGTCCGCAGGCGTTTTTTGACCCCGCGGGAACAGTAACAGTATAATGTCTTACATCATCATTGCATACCCGGAATAACCGTCAATGAAAAAAAGAGACGAAAGACCCACGGTAGCCCTGGAAAGCCTGGGATGCAAGCTGAACCAGGCGGAAATTCAGTCCCTGGCGCGTCAGCTTGCCGGGGCCGGCTATAGACTGGTATCGCCGGCGGACAAAGCCGATATCTATATCCTGAATACCTGCACCGTAACGCACGTCGCCGACCGCAAGTCGCGTCACCTGTTGCGGCTGGCCCGCCGCAGGAATCCGGCGGCGCGGCTGGTAGCCATCGGCTGCTATGCCCAGCGCTCGCCTAATGAGCTAGCCGGGATTGAGGGAGTCGAACTCGTTCTGGATAACCGGCAGAAATGGCACCTTTTAAAATTGCTGGGGGATGCCGGCAGTGTGAGCAGCCCGTCGGCCCCGGCCTACATAACCCCGCATCAGGGAGACCGCCGTACCCGTGCCTTTATCAAGGTGCAGGACGGCTGCCGCAGCTTCTGCGCCTACTGCATCGTGCCCCTGGTGAGGAACCGAGAGCAAAGCGTGCCGGTGGAAAAGGTGATTGCCCTTGTAAAAGAGTTGGCGGTTAACGACTGTAAAGAGGTGGTATTAACCGGTACGGAAATCGGTACGTATAACTGTAACGGCACCGGCTTCAGGGGGCTCCTGGAGCAGGTCCTTTTGGAAACGGAAATACCCCGCTTGAGGATATCCTCCCTCCAGCCCCCGGAAATTTCGCCGGAGCTTATCGGGCTATGGCAAAACCCCCGGCTTTGCCCGCATTTTCACCTGTCTTTACAGAGCGGCAGCGACACTGTGCTCACGCGAATGAAGCGGCGCTATACCTCCGCCGAATACCGGAGTGTGGTCGCCCTGATTAGAGACGCGTTGCCGGAGGCGGCTGTCACCACCGACGTCATCGTTGGCTTTCCCGGCGAGACCGACGCGGAGTTCCGGGAAACTTACGACTTCTGCCGTCAGTTAGAGTTCGCCCGTATTCATGTCTTCCCTTATTCCCCCCGCCCTGGCACCGGGGCAGCTACTATGCCGCAGCAGGTATCTGAAAAAGTCAAGAAGCAGCGCAGTCAGCAGATGCTGGCTCTGGCTGAAGAAAGCGCTAAAATATTTCAGCAGGGGTTCCTGGGTAAAACGCTGGAAGTCCTCTGGGAGAAGAAGGCCGGCGGCGTCTGGTCCGGCCTGACCGGCAACTATATCAAGGTATATGCCGGGAGTGGGGGAGACCTGGCCAATCAGCTTCTGCCTGTAAAGTTGGTGAAACCTTACCGGGATGGGTTGTGGGGAGAGGTTTAAACTCTAACGGCCTTTATTCTATCACCGGGCGGTTTTCCAGTATCTGTTTAAGCGATTTTGTCGGCATCAGGAAATCGTTCTCGGAGAGGTAAGACTCGCCGATGATTCTCATCTTTTCCAGTAGCGCGTGAAAGTTAATCCCCCAGCCGACTCCCCAGACCTCCGGCGAAAAAATCCGGCCGTTGGCCTTGTTCCAGTAGGATTCTCTGAATCGCTCAATTGTCGGCAGCCGGAAGTCGTAGGGTATGAGGCCCAGCTTGCCGTACCAGTGCCTTTCCTCGCTTGGCTTTTCCATTTCCTGGCATACCGCGGCGAGGGTGATGGTGATTGCCGCTGCCTGAATAAGCCTGCTAATCCAGACCTTGCCCATAACAGCTCCTTTTCAGTTATCGTTGATTATTATTCCCATCACTACCGAGGTTTCAATCTGGCGTGGTGGAATGTCCCAGTATTTCGCCAGCAGTGCGTCTTTGTCCGGTAGAAGATTAAATCCGTGTTTCCGGTAAAAATCAATCGCCCAGTATGCCGCTGCCCATGTCCCTACCAGCAGGCTCCGGGTAGTTACCAGTTCCTTGAGGTGGTCGAGCAGCCCTTTCCCGATTCCCTGTTTCTGGTACTGCGGCAGCACGTAAGCATGGCGGATAAGCGTGACGTCTTTAATCGGCTCGATGCCCATGACGCCGACAAGCTCCCCGCCGACTTCCCAGCCATAGAAGATTACCCGTTTCATCTCCTGTTCCAGTTCCTCCTCGGGCATATAGGGCTGGTGATAGCAATCGGCCTCGATGACGCCATTGTAGGCTTTAGCGGCATCGTTAATGATGCCGTACATTTTTCCGGTATCTTCCGCCCCGCATATGCGAATCATAAATTTGTATACCGTCCCTTACCATTGATTATACAATTGGTGATTTATTAAGGGAAGCCCATTAAGAACAAAATACGGTGCGCCGGCACTTTTTTTTTAGAATAAATATGTTATAATTTAAGTATCAATTACTAATTTGACCTCCGGATTATCAGGAGATAATTCTCAATGGCTTATGCCGGGCCGCTTTTTCTCGTCTTTTTTGTGATATAGGGATGCTGTGCCGGTGGCCGGCAAAGCCTGATTAAGTCTTAGAGAGGTTTGATATGGAATCGAAAATAAACCTGGAAGAATTTGCCCGGACTGCTGAAAGAATCTGGGAGAAAGCCAGAGCCGAAGGCAGGTTGCTGGATAATCCTTCTGACGCCGAGCTAAGGGCGCTGGTTGAAAAGCAGAAGGGCACCGTCAAGACGATTTACGATAACTTCGTCGCCGAGAGCGAGCCTACCTCGCGGGCGCAGGCCTTCACCAAAAACAGCGTCGACGACCCCTTCGGTGACGATGAGATGAGGCTGCTGGCCCGGTGCGAGGAATCCCTGGCCAAAGAGAAGCTGATATCCGTCGACCGCATCGTGGGCAACCTGAACAGCAGTACGGTCGTCAGGTTGATTATTCCGGAGAAGTTTGCCCATGTCGCTTACGGCGGTAAAAACCTGTTCGCTCCGGTGAAAAAACCCGTTGAGAAGCCGGACTATCAGTTGGTATTTTTCGGTGACGAGGCTTGGGAGGCCAATAGGACGAAGCCTCTCCCCGAGAAAGACATCACCATCAGGCTGGCTTTCCTGGATGATGGCCGCGCCGTCAAAATCGTGCGGAACAGCAACTACATCGGCGAATATAAGAAGGGCGTTTTCGCCTGCGAGGACTGGGCGGCCAAGACGAAGAAGGGCGGTCTTTTCCTGCATGCCGGCTGCCGTGAGGACTTTCTCCAGACAACCCACGGCGCCTACAGGCCGGTGCGGACGCTGCTTATCGCTTTGAGCGCCAACGGCAAGACCACCACCACCTGCCAGATTCTCGCCCGGAAGGGCATGGAGAGGTCGTGGCTGATACAGGACGACGGCGGCACCCTCATGCCGGACGGTTCGTTTTACGGCTTCGAGCAGGGCGGCGTGTTCGTTAAGACGGAGGGCGTCAACCCGGCGGAGCAGGTCGAGATATTCTACGGTCTGCTGAAGACCGAGACCGTTCTGGAGAACGTGTACGTCACCGATGAAGGCGATTTCGATTTTGAGAACTTCGAGCGTACGTCCAACGGGCGCGCGGTGGTGATGCGGAAGGACTTTATGCACGCCAGCTCTCACATCGACGTCGAGAGAATCGACAATGTTGTCATCATCACCCGGGGTTCCATTATACCGGCGATATCGAAGCTCGACCTTGAGCAGGCCACCGCTCTTATGGTGCTTGGGCAGGCCATGGAGTCGTCCGCGGGTGACCCCACCCGGGCGGGTAAAATCAGGACCGAGTTTTTCTACGACCCGTTTATCGCCGGCGACCATGCCGCCCACGCCAACCGCTTTTACGATATCCTCTCCAACCTCCCCCACGTCAACTATTACCTGATGAACACGGGCTCGGTAGGGGAAGGCTATCACTTCAAGGATATCAACGTGGGCCACACCATGAGCATACTCGACTCGCTATTACGCAGCGGCCTTGAGGACTGGGTGGACTCCCCCACCGGCTTTAAAGTGCCGACGGCCATCCGAGCGGTCGACGATATCATGGTGCACCCGGAACGACTCTACACGCGCAGCGAGTTCGAGGAGAAGCAGTCAAAACTGCACCGGCTCCGCTACGAGGCGGTGGAGAAAATCAGCAGCGGCCTGAATGCTAAAGTCCGCGACGTGTTTGAAAAGCTTTAGGGTAGAGTTTTAAGAGGTAAGATTAAAAATGCCCCCTGAGAAGTTCTTGGGGGGCGTTTTCTTGTTTATGAAAGTAAACGGTTTACAAAATGTTAGAGTTTTTTAAGCATGCGTCATCTTTAGCTTTTATGTCTTTTCTAATCATGTTATTATTTAACTTGGTAATAACTTTTAACCTCACTTCGGGATATCCTCATTGACATATAATATAAACAGTGGTATATTTTCTTTACTAAGACTCAAGATTTGACTTATACTAATAATATGAGTATTGAAGACCGTAAGCGATTAATAAAAACTATAGAAGAAGAATTAAACGCACGCCTTATAACCCTTGTCACCGGTGACCGTTTAGGCTTGGAAACAAGAATTGCCGGAGATTCCCTTCCCTTACTTTCGTCGCTCTTATCTAGGCTCGAAGGTGTTCAAGAGCGTATTGCTCTTTTCATCTATACACCTGGTGGTGACACAATTACTGGCTGGGGTATGGTAAACCTTCTCCGACAATATGGTAATAAATTTGCTGTCGTTGT
This sequence comes from Dehalococcoidales bacterium, assembly GCA_034430575.1. Lineage (GTDB taxonomy): Bacteria > Chloroflexota > Dehalococcoidia > Dehalococcoidales > RBG-16-60-22 > JAFGPF01. Next base: position 19,103 of record DAOUDZ010000108.1, read on the forward strand.
TCCTTTTCGAGCTTTAAGTACAGGGACACTGATTGCTCTCGGTGCTGACGAGCTATATCTCGGACGACATAGTTTTCTTAGTCCTATAGACCCATCAGTGGCATCTCCCTTTAATCCAATGCCAGAAGGTACAATTCCACAAGGACCACGTCAATTATTACAGATTAGTGTCGAAGACCTTACTGGTTTTCTCGATTTAGCACGTAACGAACTAAAAATCAGCGACCAAGATAGCTTGGTTAAAATTTTAGAGGTTCTGTCTACTCGTGTTCATCCACTTGCTTTGGGAGCCGTTTATCGAGCTCGAGAGCAAACCGGGGCTCTAGCCCATCGGCTACTAGAGCTTCACATGGATGACCGAAGTAAAATAGAACAAATTGTTGATAAGCTAACGAAAGAATTGCCAACTCACAGTTATTTAATAGGCCGAGATGAAGCACGTGACTCTATTGGTCTTACACTAAAAAAGACCACCACGCAACTAGAAACGGCTATGTGGCAGTTATACCAGCAATATGCGGATTGGTTCCGTCTGACAGAACCATACAGCCCAGTCCTTGATATTGGCTCTGAGCAATCTAAACGTGTTACATATGAGCGTGCGGCTATAGAAATGATTCATGATGAAAGTCTCTATCATTACATTTTCTTGGCAGATAAAGAACTTATCCGTATACAAATTACGCAACATGGGACCCAAACTGACCAAGTGGGCGAGCGAATCGTCTATCAAGGATGGAGATCAATGCGAGACGGGGAGGCAATTCAATGAGCATTATTTCGAATTACTCGAGCATTTCTACCGATTCTTCACAAATAATTTCAGCCCGCTACGGTGAATCTGCTGGTATCCCAATTGCTGTCGACACTGGTTTATCTGTATCTATCGAAACCGAGATTTTACCGTTTTTAAAATTCATTATTCCTGAGATTATACAGCCTTCCCCTTTACAAGATAATGAGATACTTCCATTTAGTGAATCTGAAATTTCCAGGCTGATACATCACAGCAGTATAGCAAATCCTATACTAGCTGATATCTGGCGTGACGAAGTGAATGACGAGTTTGTCAGTTCCTAAACCAGGTGACGTTATCTTAATTACCTTTGAATTCCTCGACCAGACTGGTTCAAAGTTAAGGCCAGCAGTAGTTGTATCCCACAGAATTTTCAATGAGCGTTGGGGTATATTCATCTTTGCACCAGTATCTGGGTCGCCCGGTTCAGTCACAGGAGCTATAGAAATTCAAGATATCGCAGATGCTAGGTTAAATCGTCGCTCCTATTGTCATGGGATACTATTTACCGCCGAAAACAATAAAATCCAAAGGACTTTAGGTCAATTATCCGCACGTGATATAGAGAAGGTCAGGAAAATGATACGGGATACTCTATCTATCTAATCTGCTAACCAACTCCTGACTAATCATAATTTAAGCGCGCCTGGAGGGATTCGAACCCACGACACCCGGTTCCGAAGATTGAAAGTGGCTGTGCTACCTAGTGCCACCAGATACGATTTTGTGCTGTCCTGCTCAAGGCGAAACTGACTTTTGTATCTGGCTGTGCCCCACAGTGCCACTGGGTGCTAACCAGTATGTTGGCGAAATGTTGGCAAAGGGAGTGTGCTACCCACCAATGGAAACAACTTGTCGCTGTTTGTTAGGGGGTGAACAATCTGCCCTTTTGTTGACCGGTGAGGGAACTCGGAAATTAGATGTTTGAATTTTCAAATTTAAGTAGTCCGCCGTTTTTGATGACGGTTTGTTTATTAAAATTGTAGTCCTTGGGCTTGCCATTGAAATAATAATCTATTACCCGTACATTTCCAGCATGAGTAACGATTAAAATGTTTTCCCCTTGATGTTCTTCAGTAATCATGTCACAAAAATCGCAATTCCGTTTCACAAAATCTTTCCAGCTTTCCGTGCCCTTATCGCCACTCATGACTGCTTGCCAATAAAGTTTCATCGCTTCTGCAGATTCGTCTGTTCCCTCAAACTCACCCAAGTTTATCTCGGCGAGCCTATCATCGAAGGCAATCGGTCCTTTGTGGATGATCTCGCAGGTTTGGCGCGCTCGCGTTTGGGGACTGCAAAAACAAGTATCAAAATTAACGTTCTTTAGGTTTTCGGCTTGCAGTTTTGCCTGCGCTATTCCTGTCTGATTCAGATAAGTATCGGTACAACCATTGGCCTTCTTGAATAAGTTCCAGTCAGTTTCACCCTGACGAACGAGGTATATCATGATTTCTTATCTCCTTTTACAAGGAATAGGCGCGCCGTGTCTTCCGGCCTTGGCGACAATAATATCATATCTGCTAGAATTGAACTTTTCGCTAAATTGTGCAGCGGGTCACTTTTTACTTGAATGTGGAATAACGACAGGTTGTCTATGATGCAAAGGCACGGCGACCACTTCGGGTCTCCATCTCAGCATTTGTCCACACAGCATCTTTTCTATTTATTAATGGTTCAAGGTACTACTTGGAAGCTAAATATGTTAGATGAGAGTCCATCGGGATTGGTTATTTGTGCACTCCAAGAACCAGCATCTGTAAGACCAACATAGACCTTAATCTGCCCAGAGTTTACAAACTCGGTTCTGTCAGAAGGAATAATATATGTGCTTCCGCCAATGCGTAGTGTTACTTGAGAACCAGAAACGAATCCACTACCTAGTATTGTCAGCCATTGTCTCGTTGGCTGCGCGGTAGGTTGCGCTGGACTAATTCCGCTGATTGTCGGGGCTACCGGTGCCGGCGGTGTGTAGGTCACCGTAAAGGATCGCGAGGCCGTTGCGCCGCTGGTGTCCCTCAATGTCACTGTCCAGGTCCACGTTTTAGACTGGGTACCACTTTCATTATATAGTACCCTGGGTTGCAGGGTCATA
>DAOUDZ010000109.1:0-24988 GCA_034430575.1 Dehalococcoidales bacterium
AGATTTCCTGGGACTGTTCGAGGATATATGCTTCATTACGGCGGTATTTAGCGGTATTAAAATATATATCCGGCAGACTTGACTTCGGGTGTAGATGGAATGATGTCGAAACATTTTGCAGGACGGTGAAATCACTAAAGAGCGGATTTAGTTGGAAAGTCCTGCCAATACCCAGACGGGCAATTTCATGGGGTTTCTTACTCGTGATATCATTACCGTCAAATATTATCTTTCCTTTAGTGGGTTTGTATATGGATGTAATAAGATTGAATATCGTCGTTTTACCGGCGCCGTTGGGGCCGATGAGGCCTAGAAGCTCGCCATCGTCGAGATGCATGTCAAAGTCGCGAACCGCAGCCAGGCCCCCAAAATATTTAGTTAACCCGTTAATCTCAAGAAGCATGATTCACCTTTTTTACTTTTCGATGTTCCGTTAACTTCGACCTTATCAGTTGGGGCAGGCCGACAAGACCCTGGGGCATCAGGTATACAACAATGCCAAGAATAACGGCGGTAACAAACGGGGAAAACATTTTCAAATCACGGAAAAATTCAGGTACTATGATTAAAATTATGGTTCCGACGATAGGTCCTGCAAAGCTATTTACCCCACCTATGAGCACGTACATAACGAGCCACAGTGTTGCCATGAAGTTAAAGCTGGAGCAGGACAGTACCATATTGTAATGAGCGTAGCCGGCACCAGCCAGACCGACAAAGAAACACCCCACACCTACGGCCAGGATTCTATATCCACCTTCATTTATACCCACACTGGATGCTACAACGTGTGATTGGTCAATAGCCTTTAAGTTCGTGCCGATACGTGAAAATTCGATCCTGTAAAGGGCTATGATGCTTACCAGGGCTAACCCCAGGAAAAAATAAAAGTAAGGTATCTTGGAGGTAGTAGCAGGAAGTAGAGCCGGGATACCGGTGAGACCGCTGTAGCCGCCGGTCCAGCTTCCGCCCGCATAGATAATCTGAATTACCCCTATCCCGAAGAACAGGCTGCCCATAGCGTAGTACAGCGTTCTAAGTCTGGAAAACGGGTATCCTATCAACATCCCGATGCACGCCGTTACCAGGGCTGATAACGGTATGGTAATCCAGGGGGACATACCGAGCCATTTTGCCGCCATGGCGGCCATGTAAGCCCCGATACCCATGAAAGCGGCGTGGGCCAGAGGGAACTGCCCTGATATTACTATGGTACGAAAGCTGACCGCGGCAATGATGTATATAAAGGTGAGGATAAGCATGTGATGGATATAGGGAGAGCCAAAGAATAGCGGAAGCAAAGCGACAATAACCGCCAGACCGACGTAAACAGCGGGCCTGGCCAGTTCTTTTCTACCCTTGATGGAAAACCGACTCTCCAATATATCTATGCCTTTCTCACATTTCTACCTCGTGGCCGAAGAAACCCTGGGGTCTGATGAGTAAAAGAACCACAAGTATGCCGACTGCGGTGGCATCGCTGGCGGCCCCGCTTACCAGCAGGGGTAATATGGAATCCAGGCTGCCGAGGATAAGCCCGGCAATGAAAATGCCGCTGATGCTTCCCGCCCCGGCTATAATAGTCAGCATAAGGACTTTTACCAGCATGAAATCCCCCATAAAAGGACCCAGGCACAAATAAGCGCCCATCAGGCATCCGGCTATTGCCGCTAAGCCGCAACCTATGAAAGTGGCGAGGGCGGAGACGCGGTGGACATTTATACCCTGCAGGTAGGCTCCCTCCAGGTCCTGTGAGATGGCCTGCATCTGCTGGCCCCATTTCGTCCGGTTTACGAACCAGGTTGTTGCCAGAAGGAGGACGGCGCCGATAGCGAAAGTTACAATTCGCTCGTAGCTAACCGATGCAGGTCCGAATCTAAAAATGCCCTCGGCAAACGGGGGCAGGGATAGTATCTGGGTCCCGGCGATAATATTAACGCCGGTCTGCAGGACCACCGTAAGAACCACGCATATCATTATGATGCGGTTGAAATCCCCTACGAACGGACGGAAGCAGTACCTCTCCAGGAATATCCCGAATGTAGCTACTATTAGAGTGGTCAGTAATAGGGCTAACCACTGGTTCAGACCCAGCGCCATTATCAGCGACAGGCCGATGTAGCCGCCCAGCATATAAATGACGCCGTGGGCTAGGTTGAGTATCCCCAGCATGCTGAAAAGAAAAGCAAAGCCCAATGCCACCAATATGTACATCGAAGACAGTATCAACAAATTGGTCAGCGTTGCTATTATCAGTTCCATATAGCGAAATATCCTTCTGATGCCTGCTTAGGCTTGTGCAAACCTATACCGGGGCAGGGGGTTATAGCTCCCCCCACCCCGGTCGTATTACGGAATAAGGGCGGGTTTTAGGGGATAATGCCGAGGTCTATCCAGCCGGCGGAAGTCTCCACGCCGTCCTTGCATATCTGTACTGACTGGGGTGATGCAACGACATGCTTAATCCCGAATGTTTCCTCACCGCATATCTTTGCCATTCCCCAGATGGTTTCCACTTCACCCATTTTCTCCAGCTCTTCTTTTACCACAGTGGGGTCAAGGCTCTGGCATGATTCGATAGCTTCTTTGAGAACCCACAGGCAGTTGGGCGCCGTCATCTCCAGCTGGTAATCGGCCCCGTACTGTTCCGCAACCCTGTTGATAATTTCTTTGGCCAGGGGCGGCATATTCGGGTCGCCGGGGGTAAGGCCGATGGTGAATACGTCTTTCAGCGCTTCCGCACCGGTAATGGTCATAGTCTGACTGATGCGCGCCGGCAAAGCGCCTCCATAGGGCTTGTAGTTGCCGGACTCTCGCAGGCCTTTGACGATGGCACCTATGTGCGGGACGAGGCCGTTCAGCATATATATGGCGTCGGCTTCTTTAATAGCATTCAGTTTTGCCACGATAGGGCTGAAGTCGACCATCTCATTAGGATAGAGAATGGTATCGCCGACAATGGACATCCCCTCTGCCGCCAGTAGTTTGTTAATTTTTGGAAGCAAGTATTGAGGACCTCCGTCATCCGGGGAGACAAAGGATAATTTCTTCACATCGGGGTAGTTATCCCTGAAATATTTGATGACAGCAAGGGATGTCATTATACTCCCGTTGCCGGCCATGAATGCGTAGGGTGTGGTCTCATCCACTTCTCCCGGGGTATTCACGCACCAGGTGATGAAGCGTAGTACCTTGTTCGGTTCGCACACCGTTCCCGCCGCCCCGGCAAAGAACGCGGTCGGACCGATAACGAAATCGATTTCCTTGTCATAGACCAGCTTGTTAAGCGCGGCGGTAACGCCGTCCATGGTGCTCTTGGTGTCTTCAGCGACGAGCTCGACCAGGTATTGCTGGCCGTTAACCGTAATCCCGCCCTGCTCGTTAATTATGTCCGCGCAGATTTGGGCTTGGTTCAGGTCCGGGACTTCACGTACGGAGAAAAAGCCCGTCAGCCCCAGAGGCAGGCCGATGTATAGAGTCTTGGCTTCGACGGGCGCCGGTTCCGGTGCCGGCGCTGGTGCGGGTGCGGGTGCGGGTTCTGGCGCCGGTTCCTTACAGCCGCCAACTAATAAAGAGACTATAGCTGTAATTAGAATAATGCTGCTGAATAATAATATCCTTTTTTTCATTAGAACCTCCTTTTAAAGCGTACAATCCTCGACTAGTATAAAGTCGCTTATGTTACCCCATTTAATCACCCCCTTGGTTGCCTTCTTTATTTAGAGTCGATTTTAATCTAACTACGTAATGTCATATAATAAATGTTGTAAAATAACATGTAAGTGGATTAAAAGATATTATTGAGATACTTTAGTGAGATACTACTAGAAAGGTTACTTTATTGTCAAATGGTAATGGCGTGAGATTGTGCCACTTAGAGATGTCCAAATAGCTCGTATGACGATTATGGTGCCGCGCGCATATCAGTAGACGCCTTGAAAAAATAAATTGACAATATATGAGCGCCAAATTACAATGCAGTAGAGTCAAAGATAATGGAGAATCTACCGGTATTTCCAATAAGTGTCGTCTCTGAAATGCTTGATGTGCATCCGGAGACTCTTCGTGTCTGGGAAAAACACGGGGTGATTAAGCCGCAAAGGAGAAGCGGCAGGCGGTTTTACTCGGAGACGGACTTAAAAAAACTGCGATTTATTCAGGGTTTGATAGCACATGGTCTGAACCTGCCCGCAATAAGCCATTATCTGTTGCTCTACCCTTGCTGGCAATTGGATAGTTGTCCCGCCTGTATGCATCGCACCAGGCTTGTGGTGTGTGCCAAACCGTGCTGGAAAGAGGAGGGGACTTACGCCAGGTATACGGTAATGAGGACACCTGCGCCGACTGTGAATTACGTGATGAATCGAAGTGGATTAAGGCGGAACAATAGTTGCCTGCTCAAACCCATGAAAGGCGGGCCGACTTGAAACGTTTCTTTGGCTGGTATATCTCCCGGTACAACCGCTTGTTTATTATTTACTGAAAAGCACTCCACCGGGGTTTTTATATAGTAAAATATTATTTTAAAGGAGAGTGATATGAGGCCGCTTCAAACAGATTTGTCCATGTACGGTAAATTGAACCTTGAGAAACCACCCGTAGCTGTGAAATTCCTGCCTACCAGGCCTGAAGGGATCGAGCAGCTGGAAAAGCAGCTGTCTTTCTGTGAAATGCTGAAGGAGGCGCAGGAGAGGGGAACCCCGTTTTATTTCGCAAAAGAGAATGAGACCTGCCTGGGAACAGCGTTATTGGGAATGGAGGATATGCCCTCATTCGCCGAAGGCGGGCAGATAGGGATTAAACTCGAGATTTTTCAGGAGGCGCGAGCTAACAGCACCCTTTATCCGCACCTTCCTATACTGCCGAGGGGTATCGTCAACTATGTCGCTTTTTCTACGCTGGATAAACTTGAATTCGAGCCGGACCTCCTGGTTCTTCTGACTAATGCCAACCAGGCGGAAATCGTCTTGAGGGCAATGAGCTATACGACCGGTGAGCTACGGGAGTCTAAATCAACAGGTGTACTGGGATGCGCCTGGGTTTATCTTTATCCGTACCGAAGCGGCAAAGTGAATTACACGGTTACCGGGCTGGCCTTCGGCATGAAAGCAAAAGAGGTGTTTAAGGAGGGGCAGATACTTATCTCTATCCCTTATCACTGGATACCGGTTATAGCGCAAAACCTGGAGGAAATGAAATGGGTTCTTCCGTCATACACGGAGGGCAGGGAAAAATTCTTAATACGTGAGCGAGAGAACATTGAGGAGCTAAAAAGAGAGACCGAGAACGCCTGAAAAAGTTCCTTGAATCCAGTAATAAGTTTAAGCGGCCTTACCGGCAACCTTTATTGAGAGCCTGGAAGTAGGCGATAGGGGGACTGCCTTCAACGGCGTTTTGCAGTCGGGCGCTGGTACGCTTAAAGAGTCCAATCCCGCCGGGCATCTTCCCGACGAAAGGTATTTGTTTACTCATTTTATATTAGAGCCACCATGTTAATGGCAATTGACCATTGTATAAATGCGTGCGCCTGCCGGGGGTATCTCTCCGGCAAATATTTTCTTTTAAGGAACAGGCATAGGGAGGGGTAGTTTCCCGTTAGAAGAAAAAAGTGTAGTTACCGCTAAAATACATACCGGGAGGTGGTCATCGTGGATATTGAAGAAATCGGTAAGAAAGTCCAGTACCTCATCGACCTCGAGGAAATCAAGAAGCTGCAGCGTAAATACCAGTACTGGCTCTTCAAGCAGGACTATAAGCAAATCGTCGAGCGCGGTTTTGCCAGGAAGACCCCCGGCATACGGATGGAGGCTTCGGACAGCGGCGTTTTTAAAGAGCGCGGTGGCGTGGAGAGGTTTTTCTATAAGATGGTGGGGCAGCAGAAAACGCGGCCCGGCGGATTCACCATGCACCTGGCTGTAGGTCCTATAATCGAGATTGCGAAAGACGGCAAAACGGCGCAGAGCATCTGGTTTACGCCGGGATGCGCCGGCAACCTGTGGATATGGGGCGTCTATATTGTAGACTACGTTAAGGAAGACGGCGAGTGGCGGTTCTGGCACATGTTAATGACTCCTTTCTTTAGGACTCCTTATGATAAAGGCTGGATGGAGGTCCCCGTGGCCGGCACGCTTAGCTCCGGACTGGAGGACGGGCCGCCTTCCCGCTGGAATCCCTACGAAAAAACGAAAACGGGTCAGGAGCTTTTCAAGCACCTGCCGGACGCGCCGGAACCTTACGACAGCATGGCAATTGAATAACCGGTCTTGACAATGGTTTTCTACGGTACTTTAATGTGGTTGCCTGAACGTTGTTCTGATGAGGTGGATAATGAGAGGATATGCCGGCAGGTTTCTAAGGGTAAACCTTTCCGCCGGGACGGTCATCGACGAGCCGCTGCCTCTGGAGGTTGCCCGGGATTTTATCGCTGGTCGCGGCTTCGGGGTTAAATATCTTTACGATGAACTGGCCCCGAATATCGACCCTCTGGGAGAGCAAAATAAGTTGCTACTCGTGCCGGGGGTGCTGGCAGGCACGCAGGCGCAGAGCGTTTCCCGCTGGGTGGCCTGCACCAAGAGCCCTCTGACCGGCTGTATCGTCCGGTCCTGCAGCGGCGGCGATTTCGGGGCATGGATGAAATTCGCCGGTTACGACTTTATTTTTATTGAAGGTATATCGGACAAACCCGTTTACCTCTATATTTCGCCCGAAGGCGCCCGACTTGAAGACGCTGCCGGACTCTGGGGGAAAGACACGGCCTACACACAGGACTGGCTGGTACAGGAGCACGGCAAGGATGTCCGCACCGCCTGTATCGGCCCGGCGGCAGAGAAGCTTGTCAGCTACTGCGCCATCGTCTCCGGTCGCCGTACGGCGAGTCGCTGTGGCGGGGGCACGGTGCTCGGCTCCAAGCGACTCAAGGCCGTTGCCATTAAAGCTAGGCGCAACCTGAATCTTTACGACCCGGCAGGCTTCGATAAGCTGGCCAGAGAGCAGATTAAGATAATGCGGGCCAGCAAAGATTATGCCTATAACAAAAATTACGGCACTACCGAGGGAGCGATTACCCGGAATGAACTCGGCGTTTACCCGGTGAAGAACTTCCGCTACGGTCAGCTCGAAGGCTATGAGAAGCTGGGGCCGGAGGAATACCGGAAAATGAGGGTGGGCGAGTTCGGCTGCTATGGTTGCTCGATGCGCTGCGGCAAGATACACGTGGTAACGCAAGGCCCTTATGCCGGGGCGAAGAGCGAGGGGCCGGAGTACGAAAGCTACTGGGCGTTCACGGGGCCAATCGGGAATACCAATATAGAATCTACGGTCGCCGCCGACCAGCTCTGCGACGATTTGGGGCTGGACACCATCAGCACCGGCAATACCATCGGCTTCGCCTACGAGCTTTACGAAAAAGGCATTATCACTAAAGCCGACACAGACGGCCTGGAGCTTACCTACGGCAATCACGCCGCCATGGTGGAACTGGTAAGGAAAATAGGAAATCGGGAGGGATTCGGGGACTTGCTGGCCGAGGGCACGGTGCGCGCCGCCAGGCGCATCGGCAAGGGGGCCGAATATTACGCCATGCAGTCGAAGGGGCTGGAGTTCCCGGCCTACGAGCCTCGCGGGCTTAAAGCGACGGGCTTTGGCTACGCCACCTCGACCATCGGGGGGAGCCACGGCAACGGCTCGCTGGCTTTCCAGGAGTGGGGCACGCCGGGTTCGGGGGCAATCGACCGTTTCGCCGAGGAAGGCAAGGCGGAAATCGTTATCGCCAATCAGAACAGGGCTGGCCTGGAGGTGGGTATCGTCTGCGCCTTTGCTTTCAGCTGCGGCAACTGGTATCAGAAGCTCTTCCCCGGGATGCTGCACGCTGCTACCGGCATCGAAGAATTTGCAGATTGGGCTTATCTGGGCAGGGTGGGGGAGAGGGTTTGGAACCTCGACCGCGCTTTTAACGCGCGTGACGGCTTTGACCGCCGGCACGATACCCTGCCGCAGCGCTTACAGACCGAGCCGCTACACGTCATGGACGCCGAGGGCGAGGGCCAGATGGTGCGAAACCTGGAAGGCTTTCTCGATGAATACTACAAGTTGCGCGGCTGGACGGAGAATGGCATACCCTCCCGCGAAAAGCTCGAAGAGTTGGGACTAGGTTACGTCGTCAAGGACATGGAGCCGTTCCTGAAATAAATAAACATTCTGTCATTCCCGCGGAAGCGGGAATCCAGTGGAGGTGTTGGGTATGGATAGTCGGGTCAAGCCCGACTATGACAGGACTTGTGATTATTTCTTCCGAAAGGAGAAAACAATGGACCTGCAATTGAAAGATAAGGTGGCGCTGGTGACCGGCGCCGGCAGCCAGATAGGCTACGGTAAGGCTATAGCCGTGACGCTGGCGGAGGAGGGCTGCGATATCGTTGCCGCCGATATAGACCTCGACGGGGCAAGGCAGACCGCCGCCGCTATCGAAGCTTCGGGGCGTAAAGCCCTGGCGGTGAAGGTCGACGTGACCAAACAGGCTGAAGTCGACGCGATGGTCGAGAAGGCAATCGAGAAATTCGGCAGGATTGATATACTGGTCAATAACGCCGGCGCCAGCAGCCAGCTTCGGCCGTTCCTGGAGATGACGGAAGAGGACTGGGATTTCGATATCCAGACTAACCTCTACAGCCAGATGAGGGTCGCCCGTACGGTCCTGCCCCACATGATAGAGCGCGGGTACGGGCGGATTATCAATACCTCCGGCGGTCAGGGCATACCCAGTATCTCCATCTACGGCGCCGCCAAGGCCGGCGTGGTCATGTTCACGCAGGCGCTGGCGCGGGAGGTAGCCTCCAGTGGGGTCATCGTTAACGCCGTCGGCCCCGGACTCGGTAAGACCGGCCTCGTTTACCGCGCCCCACAGGCAATGTTAGAGGGGGAGAGGCAGAGTTCGCTCCTTAAAAGACTCTGCACGCCGGAAGACGTAGCGGCGGTGGTGGCTTTCTTGGCCTCGGACAGGTGCAGCTACATGGTCGGGCAGCTTGTGCAGTTGAGCGCCTCTTAATTATCTAGCAGCGTATCCCAGGGCGTATCAAGCTGGGGCACCGGGATTTCGATAACCGCCGGTCGGCCGGCATCCAGTGCCGAACTCAACTTTTCTCCAAGCTCATCGTGGTTTGAAAGCCTGATGCCGATAGCGCCGAACGATTCGCCGAACTTGACATAATCGGGGGTTGTGAATTTTGTTGCCGATAAACCGACTGCCGAACTGCCGCTGCTGTATGCCGGTGACCGTCCCATAGGCGCTATCCGTAAAGACAAGCGTAACCACGTTTATCCCTTCTTGGACGGCGGTGGCCAGTTCCGCGGAGGCGTAGGGGAAACCGCCGTCGCCGCAAATGGCGACAACGGGTCGGTCCGGGTTGCCTATCTTGGCGCCGAGGGCGGTGGGGAAAGCGAAGCCCAGCGTGGCGAAATAAGAAGAATCTACATAAGTGTTTCTTTTATTTACCGGGTAGGCGATATCGCACCAGGAGCCGATATTCGTGATATCCGGCACGAGGATGCCATCGTCCTGTAAAACCTCGCGGATTGACCGGATAACGGCTAATTGTAAAGAAGCCGCTTTTTCAAGTCGGGCCTTTATATCCCCCCTTATAGCGGCAATTTCCTGTTCCTGCCAGAGACTGGCGGTAGAGCTGGAAAGCTCTTTCAGCAGGGCGGTCAGGGCGGCGCCTATTTTATCGGTAGTACGCGCATAGCCGTAAGCCATGTACGCGGCCGTCTGCTCGTGGCGCGTAGATATCCAGCGGATTCTTTTATCGCGGTAGATGGCATCGACGGCGTCCATAATCTGCACGCCGGGCAGGCCGAAGACCACCTCGACGCCTTCCCGAGCCATTAATGCCACCATGGCTTCGGCGCCGCTTGTATAGGGCATTATTCCCTCCTTACCCTGGATATGCTGATATAACTAATTATAGTACAAAAAAAGGGCATGTAAGGCAGCCGCGAGGATGTGGCAGACATGCGTGGGTGCATAACAATAAGTGGGTTGCGTTAAAATAAAGAAATGGCATGGATTACGGTGGGGATTTATGAAACGCCATGATTTATTGGCTGCTGAATACGCTCGCAGCAATTAAGTTTGTCCCGGGGCTGATTAATCGGTTAGTATCAGACCAATGTCAATCTAAGTAGTGTTATGATGATAGGTTTATTGATATTTTCAGGAATGCGCTCTTCCTGTCATCGTCCCGAGCCTGGTTCCGTATACCTTATCGAGAAGTGACTTGATTTCCCGGAGTCTCTCCGTATCTCGGGCTATCCGACTTAAGCGGTGGGTCGCCCACCTTTCGATTTCACTATCGGACACGCCCAGCGCTTTGGCAATGTTAATAGTCTCATTGGTTACTTTTTTGGAATAACCGGTACTCTCTTCAAACCTTGCCTGAACCCCGCAGGCTATGGCTTCCATTTTTCTCAAAGTAGTAGACTGGTTTCCTCCGGTACGTCTTTCAATTTGATAAGTATTTGCCGTATTCATGAACTGACTCTCCTTCCGGGGTGAGGTCGCTCCTGGCCAGACCCTCCTGTCTGCTTGAAGGAGCTATTACCCGCAGCTGAATTATTGACTAATATAGTGTTCCTCTTTTAACTTTATCTTTTACCCCCCTTTACTTCGTATTTCCGTTTTCAAACAGCCAGCCTTTGATGGGCATGTTCCATTTATCAAGGAATTCTCTGAAATCCTTCTTATCTATTCGGTAATGCCCGCTGGGCAGCCTGAAAGCCTTCAATCGTTCGCTTTTTATCCACTCGAGCACCGTACTTTTGCTAACCTGGCAATAATTGGCGATATCTCGTGATGTCAACCTGATGTTTTCCCTGGCATTTCTCCCGGTCAAAAGTTGGCTCCTTAATTTATTAGCAGTCGTTATAACCTGTGTATTTCATTTATTTTTTACGAAGCGGGCGTATTACACATATAATAGATATACAGAATTACAAGCGCATCACAAAACAGGAGTGAAAAGTCACAAAAAAGTCACAAATATAGTACTTTTGTATGGTATATACGTAATTGGTACTTGATGATTCGGGCTCAATTGAGTAATGACGAGGTTACAAAAAAGTCACAAAATATCGCCGAAATATCACAAAAAAATCACGAAGAGTGGCGTACTGTATTATTACTCGTGCGCCGTTATCTCGTAAGTAGTCGCGGAATAAGTTTGACATAGCGTTATATTGTTGATAATATAGAGTGTCTGGAGTCCCTCGAAAATGACCGATGAAAAGATAACAGCAGCCAAGATACCGGACTTTGGGGTCAAGCATAGCGTTCGTTCCAGGCGTACACCGGAAACGGGCATCGTGGTAAGGAGCAAGGTCTGGCTGGAGAAAGACGGCAAGTTGCTCATGGGGTGGGGACGGGTTACTCTCCTGGAGCGTATTGACCAGCTCGGTTCGATATCGGCAGCGGCTAAATCAATGAAACTGGCTTACCGCAATGCTTGGCTATGGGTCGAAGCTATGAACCGCTTGGCGCCGGAACCGCTGGTGGAAAAGTCCACCGGAGGGGTCAGGGGTGGCTATGCCCGGCTGACCGAGGAGGGGAGGAGGATTGTCGCTGAATATAAGGAAAAACGCGTTAAAGTTCGGGAAATATTGAAGTAAAAAATAAATTTTTTAATTGGCGCTATATCTATATTGATATAGCGATAGTTATATAGTGATAAAATCTATCAGGCTAGAAATGGAAAATTAATGAAGCGGATACTTAAATTCTCACTAGTAGGCATGGTATTGATTATAAGTCTTGGTGGATGTGCTGAAAAGGAGGAGACATCTGTTCACATGGCAGTGGAGTTTGTCGACCACGCTGCCAGTGCTCACATAGCCAGGAGTCAAAGCTGGTTTGAGGCTGAAGGCTTAAACATCACTGCTTTTGATAACTATATAACCGGTATGGCTTTGGCTACCGCCCTGGGTAGAGGCGATATCAATACTGCCTATGTTTGCCTGATACCAGCCATCACTGCCTATGCAAATGGCAAGGTGCCGCTGAAGGTTGTTGCAGGGACACATACTTATGGTTATGGATTGCTTATTGACCCTGACAGGATAAAAATGGTCAAGGATTTAGAAAAGCCTGATATTCGCATTGGGTGTCCAAGAGAAGGTAGTCCTCCAGACGCACTCATGCATAAGATGATAGATAAATACCAGCTTGATGAGGATAAAATATTAAGTAATGTGCGACGTATGCCCCCGCCCAAGATACTTCTTGCACTCAAGATGGGGCAACTGGATGCTGGTTTTTGTTGTGAACAGTTCCCCACTATGGGCGAGAAATTAGGCTTCAAAGAAATCCTAGGCGCCAAGGACCTCTGGCCTGGTATGCAAGGAAGCGTTCTGATAGTAACCGATGACCTTATCAAAGCACATCCTGAGATAGTTAGAAAGCTGGTGAAGGTAACTGAGCGAGGAATTCAATATATTCATGAGCACCCAGAGGAGGCAGCCACAATTGCGGCTGGTGAGTTAACGGTGATTGGCAAGGAAGTCCTTCCTCTCGAGATAGGAAAAATCGCGGCTGAACTAGAAATCACTCCTGAGGTTATATTGAGGTCTCTAACGACCAAGATGGAGTGTACCACTGCGGTTGACCCAAAGATAGTTCAAGAGGAAATAGATTATCTGGCAGAGCTAGGCTATATAAAGAGCGGCTTCAATGCCGAGGACATTCTTGATTTGAGGTTCCTCGACTGATGAAAAAGCTTAGACGGCTTAAACCGGGGTGGGGGTTATTACCCGTAGCCATATTCCTGGGGGTATGGGAGATGGTGGCTAGGCTGGATATACTGCCAGGTCACTTCTTCCTACCCCCTTTTTCTACTGTGGCCGTAGAATTCTATTACCTGAGTGCCAGTGGGGTGCTTGGCGAAAATTTCCTGAGCAGCCTGGTCAGGGTTCTGATCGGTTTCTGCACTGGCTCTATAGCTGGCATACTGGTTGGCACCATAATGGGGTGGAGGACGGCCGTAGACAAGGCACTGAACCCTATAATCAGCCTTTTTTACCCGATTCCTACCCTTGGCTGGATACCCCTGCTGATGCTCTGGGTAGGCATCAACGAGATGCTGCCGATTACCCTGATATTCATCTGCTCCTTTTTCCCCGTCCTTTACAACACTGTTACCGGCATTAAAAACGTGGATAGCGATATTATAAAGGCGGCCAGAACGCTGGGGGCATCGGACGGGAAGATTCTGACCACCGTCGTTATGCCGCTGGCCCTGCCCAATATCTTTACCGGATTGAGGCTGGAGGCGGGAATGGCGTGGCGGGTGATTATCGCCGCCGAGATGGTGGCTATCCCCACCGGTATCGGCGCCCTGCTCATGAAGGCGGAAAGCCTGATTCGCATCGATATCATCATCGTCTGCCTGATTGTGCTGGCCGTGATGTGCCTCGCATTTGAAAAATTCTTCGAGTACCTGGAAAACAGGCTGACCGCCAAATGGAGGTAACGTGCCCTCTATAAAACTTAAGAACATATGCAAATACGTTTGCCAGGACGTGAATCTCACGATAAACGATAAGGAGTTCCTGGTTGTCTTGGGTTCCAACGGCGCCGGCAAGACCACCCTGATTAATATAATCGCGGGTTTGACCGATTATAAGGGGTCGGTGCTGTTTGACGATGTCCCGGTGGATAAACTTCCGGCGAACCGGCGGGAGGTGGGGTACCTGTTCCAGGGGCTACTCCTTTTCCCGCACCTTAATGTCGTTGATAATATAGCTTACGGTTTGAATGCCCGTAAGTGGCCGCGGTCCCGGGTGGAAGCCAGGGTAAATGAATTGCTTGATTTAATGAATATCAAGCACCTGGCATCGCGGTACCAGAGGCAGCTTAGCGGCGGCGAAAAGCAGCGGGTAGCCCTGGCCAGGGCCATCGCCCCGTCGCCGGGGGTGCTGCTCCTGGATGAGCCTCTTTCGAGTCTGGACGCCCAGACCGCCAAGTACTTGAGAACCGAGTTAAAGCAGCTGCAGAAACGCCTGGGAATTACGACTGTGTACGTGACACACGACCTGATGGAGGGTGTGGCGATGGCGGATAGAATGGCCGTTATCCAGAACGGGCGTGTGGAACAGGTGGCGGAGCCGGAAAAAGTGCTCTTCTATCCCGACAGTGAAAGGGTCTCCGATTTTATCGGGGCGCCGAATATACTGGACTGCGATTACTGCCGCGACCTGGGGCAGGGAATTATGGAAGTCGGTTGCGGGGGGCTGAAACTGACCGTCCCCCGCGAGCGCGGTCAGGTGCGTAAGGTGGCCATTTTGCCGCGCCACATCTATGTCTCCGAGATGAGACCCCCGGGATTGAGTGTTAACGGATTTCAAGGAAAGATTACTGCCATCAAGCCCGCCGGCAGTACCGTAAAAATCTGGGTCAGCGTGAATGGTACCAATCTCATTGCGGAGGTACAATCGTACATATTCGAAGAGATGAACCTGACGGTAGGTAAAGAGGTCTTTATCATATTAAGGATGAGAAGGATACGGTGTTACGAAACCGGTAATTAAAGATGTTTTTAGAGAAAATTTAGTAAAATTTTGCAAAATAGTCCGCAGACAGCGAACCTTTTCGCACTTTCGGCGTTATAATATAGTGAACGTCTTAAAAAACGGGAGGTTGATATGAAAAGGTTGATAGTTGGGCTGTTAATGGTTTTCCTGATACTGGGTACGGTTGCCTGCGCGGAGGCGGAGCCGACTCCCTCGCCTTCACCGGCCCCCGCGCCATCACCGGCATCCGGAAAGAGCGGCATTACTGTTGAGACGCCGCCATCGGAAGGGCTATTCGGAGGGAGGGATTCCTCCGTACCGGCGCCAGTGATTCAAATACCCCCCGCACCCACCCCGGCTCCAACGCCGGAACCTGAAGGAGCCGGTTATAACCAGGCGTGGTCCGGCGACCGTATGATTATACGTTCCGGGTACATGACGCTGGTGGTGGTGGATGTCGCCTCGGCCGTGGAGCAAATTACCAATCTCGCCGCTACCTATGACGGTTATGTCGTATCCTCCAATAGCTGGCAGGACCGTGACAGGATGATGGCGAATATTTCCATAAGAGTGGACTCTAATTTCTTTAACGAAGCCATCAGGGCCCTGCGGGCGATGGCGGTTGAGGTAAGGTCGGAGAGCACGTCCGGCCAGGATGTAACCGAAGAGTACGTCGACTTGAGTGCCAAGCTGCGCAACCTTGAGGCCGCCGAGGCGCAGCTGCTCGAGCTGATGAAGAAAGCCGGGGAGGTCAAGGAAATACTGGAAGTCCAGCGCGAGCTCGTGGACACGAGGGATGATATCGAGCGGACCAGGGGCCGCATGCAGTACCTGGAGGAAAGCGCGGCCATGTCTTATATCGAGGTGAGCCTGGAGCAGTCAAAGCTTACCGCCGAGTTTAACGCCACGTCCCGGACGGTGAAAGAAGGCGAAAAGGTCAGGTTTATTCCGGAAGTCGCCGGCGGCTTTACGCCTTACAGCTTCGAGTGGGACTTCGGGGATGGCACTACCAGCACGGAAGAAGCGCCGGTATACTCCTATAAGACCGACGGTACCTATACCGTCAAGCTGAAGGTGACCGACGACCGCAGCAACGTGGCTCCCCACGATAGAACGGATTACATCACGGTTCTTCCCGGCTGGAACGCCGGCGGTATCGCCGGCAGCGCTTGGAACGGACTTATCGGGTTTTTCCGTGTCTTGGCCGATATCATCATCTGGCTGGGTATTTTCAGTCCGGTCTGGATAATCATCGGCGTTATCCTCTACTTCGCCTGGTGGCGCAAGAGGAAGAAGAAGGGGAGTTAAAAAAAAGACCTTTGAGAAAACCGGGAGGGGGCGAAAGCCCCCTCCTTTTTTTACGAAATCTGACCGAACCTAAGCGGTAAGCCGCCGGATAATTTCTTCGTTACTCATACCTTCCACGGCGATGACCTTATTACGGCTGGTCTGGCCCCGGACAATAGATAAAGAGCATTTTCTTACTCCCAGCGCCTCACCGAGGAAATCAATAAGCTCCTTATTGGCTTTACCCCTTACCGGAGGCGCGGCAATTTTTACCTGAAGCACCCCGTCGGCAAAGCCGGCAATCTGGTTGTGACCGGCGTTGGGGGTAACCTTGATTGATAGCCAGTTGCTCTTATTATGACTGTTTACGGTCAAATTACTCTATTGTTACCTTGAAAGAAGAAGGGTCGGCTATTCGACTATTTCTTTCTTGCATCCTACCGATATTGCGATACTGGCCAGGAACAGAATTGCTGAGATTATCAACCAGAAATCCCAGGGCAGGTCAACATTAAGGTCTATCGTCACCACTTCCAGGATGGTGATAATGCCAAATATCGCGCAGAGTCCGCCGATACCACCCAGTATCGCTGCAAATATTCCCATCGGGTAACCTCCTTATCGGTTTATCGTACAGCCTCGATAGTATATAATTATAGAGAACGCCTTATTATATGTGTTTGGAGATAATATAACATGAAATTAACAAATAATCTATATTTCTACCCGGAGCAGGGCATGCTGGACTGTAATACCTATGTCATCACGGGCAAGCCCGGCATCATTATCGACCCCGGTAACGCGGATTATTTACAGGGCAGGGTCGATGGCCTGCGTAAAGACGGCATCGACCCCGGAGAAATCGGCATTATCGTTAACACGCACCTGCATATCGACCATTGCGGCGCCAACGAAGCCTTTAAAGAGCTTTCAGGAGCTGAAATCGCCCTTCACCCCGTCCAGAAGGATAATTATCAACTGGTGGTTGTCGACGGCGCGCGGCTTTTCGGGATGGAGCCGATAGAGTTCACCGAGGACTATATTCTCGATGGCAACAAACTTGGGAATGAAAACGCAGAGCTAGAGATGATTTTATCTCCGGGGCATTCGCCGGATTGTGTCTGCTTTTATAACCGTAAAGATAAGGTGCTGTTTTGCGGCGACGTGCTCTTTGATATGAATACTGGCCGGGTGGACCTGCCCGGCGGCAATGCCGGGGACCTGAAAAAGTCCATCGAAACGCTTTCGCAGCTGGACATCGAATATCTGTTACCCGGTCACATGGGCATAGTATCCGGCGCGGGGAAGGTAGCCGCCAACTTCGATTTTATCAGGAGCAATGTCTTCGCATGGCTATGACGGATGTGCTTAAGGGTTCCTACGAGCTGGGGCCAATCCGCCCGCCGAGCGAGGCTTATTCACTCCTTATCCGCGCTACCCGCAACTGTCCCTGGAACCGGTGCAAGTTCTGTCCCATCTATAAAGGTTCTAAATTCCAGTTGAGGTCGTTCGAGGAGATAAAGCAGGATATCGATACGGCCAGAGCTATTCACGATAGTATTATAGAGCTTGCCGGGGAGTCCGGCGGGGGTGATATCCGGAACGTGGCGGCGATGGCCTGCAATAACGCCCCCACCGATGCCTGCCGCAACGTCGCCCTCTGGATATACGCCGGTGGGAAGAACGCCTTCCTCCAGGATGCCAATACCCTGATTATGAAGACCCCCGACCTCGTTAAAGTGATGAAGTACCTGAAGCAGACCTTCCCGGGAATCGACCGCATCACCAGCTATGCACGGTCGAAAACGGTGTCTCAAAAAAAACTGGACGATTTGATAGAGCTGCGCAAAGCCGGGCTTTCCAGGATTCACATGGGGGTGGAATCGGGCTACGACCCCGTGCTTGAGTTCATGGACAAAGGCGTAACCGCCTCCGACCATATCGCCGGGGGGAAGAACGTGGTGGCCTCCGGCATCTCTCTTTGCTCGTACGTCATGCCGGGAGCCGGCGGGAAGCGGATGTGGCGCGAGCACGCGGTGGAAACGGCCAGGGTGCTTAATGAAATCGACCCCGATTTCATACGTTTGCGCACGCTGACCATCCAGCCCAGGATGCTGCTGCATAAAGACGTGGTGAGCGGCGATTTTATAAGGGCGACGGACGAGGAGATTGCGGCAGAGATAAAACTCCTGATTGAAAACCTGGATTGCGGTTCGCAGATTGTCAGCGACCACATGATGAACCTGCTGCCGGAGGTGGAAGGCAAGCTGCTGGATGATAAGGAAAAGATACTGGCGGTTATTAGCCGTTTTCAGGCGCTGCCGCCGGAGGAGAGAGACAATTACAAGCTGGGACGCCGCCTCGGTTTCTACAGCAAGCTCGATGACCTTGGCGATTCCATGCGTCATGAGGAGGTAAAGCAGGTCCTGGGGAGAATAGATAGAAGTGAAGAGGGTGTGTTCGACGATATATTGTTTAATCTGATGGAGAGGTACGTTTGATTATGGCCGGACTTGAATACGAAATAGGGGAACTTTTACGGCAGAAGGGGCTGACGCTGGGGGTGGTGGAATCGGCCACCGGCGGTCTGCTCTCGCACCTTATCACCAGCGTGCCCGGCAGCTCCGACTATTATAAGGGGTCGGTTACGTCTTACGCCAACGAGACCAAGATTAATGTTATCGGCGTGAAAGCAGCTACTGTCGAGAAATACGGGGCGGTCAGCCCCCAGGTGGCTGAAGAGATGGCGGTAGGTGGAAGAAAGCTGCTGGGGGTGGATATCTGCCTGGCGGATACCGGCATCGCCGGGCCGGGTGGGGGAACACCGGGTAAAGCGGTGGGGCTTTTCTACATCGGGATGGCAAACAGTGACGGCGTGTTCACTCATAAACATGAGTTCCGCGGCAGTCGTGAGGAGAACAAGCACAGCGCGGCAGAGGCGGCGTTAGGGTGGTTGAGGGAGTACCTATTAGGGGGTACATAGCAGGGGAATTACTTCCCCAAACCTCCCCTCCTCCTTGAAATTTTCTTCCCACCCAAACCCGCCATCGTGACTTTTCTCGCTTAACCGGCTTTTTTGCCATCCTCATCTATCAATGCTATACTCTGACCGTATTCTTGACTGGATTGGAGATTTTACGTGAAAAGAATCGACGGGCGTGCCTATGACGAGCTACGGCCCACAAAAATAATCCTCGGTTATCAGAGCTTCGCCGAGGGCTCGGCGTTAATCAAGCTGGGTAAGACCCATGTTCTGTGTTCGGTCACCGCCGAGGAGAGGGTACCGGGTTTCCTCAAGGGGAGCGGCACCGGCTGGATTACCGCCGAGTATGCCATGCTGCCCCGTGCCACGGTAACGCGCACCCGGCGCGATTCCACCATGGGGAGAGTCGGGGGGCGCAACCAGGAAATACAGCGTCTCATCGGGCGCTCGCTGCGGGCCGTGGCCGACCTTGATTCCCTTGGTGAAAGGACCTTAACGGTGGACTGCGATGTTCTCCAGGCGGACGGCGGCACCCGGACCGCCGCCATCACCGGCGCGTATGTCGCCCTTTACAAGGCGATGGAGACGCTTCAAAACATGGGTGTTATATCATCCATACCGCTGAAGAGCGCCGTGGCGGCGACCAGCATCGGCATCGTTAACAGCTACATGATGATGGACCTGTGCTACGATGAAGATGCCCAGGCCGGAGTGGACTTCAACGTGGTGATGACCAGCAAGGGTGAGTTCGTTGAGGTGCAGGGCACCGCCGAGGGGAAACCCTTTAACAAGCAGGCCATTGACGATTTACTTTCGCTGGCGGAAAAAGGCATCCAGCAGTTATTTCAGGCGCAGCAGGACGTCTTGAAAAAATAGGTAGTAACTATGGTCTTACCTGTCCCGTGCCGATGATAATCCACTTGTAGGTCGTTAGTTCCTTCAGTCCCAGTGGGCCGCGCGCGTGCATTTTCTGCGTGCTGATGCCCACCTCCGCACCCAGCCCGAATTGACTACCGTCAGTGAAGCGCGTGCTGGCGTTGGCGTAAACGCAGGCGGCGTCCACTTCGTTGAGGAAGCGCTCGGCCGCTTCGTTATCCCGGGTGAGAATGGCCTCGGAATGCCCCGAGGTATATTTTCCGATGTGTTCCAGCGCCCCGTCCAGTGAGTCCACGACCTTTATCGCCGCAATCAGCGCCAGGAATTCCCTGCCCCAGTCGTCATCGACGGCGGGGGCGAGTTTCAGGGATTTATCGACTTTAAGTATAGCCAGCGAACGTTCGTCGCAGTGCATTTCCACCCCGGCTTTGTTTAATTCTCTGGCCATCTTCGGCAGGTATCTTTCAGCGATATCGACATGGACGAGTACGGTATCGAGGGCGTTGCAGACCGTGGGGCGCTGCACCTTGGCGTTATAGACGATAGCCGCGGCGTTATCAATATCGGCGGTCTTGTCCACGTAGGTATGGCAGACGCCGATGCCCCCGGCGACTACCGGCATGGCGGCGTTCTCCCTGACGGACTTTATCAGCCCCGCCCCGCCCCGCGGAATAATCAGGTCGATAACCTCGTTCATCTTCAACAGGTGGTCGACCAAGGTGCGGTCGGTATTTTCTATGAACTGCACGCAGCCTTCCGGCATGCCGGCCTTTTTGCAGGCTTCCTGGATGACTTGTACGATGGCGATATTGGAGTTTACCGTTTCCCTGCCGCCCCGCAGGATGACGGCGTTGCCGGATTTCAGGCAGAGGGCGGAAATGTCCACGGTGACGTTGGGGCGGCTCTCGTAGATGGCGCCGATGACGCCCAGCGGGACGCGCCGCTTGCCGATTTGTAGTCCGTTGGGCATGGTGCGCATCTCGAATGTCTCGCCGATGGGGTCGGGCAGTGCCGTGACGGCTCTTGTGTCCGCCGCTATCGCCTCCAGGCGGCCCTCATCCAGCATGAGGCGGTCGAGCAGGGCGTTGCCCATGCCGCTCGCTTTAGCGGCATCGTAGTCCTTCTTGTTGGCGGCCAGTATCCCGTCTTTCCCGGCGAGCAGGTCGCCGGCGATATTTAGCAGGGCTTTATTCTTGGTATCCGTAGAGATGAAGGCCAGGTGGTGGGCGGCTGCTTTAGCGGCTCTCCCCCTGGCTTCAAGCTGTTCTATGGCGGATGTCATGTTCTTTATATCCCATCTTTTGTTAAAGGAGGTGGAGGAGAAAGGGAGAGGGGCAGCGCCCCTCTTAGAATCCCCTCTACTAATAGTCGAACTTGCTGTTGCCGCTGAAATGGTAAACGTAGCGCGGCGGCAGGCTGGTCACCGCCCGGTTCACCCTCTTTTTAAGCGAGCATTTGCTCCGGCGGCCGTCCTCCAGCTCCAGCAAATACCCGCTGCCGTCCTTGATGCGCACATAGTCCACCAAAATCAGTTCCCCCCACCACCTGGTCTCCGATTCATGTTGAAGTTGATAGTTCACTACGGCTATTAGTTTTTCGTCACTTGACTGGTACAGTCTGCCTGTGGCCACTTGGCTCCTCCCTCTGCAATAACGCTAGATTGTTCCGGTGCACCACCTCCGGGCCGTAGTCGAAGCTTAGTAAATCCGCTATTTTACTGGAATGAGACCCTTTGATGATGCCGATATCGCCAGAGCTGTAGTTGGTGATACCACAGCCGAGATTATTATCTTCCGTATCGTAGATAGCGACGATGTCGCCGCGCTTGAACCTGCCCTCCGCCTTCTGAATACCGGCGGAAAGCAGACTCCGGTTCTGTTTTTTAAGCGCCGTGGCGGCGCCGGTATCAATTATCAGTTTGCCCCTGGTGCAGAGTCCGGAGAGCATCCAGCGTTCGCGACTCTCCAGGTTGGTCGAGGTGGGCGGAAAGTGAGTGCCGATAGACTCCCCGGCGGCCAGCCGTAAGATTACGTCCGGCTCGCGGCCGTCGGCAATAACCGCGTTCGCCCCGGAGGACGTGGCCAGGGCGGCGGCCTCTATCTTGGTTATCATGCCGCCGGTGCCGAGATTGCTCCGGGTGATGGCCCCCAGCTTTTTAACGCTTGCATCTATTCTGGTCACCACCGGCACGAGTCTGGCGGCGGGGTCTCTGGAAGGGTCGGCGGTATAAAGCCCGCCGATATCGGTCAGTATCATGAGCAGGTCGGCATCGACCAGGTTGGCCACCATCGCCGAAAGATTATCGTTATCGCCGAACCTGGCCTCCTTAATTTCGTCGATAGATACAACATCGTTTTCGTTGACGATGCAGATAACGCGCAACTCCAGTAACGCCAGCAGGGTATTGCGGGCGTTAAGGTACCTGGCGCGGTCGGAAAGGTCGGCCCTGGTCAGCAAAGCCTGCGCCACGGTAATATCGTGCTCTCCGAAGAGTCGTTCATAAATATTCATCAGCCGGCCCTGCCCCACCGAGGCCAGCACCTGCTTTAAGGGAATGCCCCGTATATTTTTGGATAGTCCCAGCTTGTACCGGCCCGACGCTATGGAACCGGAAGAAACGAGAATCAGCTCCACGCCCTTGCCGTGAAGCTGCGCTATCTGGGCTACCAAGAGGGACATTCTTTCCCGGTCGAGGTGGTTGCCACCGCCGGTAAGCAGGCGGGTGCCCATCTTCACAACGATGCGCCGGTACGGCAGTTCCGACGATTTAGACTTTTTGCTGTTTCTGTTCATTATACTTTCTTAATAGTAGTTTGTTCCATTATAGCAAGCTGCGGCCGGTTGAACAAGAAGCGGGTTGTGGTGTATTCTGATTAGGCTGCGCGTATGAGAAAATTATCACAACCCGGGATAAAGAATATCCTGCCTGCTATCTCTTTTGTGACCTTTATCGGCTTCCTGGATACGCACCTGCTGATTCCGGTAATGGCCCTCTACGCGTACGAGCTGGGGGCGGGCGTCGGCATCGTGGGACTTATCATCGGCCTGTATTCGATTTTAAACACGCCGTCCAATATCTTTTTCGGACGATTGGTGGACAGGGTCGGCTACAAGCTGCCGCTGGTGGCCGGTCTCATCGGCGATACCATCAGCATGTTCCTGTACACGCTGTGCCGTTTACCGTTTCACTTGGCGCTGGTGCGGGTGCTCCACGGGATAACCGGCGGCATGGTCGGGCCTTCGACGATGTCGGCTATAGTACAGCATGGCGGAGAGAAGAGACGGGGCAGGGCTATGGCTGTCTACGGCATGTCCCTGGCGGCGGCGACTCTCGTGGGGTACGGTTTGAGCGGGTTCATTGCCACCCGTTTCGGCTATGAAGTGGTCTTCTGGCTGGGTGGGGCTTTGCTGGTTACAGGCGCGGCGCTGGCATTATGGCTGCCGGGAGGTAAAAAACGGGATAATATTGAGCTGAAAACGGCGCCCGGCGAGAGCTGGCGGAAAGTAAAGGAATTATTGAGTAGAAAGGGGCTTATCATCCCTTTCTTTACAATATTCGCGCAGTATTTTTCTTTCGGGGGCGTCGTCACGCTTTTACCTATCTATCTTAAAGGCATGGGCATGGAGGCCTTCCATGTTGGCATATCACTGGCGGTTTTTGCTGTTTTATTTATCATCTTACAGATGCCCGCGGGCACTCTCTCCGACCGCGTAGGGAGGGCGGGACTGATTACGGTCGGGCTGACTCTGGGCGTTATATCCCTGGTGCTGCTGCCGTGGATGACGGTTTTCCCCTTATTGCTGGTCGTCATGGCTTTATATGGCGCCGCCTACGGCATGATTTTCCCCGCGGCTTCGGCCATGGTGGCCGACCGTACCACTGCGACGGAGCGCGGGCTGGGCACCGGGATTTTCCACGCTCTGCTTACGGCCGGGGTGGCCATCGGCGCGCCGGTGGTGGGCTGGGCCGGGGGAGTGCTGGGAGTAGAACGAGGCCTGATATTAAGCGCCGGCGCTATGGTATTAGCGCTAATAGCAATGTTGACTGTCAGGAAGCATATCTAGTCCTGATAGCTGTTCTATGTTAAAATTCAAAAAAGGGCTGGTCGAAGACGACGAGCCCTAGAGGTGTTTGAGGTAATATATTGCCGGAAATCAGTCGATTATTAAAACTTATCGAGCCTTTGCCTTCCTATCGCGGGCTCCTTGAGGAACTGAAAGAGAGAAGCGATAGCACGTTGGTGGCGCTGGATGCCGCCAAGTCTTATCTGGTGGCAGCCCTGTACGAGAATTTAAAGCTGCCGGTGCTCGTGGTTACGGCGCAGCCGGAGAACGCCAAAAAGCTCCACGAACAGCTTGTTAACTGGTGCCGTTCCGGACAGGTTAAGCTCTTCCCCGAACCGGATGTCCTGCCCTACGAGCGTCTGGCCCCGGACACCACCACCGAGATGGAACGTATCCAGGTGCTCTCGGCGCTGGCCGGCGGCGCAAGTGATGAGTCGGCTGTATATCCGCCTCTGGTAGTCGCTTCGGCAGCGGCATTAATGTCTAAAACAACACCGCACGGCGTATTCAATTCTGCCTGCTTTAATTTAAAGCTCGGGATGGATATACCTCCGTTCGACCTGCTGGGGCGATTGGAAGCTATGGGTTATCAGATGGAGAACGTGGTCGAGGTGCCGGGCGCCGTGAGCCACCGCGGCGGCATCATCGATGTTTTCGCTCCCACCAGCGAACTGCCGGTCCGAATCGAGTTTTTCGGAGACACTATCGACAGCATCCGGAGCTTCGACCCCGCCACGCAGCGGTCGGTTGAGGTAGTATCTTCGATTGCCATCGGGCCGGCGGCGGAACTGCTGGCCCCCCGGCAGATGGGTAAACAGTCGCTGGAGAACACGTTAAAGCGACTTGACCTTTCCGGCTGCACCGCCGAGACGAAACAGCAGTTCCAGCGCGACACGGCCATGCTGCTCGGGGGGCAGCTTATGCGCGAGGCAGAGTTCTACGCTCCCCTGTTTAACGGCGGCGGTCTTCTGGATTACCTGCCGTCGGGCACGCTGCTGGTGCTCGATGAGCCTTCGTATATCGAGCAGACGGTGGCTGACCTGGCTGCCGAGGCCGGGCAGCTGCGTTCGGAGAAACTGGAGCGGGGCGAACTGCCGCGCAATTTCCCCAGGCCTTATTTCGACTGGGAAGAACTGACTTCGGGGATGAAAGACAGGCAGAGGCTGGGTCTGGCAGCCTGGGGTGTCGAGGAGAGGCTGGACTTCATCTCGGCCCCCGGTTATG
>DAOUDZ010000110.1:0-13156 GCA_034430575.1 Dehalococcoidales bacterium
AGGAGGTGCAAATACAAACAATCAATCGTCGTAGAGACTACAATCAGGGCCTCAGGGAGCTTGTTGATGCCGCCTGATCATACCAAAGTGTTCGGTTTAAAAAGTGTCCCATTTCGCTGATTGACAACACTCATGTACTAGAGGGGGCGCCAGCCCCCTCTTTCTTTATTTCCCCCTCCCCACACCCCTCTTTTCTTATCTTTTCCCACCCAAACCGCCCTCGTACCATCCTCTGCTTATCCCGTATATTTGCCCTTCCCCTTTACCCCACCCCTTTTCGGGTATTGGCGTCCCTCCTTCGTAAGGAGGGACAAGAGGGAGAATTAAGATTCCCCATGTGACAAATTCCTCTTTCTTTTCTACCCGCTTTGCTCTACACTATTAACAGATCAACATGAGCTTGTCGAAGGGCTTAACATAAATGGAAAAACGAATGCCACCGTTTTAAAGCTAACTTAACATATAACGAAAAACGAATACCCGAAGCTAATTACGCTCGGCTTTTAAAAAAAATATTAAAAAACGAATAACGAATCCTTACCTCGCTCCCCTGTACCCCCCTCCCCCCTCGAATTGTTTCCAATAAAAGACGTTTTGATTACCTGTTCCGTTTTCTATATGATTCTGTCACCCTCTGGAGATGAGGTAAACAGCCGACTATGCTAAAATGATGTCGAGATGATTCCCGTAAAACTCAAAATGCGCAACTTCATGTGCTACCGGGATAACGTCCCGCCTCTGGACTTCGCCGGTATCCACCTCGCCTGCCTCTCCGGCGACAACGGCAACGGCAAATCCGCCGTCATCGATGCCATCACCTGGGCGCTCTGGGGCAAAGCCCGCGCCACCAGCGACGACGACCTTATCCACGCAACCCAGCCGGAAATGGAGGTAGAGTTCGATTTCTCCGTCGGGGGGCAGCTCTACCGCATCGTCCGCAAGCGTACTCGTCCTAAAAAGAAGACCGGGGCCGGACAGTCTTCCCTGGAGTTCCAGTTAAGCAGCGGTAACGGCTTCCGCCCCATCACCGGCAATACCATCGCGCAGACGCAGCAGAAGATAATAGAAGTCCTGCACATGGACTACGATACCTTTGTCAACAGCGCCTACCTGCGCCAGGGGCACGCCGACGAGTTCACCCGGCAGGCGTCCTCCAAACGTAAGGAGGTACTGGGAAATATCCTCGGGCTTTCCATCTACGACGAGCTTGAAAACGAAGCCAGGACACTCGCCAGGCAGCATGAAGCGGACAGTGCCCAGCTGGAAAACGCCATCAACGATGTAGTCAACGAACTGGCCCGGAAACCTGACTACGAGGCGGAACTCGAGCAGGCGCAGGTCAATCTCTCCCGTATCGATGCCGTGATCGGGGAAAAAGAGACTGGACTAAACGAGTTGCGACAGAAAAAAGAGGCTATGGAGAGCAAGAAAGCGCAACTCGACGAAGTATCAACGCGCATAGAAACCAGTACCCGTGACCTGCAGCGCTGGGAAGAGCAAGCCGCACAGCATGCCTCCCGCATAAAGACCTACGAAGAGGTAATAAGTCGGCGCGAAACCATAGAGTCGGGCTACGCCGAGTTCACCCGGGTAAAAACAATCAACGATGACCTTGAACAGCAATTCCGTCAGTCGGTCAACCTGGACAAACAAAAAGGCCAGCTCGACCGTAAAATAGACGCGGCCAGAAACGAACTCTTGAACAGGCACGCGCTGGAGCAGCAGGAAATCAATCGACTGGAGGAAAAAGCGAAGCAACTCCCCGAATTAAGAGAGCAGCTCAACCGGGCGCAGGCACAGATGCGCCGGCTGGGGGAATCGGAAACAGCGCTGCACCGGAAAGAGCAGACGGCTCAAGATGCGCAGAAGCAAATCAGCTACCTGGAAGCCGAGAAGACCCGACTTGAACGGGAAATCGGCGAAGTGACGGAAAAACTCGATCTCATAGCATCGCATACGGAGTCGCATCAAGAAGCAAAATGTCCGCTCTGTGAAACCGAATTGACGCGTGAGGGCCTGATGCTTATTAAATCCAAGTACACTAAAGAACAACTGGAAAAATCAGCTCAATTGAAAGTAAATCAGGACAATCTGGCGCAAAAACGCTCCGAGTATGAAGCGCTGCAAAAAGAGACGGCGCAAATCGAATCGGGGTTGAACCAGGAAAAATCCGGAATACAGGGTCATATAAGTGTAATTACCAGGGACATCCATGAAAGCGAGGAAGAAGAGAGAAAGCTGGCGGGACTGCGCAAAATCCTGAATGACGTTGAGCAAAGCCTGGCGAAAGGAGATTTTGCCATTAACGAACAGCAGGCTCTGGCGGCCATCGAGGCTGACCTCGCTAAAATTGATTACGATGCGGCCCGGCACGAACAGGCGCGGGAGCAGTTAGGGCGGCTGGAATCTTACGAACGTGACAAGCACACGCTGGATGAAGCGGAAAGGCTTATCGACCAGGAAAAAGAGGCGGCGGCGCGCGCCGGGGAAGCCACGCAAGGACTTCGCGGCAACCTGAAGCTCGATAACGGGAAAAAAGAAGCCCTGGCGGCGGAGCTTACCCGACTCCCCGCCCTGCGTGACGAGCTGGCTGCTGCCGAGAACGAGTACAAAGAACTTACCGGCCAGCGCAGCTGGGCCCAGGAGGCGGTGGGCAGCGTTAAAGCTAGGCTCCAACACTGCGCCGACCTTGAACTAAAAAAGAAAGAGAAGGAAAACCAGCTGGCGCAGGTATCTAAAGAGGAGACCATTTACCGTGAACTGGCCAGGGCCTTCGGCAAGGGGGGCGTACAGGCGCTCATTATTGAGACGGCACTTCCTGAAATCGAGACGGAGGCCAACCGTTTGCTCGCCCGCATGACCGATAACCGTATGCACGTGAAATTCGAGACACAGCGGGAGACCAAGAAGGGCACCGTGCAGGAAACGCTGGACATTACTATATCCGACGAACTGGGTATCAGGAACTACGAAATGTTCAGCGGCGGCGAGGCTTTCCGCATCAACTTTGCCATCCGCATCGGCCTATCGCGATTGCTCGCCAAGCGGGCCGGGGCGCCGCTGCCTACCCTGATTATCGACGAGGGTTTCGGCACGCAGGATAATACCGGAATGGAAAAGCTCCAGGAAGCTATCAAGTCCATACAGGACGACTTCGATAAAATACTGGTCATCACCCATATGGACGAGTTGAAAGACGCCTTCCCGACGCGAATCGATGTTACCAAAACGGCGGAAGGCTCGATGATTTCTGTCAATTAGCCATTTAGAGTCCCAGTTGCGGGGCAATTCCCTTCATGGCTTCCAGGCCGATGGCGATGAACTCGTCGAGTTCCAGGTCGATATCGGCGCACCGGGCGATTTGCTCCCGCCTGGCACCGGCAGCGAAGCTTTTTTCTTTAAATCTCTTTCGCACCGATTTTGCTTCGAGATTATCTATCTTCTTATCGGGTCGCACCAGCACCGCGGCCGTAATCAGGCCGGTGAGCGGGTCGGAGCAGAAAAGCGCCTTCTCCATGGGGGTTTCCGGAAGGACGCCGTGAGTCTCGTTGTGGCAGAGGATAGCGTTGGCAATCGCTTCGCTGGCACCCATGTCGCGGGCAAGGTCGGCTCCCAGCTTGCTGTGACTGCTCATATCGCCTTCGGTAAGCTCGACATCGATATCGTGGAGCAGCCCGGCCAGCCCCCACTCCTCTTCGTCCCCGTCCATACGCCTGGCCAGGGCCCGCATGATAGCTTCCGTGGCCAGCATGTGTTTTATCAGGTTTACGTTTTCCACGCTAGCCCGAATCGACTCTATGGCTTCCTGTCGATTCATTTGCCCCTCCTTTTCGTAATATACAACAGGGGGGCGCAACAATCAACCGACGACAACAGGACACCGCTCCCCCTTAGACGCCCCGCTGGGGGGTGGGGATAAAGACTGCGGGATAAGCCGTAGATAATACGGGGCGGTTTGGGTGGGAAAAGATAACAGCGAGGGGGGTGGGGTAAAGAATCCGCCTCCCCCGTTTTAGTATTACTTCTGCTTCTCGTCCTTGATGTACTGGCCGCCGGGGACGGTGGTGAAGTGGAAGATGGGGCGGTCGACCCTCTTCAGTATCAGGGGGCAGTGTTTCATGCCGGCGGGGACGAAGAGCATGGCGCTACGGGTGATGATGTGCTTTTCATCTTCCAGCCAGATTTCTATCTCGCCGCCGAGGTCATAGGGATTCTGGGGGTCACTGCCGAAGAAGCCGATAATCTCGTCGGTGTCATGTTCGTGGGGAACCTCTTCCAGCGTGGCGGCGGACTTGAGGTACCAGGCGGTGTTCATATGAAAGGCGCCCGGCACGACATTTTCATCCATCCAGAGGATGCGGGTGGCGTACTTTGAATACTCGGCGGCTATTTTCTGTTTTTCTTCCGGGATTTTGAGTTCCGTGACGATATATTTACTGTATTTGGATTCGGTCATTTTACATAATCTCCCTACTTAAACATTCCCATGATATTCCGGGGCAGCTTGCCTTTTGCCCCCATCTTCATAAGCTTCTGCATCTGGGCGAACTGATTGAGGAGTTGATTGACATCGTGAGTCCTGGTGCCGCTGCCGTTGGCAATGCGCCGTCGGCGGCTCCCCCCGATGATGGACGGATTCTGCCTCTCCCGGGGCGTCATCGACAGTACGATTGCCTCCACCTTCTTAAGCTGCGCTTCCTGGGCACCGTCGGGAAGCTGATTCGCTATCTTCGACATGCCCGGCAGCATATCGGCCAGCTGGGCTATCGGCCCCATTTTCTTGATAGCTTTAAGCTGTTCTAAAAAGTCCTCCAGGTTGAAACTGGCCGTCTTGACTTTCTTCTGGAGCTCCAGCGCCTTCTTTTCGTCGAGGGTTTTCTCCGCCTTCTCGATGAAAGTCAGGACATCCCCCATTCCCAGGATACGGGAGGCGAGTCTATCCGGGTGGTAGGGCTCGAAGGCATCCGCCTTTTCACCGATGCCGATGAACTTTATGGGCACGCCGCTCACCCAGCGGATGGAAAGCGCCGCCCCGCCCCGGGCATCCCCGTCCATCTTGGTCAGGACAAGCCCCGTCACGTCCACACGGGCGTGGAACTCCTCGGCTACCCTTACGGCGTCCTGACCGGTCATGGCATCTACGATAAGCAGGACTTCATCGGGTTTTAATACCTTTTTAATCTGCTCCAGCTCCGCCATCATTTCCTCGTCGATGTGGAGTCGGCCCGCGGTATCGACGATTACGCAGGTGGCCGCCAGCTTTTTTGCCTCGGACATGGCGCGGGAGCAGATATCTTTGCTGGGCGTTTTGGGGTCTTCGCTGTGCACCGGTACATCGAGCTGCTTGCCCAGGGTTACGAGCTGCTCGATAGCGGCGGGCCGACGATTATCCGCGGCCACCAGCAGCGGTTTTTGACCGCTGTGTTTCAGGTGGAGCGCCAGCTTGGCGGCGGTGGTGGTCTTGCCGCTCCCCTGAAGTCCCACCATCATAATCACGGAGGGGGGTTGGGGGGAGTGCTTTAAAAGGCTCCCCTCACCGTCGCCGAGGGTGGCGATAATTTCTTCGTTGACTATTTTTATAATCTGCTGGGCAGGGGTAAGGCTCTCCATGACCTCTTTGCCGATGGAGCGCTCCTTGACGCGGGTGGTGAAATCCTTGACTACCTTGAAGTTAACGTCCGCTTCCAGCAGGGCCAGTCGGACCTGCCGCAGGGCCTCGTCGATATCTTTTTCCGTGAGCTTGCCGCGATTGCCCAGCAGGCGAAAGACATTACCGAGCTTTTCACTAAGGACTTCAAACATGACAGTTTAATTGTAAGGGGAGAATAAGGGGGGCGTCAAGGATGAATACCTCTCCCTCCCCCGTAAAAGTACTGATGGTCAATACTAGGTGAAAACCACCAGCCGATTTGATGGTGCGATATTTCCAGAATAAGGGTTGGCAGTATTCAAAAAATTACCGCCAGCGAATATCATCAGAAGTAGGTTAAAGGGGATGCATTAATGTCCCGTATTATCACTGAAAAAAAGGAGAAATATGCTCTGTGTAGTCCGGCCTAAGGCCTGTAAAAGATGCGGTGGAGACCTCTCGCTGGAATGCGATATTTACGGGGTTTATATAGAATGTATCCAGTGCGGCGCCACCTGGAATCGTAAAGACGTAACACTACCGCAGATTCAGAACGCGGTGAAAGCGATTAGAGCCAGGCCGATAACGACTACCGGGCACTAGACCCCGGGGCCGCGGCGGTCTCCAGGGAGGCCCTCCATATTTCGTTCAGTCCGTCCATGTCAAATCCGTATACTTTTTCCAGGGCTCCATCATATCCGTTGCCGTTTCTAAAGGTATTGAGCAGTTCGAACATCTTTTCCCGTCCGTAATTTTCGATGAGATACTCCACCAGCTTGTAGCTCTCGGCGTAAGCCAGCAGGGATTCATCGGTATAGGCGGAAAACGGACTGGCCAGGCTGCGCACCGAGATAAGGGTATTATCGTTTTGTGCCTTTGTTAAAGCATTGACAAAGACGGACCGCAGCTCGCCTTCGGACGTCATGGCCAGTCCTTCATCGAGCCAGGTGGGCAAATTGCTGTAAGGGTTGAAGGTAACCTGGTGCACTACCAGATGGGTCAGCTCGTGGGCAATCACCCGCTTGCCCCATTCGACATCGAACAGATTGGGCTCGATGCCGATGGCGATAATGCCGTAGCGAGTGAAAGCGACGCCGCCCGTCCATTCTTGGGGATAAATCATGGACCCCTGTAAGTCCTCCGAATTGGCGTAGATATAAAATTTTGCCGGCTTTTCCAGCCTGGTGCCGGTATTTTCCGCCAGACGCGATAGCGCTACCTGCGCCGCATCAACCAGCTCCTGTGCAAAATCGTTGTCACCCTTATACCAGTAAAGGGTAACGTCGCCGTCGGTGATATGCTGCCAGTCGTAGCGGTTGTCGTTTATTTCAATTCCGGAGGTTTCCGTTCTTATTTCTTTCCCGGAGGAATCGGTCACCTGCCACCAGTAGTCCACGCTCGACCCCGGCGGCAGGCCGCCCGTTTTTCTCATGTCCCAGACCCACTGCGCCGTAACGGTAGTCGAGGGGGTAAACCAGATATATGCCTCGCTGTATATGCGGGCATGCTCCAGGCGAGGAACCACGTAGCAGAGGCGGATATCCGTAATGGGGACATCGCTTTCGGCGGATATATTGAAGACAATACTCATAGGGAAATCCACATCCGCCGAGCTATGCGTAACGGTCAGGCCTTCGCCGGCACGCACCGCGCCGGGACTGAACAGTCCCGCTAATAAGACAAGTATAAATATTAGAGCAGTCTTTTTAATCATTCTTCCCTGCCCATAGAATCGCGCAGGTAGGCGTTGATAAAATCGTCCAGGTCGCCGTCCAGCACGGCCTCGGTGTTGCTTGTCTCATATTCGGTGCGGTGGTCCTTCACCATCCGGTACGGGTGCAGGACATAACTCCTTATCTGGTTGCCCCAGCCCGCTTCAATTCTCTTCCCCTTCAGCCTGGCCTTTTCCTCTTCCCTCTTTTCCAGTTCCTGCTCCAGGAGCCGCGCACGGAGTATCTTGAGGGCGAAGTCCTTGTTCATATGCTGGGAACGCTCGCTCTGGCAGGTCACCACCAGTCCGGACGGCAGGTGAGTTACACGCACGGCGCTGCTCGTTTTCTGCATGTGCTGTCCCCCGGGGCCGCTGGAGCGGAAGGTGTCAATCTTGATATCGTCGGGGGCGATATTAAGGTCGATATCCCCCTCGGCCTCGGGCATAACCTCGACGAGGGCGAAGGAGGTATGACGGGCATGGTCGGCGTCAAACGGCGAGAGGCGCACTAGGCGGTGGACGCCGTGTTCCGATTTCAAGTAGCCGAAGGCGTATTCGCCGTTTACCGAGATAACCGTGCTCTTGACACCCGCCTCGTCCCCCGGCGAGGTATCGAGCACATCCGTCTGGAAACCGCGGCGCTCCGCCCAGCGCAGGTACATGCGCATCAGCATTTCCGCCCAGTCCTGCGACTCGGTGCCGCCGGCGCCGGCATGAATGGCCAGGATGGCGTTCCTGAAATCGTACTCGCCACCCAGAGCCAGCTTGAACTCCAGTTCGTCCAGTTGAGAGCCGACTTCATCCAGCTCTTTTTCAATTTCCGCCTGGAGCGATTCGTCTTCCCCCGATATCGCCATCAGTTCGGCGATATCGGCCAGCTTTTTCTCCGGTCCCCGCCACTCCTGCACCACCCGGCTCTTTTCCGCCAGCCGGCGCATGACACCCTGGGCACGCGCCTGGTCGAGCCAGAAATCAGATTGAGCGGACTGCTTTTCCAGGTCGGCAACTTCTTTCTCTTTACCGGCTATGTCAAAGATGCTCCAGTGCCATAGCAACTCTGGCCTGTAAATCTTTAAGCTTGTTCTCCAGTTCCTGCATTTTACCTCGCTCAATTATATCAAGTTTCTCATTTTCACTTTCAAATTCCCGCCGGCAGCCTGGTGGGCCAGCCGCGTCGGCTCCGGCAGGCGGTAGCCCCGGCAGCATGTCAGCACCCAGTGAATCGCCGCCGGTAAGTCAACCTTGTGCCCGATAGATACGTATACGGGCTTCACGCTCGTACGGGTGCGCACCACTGCCCCGATAACCTCCCCGTTATCCAGGAGTTCGGCATAGCTGCCCGCTTCGTTGCCCGGCTCATCGTGTCTGCCGCAAAGCCTCGATTTGGCGCAGCCGATGGCGGGTATATCCAGGAAAAGCCCCAGGTGGGAGGCAAGCCCCATGCGCCGCGGGTGGGCTATACCCTGTCCGTCCACCATGAGAATGTCCGGCGTTACCGTAAGCTCTTCACAGGCCGCCAGTATCAACGGCGCCTCCCGGAAAGAAAGCAGTCCCGGAATATAGGGCAAATTCAGACGGTCGGTTACTACCTTAATTTCAACCGGCTCAAGCGTAGGATAGCCGAGAACGACCGCCGCCGCCGTGCCCGTCTTCGCCCACCTGTTGACAGAGATATCGACGCCCGCTATCAAGCGCGGATTGGTGATACTGCCGGTGCGCGAGACCTCTCCCGCCAGCTCTTTTTGAAGTTTTATAGCTTCCGCCGTGGTCATCCGCCAGTCGTGCCGCCGGAATATCTGCATAACTGATTATAGGCGCATTAGCAGATGTCAGGCAACCTGGTTTATTGAATTTTTAGCAACTGCCATTGACAGCCATATTGTTATAGTGCATAATATTTGACGTATAAGACATTATGAAAAGAAGGCAGGTAGAAATTGCTTAGAATCAGACTAAGACGCGTTGGAGCCAAGAAGAAGCCCAGTTACCGGCTGGTAGTCGCCGACGTACGGGCGCCCCGGGATGGGGCATTCGTTGATATTATCGGTCACTATGACCCGATGACCGACCCGGAAACGATAGTGATCCAGGAGGATAAAGCACTGCACTGGCTAAGTCAGGGCGCAAAACCGTCAGATACCACTGCCAGACTACTAGGTAAGGCAGGTATTCTGGAAAAGTTCAAACCAGTCAAGGAGAAATCATGAAAGACCTAGTGGAGTACATCGCCAAGTCCATCGTCAATGAACCCGATGCAGTGAAAGTGGATGAGGAGACTAACGAGGAGGGCATAACGCTGAAGTTAAGCGTGGCCGATGATGACAAAGGAAGAATCATCGGCAAGCAGGGCCAGATTGCCCAGGCAATGCGCACCCTGCTCCGGGTAAAAGCAGCGAAAGCCGCTACTAGAGTCAGACTCGAAATCATGTAATATTATCCCCGACCACCCTTACTTTTTCGGAGACGGGGAGCAACAGGCTCTCTCTCCCCTCTATAACCTGTGCCTCTCAATCACGAGATGCTCAGAAGTTAAATAGCGTTCTGCGGAAAATGGAGCACAGCCAGAATAATTCTCTGCCCGAAGGACAATTCTACCACCACCAGATTGTCGGGCTTCAGGTCAGGACAACCCGGGGCGAATATATCGGCGATATTACCGATATTCTCACCGGTAAAAGCAACGATAACTATATCGTCCAGGGCGCCACGGGCGAAATCCTGATACCCGCCATTGAGGATGTCGTCCAGTCTATCGACCTTGAACAGGGAATAGTAACCATAGAACCTATGGAAGGACTCCTGGAACTTAATAAAAAGAAGCCGCCGAAGAAATCCGGCGGCTCATGATAACCGGGACTCCCGTAATTACAGCTTCCGCCGCCTCTTTATCTTATCCGCCACCGTCAGTCTGGCTATGGCGCGCCGCAATGACGCCTCAATCTTGGTGATATCCGTTTCGGCGTCCTTTTCCAGCAATCTCTCTTCGGCCCTCTTCTTAGCTGCCTCGGCGCGGTCAACGTCGATTTCCTCCGCCCTTTCGGCCTGGTCGGCCAGGATAATCACCCTGTCGGGACGCACCTCCAGGAAACCGCCGGAGATAGCCAGGGTATCTTCCTCTCCACCCCTCCTTACTATCAGTTCCCCTGCCTGCAAAATGGTCATCAGGGGGGCGTGGTGGGGCAGTATGCCCAGCTGTCCTTCCATGCCGGGGGCGATGACCGTATCCACGTCCTCGGAATAGACAGTGCGCTCGGCGGTAACAACATCGAGCTTTAAACTAGACATTAGTCTCGGCTCCCATACTCTTGGCGGCCTCCACCACCTCCTCTATACCGCCCACCATGTAGAAAGCCTGCTCCGGCAGGTCGTCGTATTTACCTTCGAGAATTTCGGCGAATCCGCGCACCGTATCCTCGACCTTGACGTATTTGCCAGCGCGTCCGGTAAATACTTCTGTCACGAACATCGGCTGCGATAGGAACCTCTGGATGCGCCGCGCCCGGGACACGGAAAGCTTGTCTTCCTCGCTTAATTCTTCAATACCCAGGATGGCGATGATATCCTGGAGGTCCTGGTAACGCTGTAGCACCCGCTGCACCTCGCGGGCGACGCGGTAATGCTCCTCGCCGACGACAACGGGGTCTAAAATACGGGAGGTGGAGGTCAAGGGGTTGACGGCCGGGTATAGACCCTGCTCGGCGATTGACCGCTCCAGGGCCACCACGGCGTCGAGGTGCCCGAAGGTAGTCACCACGCCGGGGTCGGTATAGTCGTCAGCGGGTACGTAAATAGCCTGAAAGGAGGTAATGGAGCCCTTCTTGGTGGAGGCAATCCGTTCCTGAAGCTCGCCCATCTCCGTGGCCAGCGTGGGCTGGTAACCCACCGCCGAGGGCATCCGCCCCAGCAAAGCCGATACCTCCATGCCTGCTAGGGTATAGCGATATATATTATCGATAAAGAGCAGTACGTCCTGTCCCTCTTTATCGCGGAAGAACTCCGCCATGGTCAGTCCGGTCAACCCTACTCTCAAGCGCACGCCGGGCGGCTCGTTCATCTGCCCGAAGACCATCACCGTCTTGTCAATCACGCCCGATTCCTTCATTTCGTTCCACAGATCGTTGCCCTCGCGCGAGCGTTCCCCGATGCCGGTAAAGACGGAAAAGCCGCCGTGCACCGAGGCGATGTTGCGGATAAGCTCCATGATGATAACCGTCTTACCGACTCCTGCCCCACCGTAGGCGCCGATTTTACCGCCCTTGGTAAACGGCGTTATCAAATCGACCACCTTGAGACCCGTCTCCAGCACCTGGGTGCTGGTTTCCTGTTCTTCAAAAGTAGGCGCCAGCCGGTGTATCGGCCACTGGTCATCGGCTTTAACCTCGCCGAGGTTATCCAGGGGAGTCCCCATCACGTCGAAGAGCCTGCCCAGGGTAGCCCTTCCCACCGGCACCTTAAGGGCCGCGCCGGTGTCCGCAGCTACGGCGCCGCGCTCCAGGCCGTCGGTCGGTGAGAGCGCCAGGCAGCGCACCCAGTTATTCCCCAGGTGGTCCTGCACTTCCAGTATAATTTTGCCGCCGCCGATATCAATCTCGATGGCGTTAAAAAGCGCGGGCAGCTCATCGGGAGGAAATTCGACATCCACCACCGTTCCTATCACCTGAGCTACTTTTCCCTTAGCCATAATGACCTCACAAATTTTCAGTTTTTCTTTTCATATCTTTTGTTAACACTCTGTCATTGCGAGGAGTACAGCGACGAAGCAATCTCCAAAACCGGTGATAGTGATTGCTTCGCTACGCTCGCAATGACGGTGTCAATATTTCATTAGTAAAGACTTCTTCCATTCATAGTTTATTCTTCCAGGGCCGCCACGCCTCCGGTGATATCCAGAAGCTCCTTGGTAATGGCCTCCTGTCGTGCTTTGTTGTACAGCAGAGTAAGGTCGCCGATAAGTTCGTTGGCGCTATCCGTGGCGCTTCTCATGGCCACCATCCTGGCCGACTGCTCGCTGGCAATCGACTCCAGGATAGCGTGGTAAATCTCCATCTCCACGAAGCGGGGCAGAAGCCCGCCCAGCACGCTCTCGGCGCCGGGCTCATAGATATAATCGACATTCTCGCCGCCGGGTATCACCGCAGGTTCCATGGGCAGTAGCTGCTTCATGACCGGCTTCTGCACCATCGTCGAAACAAACTGGGCGTAGGATATGTATACCATGTCTACCGCGCCGCTGGAGTAATCATCGATAACGATATGGGATATCGGCAGCGTGTCCAGGAAAGCGGGCTGGTCGCCTATCTGGATAAACTCGGCGGCCATATTGATGCCGGAGCGTGCCGCGAAGTCGCGCCCCTTGCGCCCTACGGCGACAACGCCGGCCGTTTTATCCTGCTCCAGGATATAACTGCCCAGACGGCGGTTCAGGTTGGCGTTAAGCCCCCCGCACAGGCCGCGGTCCGGGGTGATGTGCACTATGGCTATCTTTTCCACCGGCCGCCGCTGTAATAACGGGTGCTGCAATCCTATATCCGGCAAAGCCGCCAGGTCGGCGATGACCTGCTCTATCTTCTCGGAATAAGGCCGTCCCGCCAGGCCGCGCTCCTGCGCCTTACGCATCTTGGAGGCGGCAATCATCTCCATAGCCCGCGTAATCTTGGCGATGTTCTGGACACCCCTTATCCGGCGTTTTACTTTACGAATATCAGGCAACTTCTAACCTCATCATATTATTATCTTACAACTCTCCCCCATGTATCCCCCTCGTTTCTTATCTATTCCCACCCTGCCACCCTCGCTTCATCCACGGCTTAGCCCGT
>DAOUDZ010000111.1:0-1695 GCA_034430575.1 Dehalococcoidales bacterium
CCCTTAGTAACTTTAATGTTTTCGATGAGTCTCTCCATGGTGATTGCCGGGCCGATCCAGTCGGGTACCGGACTCCCCCACCCGCCGGGCATTACGATGATGGGATCCGAAAAAACACCGACGATATCCCCTATCCACGACTCGGCTTTTTGTTCAGCTCGAGTACTCATGTAAAGCCCCCCCTATTCTATTAAACTTTTCTGGCTGCCGTGTTTCAACTTCTCCCGCTCTGCCTCTATAGTGCCACTGGGGAGATTATCGCGGATAGCCTCTATCGAGCTTTTAAGGCGACCTACCGGCTCATAATGAGTACCGCCGGTTACTCTGTCAACCTCTGAAATCAGGCGGTAAAAATACTGTTGCATATACTCCGGAATGTTCTCAATTTTCAGGGCTTCCCGGGCGACAACCCGGACCTGCTCCAGAGGTTCTACGGCCTGGTTGACAAATTCCTCCGCCATGTCGGCAGCCTCGCTAACCCTGAGAGCTGACCATCTTATAGACAAAGTTTTCCCTCCTTTCCCTGAGTAAAATATCGGCTTTAGCCACCGATAGATACCCAGGACATTTCAGTGAACACTGGCCATATCCTTTCAGACAGTCGGGACAAAGCCAGTAACACTTACGCCGGTTGGCTTTCCGGTACTGCATATACCCCCCTTTCCGGTGAAAATCTCTGGGAAAAAAGAAAAAACGGGACTCCAATCGGGAATCCCGTTTTTCTCTTTGCTTTGTTCGGGCTTTGCGTTCTTTCAGGCTATACAGCTACAGGCTCTTTTACCTTGCGCTTACGGCTTGGCTTCTCACCGTTTCCGGCTGTCTCGGCTTCCGGCTCGACTGTCTCGGCTTCCGTCTCCGGTTCGGCTGTCTCGGCTTCCGGTTCGGCTTCCGTCTCCGGTTCGGCTGTCTCGGCTTCCGGTTCGGCTTCTGTCTCCGGCTTGCTTTCACCGGTAAGCATTGGCATTACCACCAGTTTATAACCGTCTGTCTCGAAAAGTACCGGAGAGTCACCGCTTTTTACCTTGAAGTCCACCATACCCCCGCAAGCTCTCAGAGCTTGCGCAAGGTAACCGCCGTCAAGTCGTACCTTGACTTCCCCGCCCTCAATGTCCGCCGGTATGGTAACCTGTCCGGTATCATCGGGACTGGACATTACTATACCGCCGTTAAGATGCAGGTCAATCGGGTACTCTTTGCCGTCTGTCAAGGCTTTCAGGGAAGCAACCGCTTTGATAGCTTCCACCGTGTCGAGGTGAGCGGTAGTAGTCGTATCGGCAGGAATGAGCTTTCCCCAGTCGGGGAAGTTACCGTCTGAACCGATAAAGCGATACTGTATCACTTCCGTATCAATGCAGACTTTCATACCGGTTAGACTTTTCCCGCTTTTCTGGAAGTGGAAGTTTACCCTTTGCGCTTTCCGTAAAGCGTTTGATAATCCCTTGAGGTCGTCACGGTCTATCAGAGCTTCCCCCTTGCCGTCATAGTCCAGCGTCACACTTGCCAGCCGGTAACCATCGGCACTCACTAACGTGAGCTTACCCCCACCGGCTTTTAAGAGGACACACTGTAAAACAGGTCTGGTATCCTCTTTAGCGGTAAAGGGTAATACTCTGTTAAGAGCTTCCGATAATTCCAGTCCGCCGATGTTCGGCTTGACTGTATTGGCAGGGCTTACCCTGACTTCGGCTATGGTCA
>DAOUDZ010000112.1:0-3770 GCA_034430575.1 Dehalococcoidales bacterium
GACTATTGACTACAGTGCCCCCGGTGCTTTCCATATTGACCAGGGGGTGGTTTATTCCCGTGAGGATCGGCCAGTTGCTGTCGAGGCTGAAACGCGGTCGTGCTCCTATCAGCTCCATGTTGGCCTCGTAATACGCTTCTACTGTACCAATATCCTGCCAGTATCCGTTGAAGGCGTAAGCGAAAACCCTGTCCTGTTTTACTATCCGCGGCAGTATGGCATAGCCGAAGTCGTGGGGGGAGTTCGGATTACTGGCATCCTCAGCCAGACGTTCGGTGAGGAACTTTTTATTGAACACGTAGATACCCATGGAGGCAAGGGTGTGCCGGGATGTTGTGGATTTCTCCACGAAGTCAGTTATTCTTCCTTCGGCATCCACCGCGAGCGTGCCGAAGCGGTGGGTTTCTTCAACCGGGACCCGAACGACTCCCACAGTAGCATCGGCTTTCACCATGTGATGAAAGGCGACCATTTTGCGGTAGTCCATCTTGTAAACGTGGTCCCCGGCCAGTATCAGCACCGTATCGGCATCATGAATATTCGGATGGTCGAGGTTCTGGTATACCGCATCTGCGGTTCCAGCATAGGAGCCGACTTTTGGTGGTAGAATGGAAAGCTCACCCACGGTGCCGTTTACCGAATGCCAGCGCCTTAAGTAGCTGGTCATGTCAGTGCGCTGATAGTCCACCAGAACGGCAACGGCGTTGATTTGAGAGTGGATGCAGTTGCTCAAACTGAAATCAATCACGCGAAATCTGCCGGCAAAAGGCAGAGCTGGCTTTGGCCTTAGGTGACAGAGGATGTCCATCCTTTTCCCGCGTCCACCGGCCAGAATTAACGCAACTTCCGTTTTATTCATGATATACTCTTCTCTAAAATTGTAGGCCGTACCGGGTGAAAAAGTTATAAAATAGGGGCTTAAAAAATTACAAAATTGTAACATCTTTGCGAGAGTAAAAGTCTGATGTAGGGTTTAAAGCCGGGGAGCGTGCTTAGGTCAGGCCGTGGGGTTATTTCTGTGTCTCTATCTTCCGCAAGAGAAGTGCGGACCGCTCACTGACCTTCAACTTCTCTCCACCCCTGAGCACGCGTTTTGGCGGTGTGACCTCAGACGTGCCGGTGTCCAAAATCACTTCCCACTGGGCAGCCTGTTCTAATACCGGTCCGGTGAAGTCTACCTCTTTATTGTCAGGATTCAAAAGAAGAAGAAGATCATCATCAGCCATCGGTTCCCCTTTTTCGTTAACTTCTCCGGGGACCGTTCCCGCCAGGAACACGCCAACGCAGCGCACCTGGGATGATTTCCAGTCCTCGCTGGTCATCTCCTGGCCGTCGGGACGCAGCCACATTATATCTTTGATACCAGAACCAAGGACGGGTCTGCCCTGAAAGAATTTGCTCCGGCGGAGAATGGGATGGTCGCGGCGGATTTGAATCAGGCGCTTGGTATACTCCAGGAGCGCCCGCTTCTTGTCGTCCAGATTCCAGTCATACCAGCTGATGTCGTTGTCCTGGCAGTAGGCGTTGTTGTTTCCCCTCTGAGTCCGTCCCAGCTCATCTCCGCCGCATAACATAGGGACGCCCTGCGACAGGAATAGAGTGGCCAGAAAGTTGCGTTTCTGCCGTTCCCGCAGTTCTATAATATTGAGGTCATCGGTAGGCCCCTCAACCCCACAGTTCCAGGAAAAGTTATCATTGGCCCCATCGCGATTACCTTCCCCATTGGCCTTATTGTGCTTCCTGTTATAGCTGACCAGGTCGTGCAGGGTGAAGCCATCGTGCGCGGTAATAAAATTGATACTGGCGTACGGGCTACGCCCGGCTCGCTGGTAGAGGTCACTGCTACCGGTAAGCCGGTAACCCAGTTCGGCCAA
Organism: Dehalococcoidales bacterium; assembly: GCA_034430575.1. Lineage (GTDB taxonomy): Bacteria > Chloroflexota > Dehalococcoidia > Dehalococcoidales > RBG-16-60-22 > JAFGPF01. The sequence continues at coordinate 1,875 of DAOUDZ010000112.1, forward strand.
CAGTCCTTCATCAGCCTTCCAGAACCGCCTTAATGCGTCCCGGTATTTCCCATTCCACTCGGTCCACAGCACCGGGAAATTGCCTAACTGATAACCCCCCTCACCCAAATCCCAGGGTTCGGCAATTAGTTTAACCTGCGAGATGACGGGGTCATTATGAATGATATTAAAAAACGATGAAAGCCGGTCCACATCGTGTAGCTCCCTGGCCAGTGTAGAAGCAAGGTCAAAACGGAAACCGTCAACGTGCATCTCCAAGACCCAGTAGCGGAGGCTGTCCATGACTAGCTTGAGCACCTGGGGATGAGGCACGTTCAGACTGTTGCCGGTGCCGGTATAGTCCACATAGTAACGCTTCCTGCCCGGATCATGGCGGTAGTAGGTCAGGTTGTCAATTCCCCTGAAGCTCAAGGTCGGGCCAAGCTCATCGCTTTCCGAGGTATGGTTATAGACGACGTCCAGAATGACTTCAATACCGGCCGAGTGCAACATCTTCACCATTGCTTTGAACTCTTTTACCTGTCCGCCTCTATCTCCGGAACCGGAATACTTCGCGCTCGGTGAAAAGAAGCTGGTGGTGTTGTAACCCCAGTAGTTCGATAGCCCGCGGTCAACCAGGCTTTTGGTACCAAGAAAATCATGTACCGGCATCAACTCCACTGCGGTAATACCGAGGCTCCTTAAATAATCAAGCATTGGCGGCGAGACCAGCCCGGTGTAGGTACCGCGCACTTTTGCTTCCAGTTCCGGGTGACGGATGGTGAACCCCTTGACGTGGGTTTCGTAGATTACTGTCCGGTGCCAGGGGATAGCTGGCGGCGCATCACCCTGCCAGTCAAAGGAGGGGTCTATTACCACGCATTTCGGCACCCCCCAGGCATCGTCACTATCGTCACGGGAAAGGTCGCTATCTCTGCTTCGCCGCTTGTAGCCGAATACAGGTGCCTGCCAGTTCAATTTTCCTGCGATTGCCTTAGCATAGGGGTCTATCAGCAGTTTGGCCGGATTGAACCTTTGGCCGGCGGCTGGCTTATAAGGCCCGTGCACGCGATAGCCGTAGAGCTGCCCGGGGCGGACATCGGGCAGATAAGCGTGCCAGACATGGCCGGTGATTTCGGTGAAGGGGATGCTTTCTTGCTGCCGGCCCGAATCGTCAAACAAACAGAGCTCGACTCCGGTTGCCGCTTCGGAATAAAGGGCGAAGTTAACGCCATTCCCATCCCAGGTGGCTCCTAACGGGTGCGGTTTACCAGGCAGTGCTCGGTTAGTCAAGACGCTCGCCCCTTCTCACCCTTTCCGTCCAGCCATCCGCCCGTAAAAGACACACATTGTCACGGCTCGACCTTTTATTTCTCGCCTTCGCTTATGAGAAACAGGACGGATAGAGGCGGCAGGGTAAGGTTAAGCGAGTAGGGACGATTATGAAATTGGATTTTAGCTGCCTCAACCCCGCCAAGATTTCCCTGTCCGCTGCCCCCGTAGTCCCTGGCGTCGCTGTTTAAAAGCTCCTTCCAGACCCCCCCTCGCGGGACACCCAGCCGGTAGTTGTAGCGGGGCACCGGGGTAAAGTTGCCAACGGCAAGCACAATACCACCTGTTGATTTCCCTTTGCGGATGAAGCTGATGATGCTATCGTCAGCATTGATGCAGTCAATCCATTCAAAGCCATTCGGGTCAAAATCGAACTTATAGAGCGCCGGCTGGCCCCGGTAGAGCCGGTTCAAGTCGGCAACCCATCTCTGCAGCTCAGCATGGCGCTGGTGCTGGAGCAGGTGCCAGTCCAGACTTTCGTCATGCTGCCATTCCCGCCACTGTCCCAGCTCCCCACCCATGAAGAGCAGCTTCTTGCCCGGCTGGGCATACATGTAACCCAGAAGAAGCCGCAAATTGGCGAAC
>DAOUDZ010000113.1:0-3243 GCA_034430575.1 Dehalococcoidales bacterium
CCAAGGTTCCCGTCCGGCTCAAAGTCCATCACAAATTTTTTGAATGCCTTGCAGCACTTGTCGTAGTCATACATGGCTTCCTGAGGAGTTATTCCAGCATAATAAGCTGGGAAGAAGCTGGGAGCGACAAAAAGCGGCACCCTGTCCGGCAACTTCTTCATCTGGATGGCGTCTTTTATCCTGGTCGCTCTTTCCTTGTATGCTTTCTCGGCTTCGGGGCTGGCAAATTCCACGCCCTCCGGCGAAATCCACTTGGCGAATAGCTCTTCCTGCTTTTCTTCCGATGTCATCGCTTCCCCTTTCTTTTCCATTTTATTACCTCCTGTGTATCATCCGGTGAGGTTTATTATTTAGCACCCGCCCATTTCCTGGCCAGGGATACACCTACCATGGCGTCTTTACCATAGGCATCGGCGCCGGTGTACTTCTTTATCTCGTCGCTCATCTGACCACCGCCGATCATAATCTTGGTATTGTCTCTTAGTCCGGCGGCTTGAATAGCTTCAATGGTTTGTTTCATGGAGTCGTAGGCCAGTGTCAGGAATCCGCTCAGGCCGATGACGGGGGCGCTGGTCTCCTTTATCTTATCGACGAATTTCTGCGCCGACACATCCACGCCAAGGTCAATCACATCAAAGCCATTGACATCGAGCATGAAGGCGACGATATCTTTGCCGATGTCGTGGATATCACCGGCGACCGTGCCTATGATGACCTTGCCCCCTGTCTTGGCCGCCCCTTCCTTGACCAGTTTCGGCTTGACCAGCTCGTTAATTTTCTTCAGTATTTCGCCGGAATATACCAGATCGGGAATGAAATACTCGCTTTTAGAGAAACGAGTGCCCACGATTTCCATGGCACGGCTGGCATCATCGAGGATTCCCAAGGGGTCGTCGCCTGCGTTTAGCCTTTCCTCTACGATTGCCAGCGCTTCGTCTTCCTTTAGGTCAGCCAGTGTTTTGCATAAATCCTTTGCCATGTTTGTTTACCTCCTTAACCTATATTGAGCTTTTAGCCCTCCGGCATGGGTTCTCTGTTTTTATACGGCGTGACCGGTTATTGGTGTACCCAAACATATTAACGAGTTGCCGGTTAAATTTCAAGTTATTACATATACATGATTATTTGGCTGATATTAAAAAAAGCCAGAAAAAACCGTTCATATTATTTATTCTGCAATTTAACATAGTGTGAACTAAATTGCAATATAGTACTATTTGATGCTAGGGGACCCACTGGAGCTGTTCCGGATTGAGCGCGAACTCGTAGTACGTGTTGCTCATTTCCGGCCGGTCCCAGCTGCCCCGTGGCAAGTCGGGGTCGCTGAACTTGTTTTCCGCGGACTTGCCCACGTAGATTAAGCCGCCCATCATGCCGCTGATATATCTGGGCAGCCCGTTCATGGTCATAATGGGGTCGGCTTTCATGTTATAGGCGCCCTGCCACGCGACGGTGTGCTTGTAGCCGGGTGGGGAAGCCGACCCCACCGGCTCTTTTTTAAAGGTCATCGGGGCGCGTTTTACCTTGAGCACTTCTCCCATGTTCGACCATGCGGTCCTGTAGATTTTTTCCAGCGCGGCGGCCTGTTTCGCGTCCGCCTTCGAGTCGATATAGAGTATTGCTTTCCACGGGGCTTGCGCGGTGATGCCGCCTATGGGCGAATTGAAGCCGAAGCCGGCATTCAGCCCGTTCAGGTCAACATCGCCGTAATATCCCTCTTTGATATGGAAAGTGAAAGCGCCTTCGCACTGGTTGACGCCGTTGTGGAGGTCTGTCGGCGTGCTCGAACCCCAGTAATAGGGGCACACCGGCGGCGAGGTGCAGGCCTCGGTGCAGTCTCCGCTTACCATCCATTCCATTTTCTCTGCTGCCATTTTATTTATCTCCTTTCGGAATTTCATAGTCTTCGGGAGCTATGATATCAATTTCATTGCCTCCCTGATGTCCCCGGCCACCATTCTCCTCGAGGGATGACCGTGGTTAAATTTGATTCATTTCACGGAGTTTAAGCGCCAGGTTGGCCCCGGCTTCCTCCGGTGTATCTCCTGCCACTCTATCGCATTGTACCTCCCTTTCGGGTATGAACAGTTTCAAAGGTTTCCTTTGCCTCAATCTGGCTGAATCGATATCCAGGTCGCCGGAATGCCAGGTGGTGAAGGGTTGTTTCTGGGCGGCCATGAGTCCCTGACTTCTATTTTCCGGGCTAGCGTGATACCGGGGATGCCGAGCAGTTCGGACATTCTGGAAGTTACCTGCCCGGCATTGGTATCGGAAGCCATCCTGCCGATGGGAATAAGGTCGTAATTTCCCAGTTTCCTGACGGCCGCGGTCAGGAGATAAGCGGTCGTAAAGCTGTCGGCATCCTCGAAGACGTCGTCCTCGATGACGGCAAGGTCGTCGGCACCCACGGCCAGGCTTTTTTTGATGACCGCTTTGGGTACGGATTTACCGGCGCTGATTACCGTTATTTTAGCGGGGTGCTGCTCCTTTACCTTGAGGGCGGCTTCGAGGGAGTTCTCGTCATAGGGATTCAGGACCGGCGGGACGCCCTGACCGGGGAGGGCGCGCCGTCCTTCGGGGTCGATTTTGAAGGTGGAAGCGGGAGCTTCCTGGTCGGTGACTACCTTAACGCAAACGATAATATTTAACGTATCCATGATTTTTCGCCGGGCGCTTGATAATAGAGGAAGCGATATATCGCTTGAACTCCGCCATATAATACTTTTTTCGGAGCGCTATCGTCAACCTCGGAAGGGGGGATATCTTAAAATTAAAACGGCCGACTGCTTGATTTTTATGGATTTTTCTGCTTAGAATTGATATACGGTCGGAACCCGGGCGGTTAGCTCAGTTGGTTAGAGCACCTGCTTTACACGTAGCGGAGTAAACTGGCGGGTAATCAGCCTTAAAACTGAGAAAAATATACAAGCAGAATACCTGCTTAAGGTCGGATCGGCAAAATGAAAAAATGGTTACAGCAGCAAGATCGGATTGGCAAAATGAAAAAATGGTTACCGCTACCAGAACCCGGAACATGCCCGAACTTGCCGGCAGATACCGGAGCTTTCCGAAAGATGCCGGAACACGACAGGACCTGACCATACCCGACAGAAATCGACAGGGCTTGATACCACCGGCACTGTCACTCCCCGAGCTCGTCGCCCGCTTTCTAGAGGCCTGCCGCCTCTCCCCGAGGACGGGCCGACCCCTCTCCTATCGGACACTGGAGTACTATACCATGTG
>DAOUDZ010000114.1:0-7663 GCA_034430575.1 Dehalococcoidales bacterium
GGCGATGACTGAGTTTACACAAGAATACGGCGTATACAAATAGATACTTAGCTTGATTAATGCCTATAATGCCCTGAGCACGTAACCGCTGATACCATTTCCCGAAATGGCCAACGACCCCATCCGCAAGACGGCGGATGTTGCAGTTTCTGAGGCATTAAGTCTGCCTAACTTGTCTGTTCCGCAGAATCTTCTAGCACAAGAGCCGGTCGTCTGCCTCCGAGTCCTTTCGTTGTTGGTAATCTTGTGAAAATCAGTATGGATAACCTTTCCCAAACTGTACTGCACACTTCGTCAATAAGTGTAATGAAAAAGTAAAAGCATCACTGCTCCCCCTTTAAAACCTTTAGTAGTTCTGAAACCATTACCATTGAATGAACACTGGTATGCCTGTGTTTCTATTATAATCAGTTGTGGGCAATAGTCATCACTCTGTAAAAGAAGCGGAGCACTCTGAAACATTTTGATTACTCCGCTTCTTTTACTTAAAAACTGCTATTCCTTAACCAGGCCTTTTGCTATAAGGTACTCTAGGGCAACCTCATCCGGTTCCATCTTGTCGTTGTCAACCTTGGCATTTAGTGCTTGCCAGACCTTCTGCCCTTCGCTGACGAGTGCCGTAGTGGCCGGCTCACCGCCACCGGGGAAGGTGGCTACCAACTCACTAAGGATATCCTCGATTTCGGGGTATTTATCGAGGACTTCCTGGCGGACATAAGGTACCAGGTCGTATGGCGGCCAAAAAGCATTGTCGTCCTGATACACATGCCAGGAATATTTGGCGATAATGGCGTCCGTACCAAAAGCCATAGCGATATCACACTCGTGATTTTCCAGGCCCAGGAGTGATGCTCCCGGAGCCCCGGTCATGAGGGAGTTCTCGGGGACTTTAAAGCCGTAGAACTCCTCTAAAGCGGGCAGCCCATCGGGGCGTGTGGAGAACTCCAGGCCCACGAATGTTTTAACATCCGCTCCCGATTTATAGAGAGCCGCCAGATCGGAGATGGTTTGCAGATTATTCTCCTGGACGAAATCAGGCCAGGAAACCAGAACGTAGGTGTTGTTGTTCCAGATAGCATCCAGCCAGACGAAACCATTTCCGGCATCCTCTTCCTTTACCTTCTGATATATCTGGTTATTGTCGACGCCCGGCGTGTAATCGTGCCCTAGATGAGTCATCCAGGCCGTCCCGGTATAATCGGCACAGATATCGATATCTCCGGCTTCCATCCCTCCCCTGAGGATATCCGTCGAAAGGTCAGATGTCAGAGTAACTGTGAAGCCATTCTCCTCCAGCACCTGTTTCATCAACTGGCCGATAACGTACTCCTCGGTGAAGTTCTTATTGCCGACGGTCACCTCCTTGACCTCTTCTTGACACCCCGTCGCCACGATTGGGACGAGTCCGATGATAATTGCTAAACATATAAAAACTATATTACGCATTAAAAAAACCTCCTAAAAATATCGCGAATTCTATAAGTACGGGTTGTTGCTTACCAATGTCCTTTTTATCACTTATCACCCCCTTTCAAGCAGTTCTTGCCTTGATTTTCAGTCCCCTTGGTGTCATCCAGCTTTCAATCCGCTCCAGGAGAAAACCCAGAACAATAGCCAGGAATGCGGTGGGTGCCGCTCCCTGCAGGATGATTAAAGGCTCTCCGGCAAACACACCGGCCAGTGTTATTCTGCCCAGGCTGTGAACGCCGATAAGCACCGCCAGCTCGGCCGTGCCCACGGTTATAACGGTGGATATGCGTATCCCGGTCATAATAACCGGTCGAGCCAGGGGCAGCTCTATCTTTCGGATGATTTGCCAGTGGGTCATGCCCATTCCCCGGGCAGCTTCGATAACGGCGGGGTTGATGTTATTCATGCTGGCATAGGAATTGCGCAGGATGGGCAGCAGCCCGTAGATAAACAGGGCAATAAATGCCGATAGCAGGCCAAAACCTATCAGCGGTACCATAATCGCAATAACAGCCAGGCTTGGTATGCTCTGCCCCACGTTCCCGGCGCCGATTACACCCGGCGCCAGCCTGTTAAATTTAGGGCGTGTAATCAGGACTCCCAGTGGTACGACGATGACGATAGCCGCCAGCACAGGGACAAACACCAGCAGGAGGTGGGACCTGGTGGCGTTCAGTATATCGCCGTAGGTGAAAGCTGTCGATGTGCCTATCCTGCCCAGGCTGGTGGTCCAGACGGTCAGGCCTATAAGTATTACCAGGAGGCTGATAAGGACTATCCAGCGCCTCACCGCGAACCCCCGGTTTTTACCGCTTCGTGAAGAGCTTCCTGAATAGCGTCGAAAGTCAGGATTCCCTTAAGCCGGTTATCCCCATCCACGATGGGTAATGTCTTAAACCCGCTGCCCAGCATCAGGGAAAGGGCCTCGTTGAGCACGGCATTGACATCGGAGGTCGTCGAAGACGGGCTCATGACATCCTTGACCGTCTTCCCCCTGCCGGCTTTCAGGTCTTCCGTGCCTACCCATCCCAGGAACTTCCTGTCAGTGTCGGTAACCGCGACGGAATCGGCCCCCGCTTTTTCCAGCCGCGCCCGCACCGCAGCCGCTTTCTCCCCGGCGTCCGCCGTGAGCGGCGAACCGGTCATCACGTCCTTCACCCGGAGCAGCTGCAACCCTTTAAGGGCCCTGTCGGCACCGACAAAACCCTCGACGAATTCGTCCTCGGGCTGGTAAAGGAGATTGGCCGGGGTATCGTACTGCACCAGCCTGCCTTCCTTCATCAGGGCTATCCTATCCCCCATCTTAATGGCTTCGTATATATCATGGGTCACGAAGATAATCGTCTTTTTTATCTTCTGCTGTATCTTCAGGAACTCGCTCTGCAGTTCCACCCGGTTTATCGGGTCGATAGCGCCGAAAGGCTCGTCCATTAAGAGTATCGCAGGGTCGGCCCCCAGGGCACGTGCGACACCTACCCGCTGCCGCTGCCCCCCGGAAAGCTCGTTGGGATACCTGTCGATGTATTCCGCAGGATTCATGCGTACCAGCTCCAGGAGTTCCTCGGCCCGCTGCCTCCGCCGGGCTTTATCCCATCCTTTGAGGGCGGGAACGGTCTCGATATTCTGCCCCACGGTCATATGCGGGAAGAGCCCTATCTCCTGGATGGCATAGCCGATATTCCGGCGCAGCTCGCTGGAGACCATCCCGATGTTGTCCACACCGTCGATGTATATCTTGCCGCTGGTAATGGGGATAAGGCGGTTTATCATCTTCATGGTGGTGGTCTTGCCGCACCCGGACGGCCCCAGGAAAACACATATCTCCCCTTTGTTAACCTCGAAACTCACCTCGTCAACGGCCTTGGTTCCGTCCTGATAAACCTTGGTTACTTTTTCCAGTTTAATCATTAACTTATTTACTCACTCTCAAGCCTTTCGGGGTAATCCGCCTTTCTACCAAGGCCATCAGGCCGTCAACCAGTAATGCCAAGATAGAGACGGATATTCCGCCGATGATGATTAAGTCCATCCGGGCATTTCTCAGTCCCCGGAAGATAGGCGCCCCGAGCCCTCCGGCGCCTATCAAAGCCGCGATTGCCGCGATGCCGATAACCAGCACCACGGAGTTCCTTACACCGGCCATAATAACGGGGATAGCCAGGGGGAGCTGAATTTTAAAGAGGATTTGTCTTTCGTTCATGCCCATCCCCCGGCCGGCTTCTATCATAGCCGGGTCGACCGCCTGGATTGCTTTGAAAGTATTGCGTAGGATAGGAAGCTGCCCGTAGATGACGAGGGCGATGACGGCGGGAAGAAAACCGATGGCCTTGAGCCCGATGCTGCTGAGGAGAGACATTAAAAGCCCGAGGAGGGCCAAACTGGGGATGGTCATCATAATCTCGGCGAGATACAGGGTGGTATCAGCAAGGTGCTCCTTGCCTTTACCTGTGATGTAAATTCCGAGGGCAACACCGAGGATAACGGCTATAACGATAGCTACGAATATAATCCACAAGTGGGCTAGAACCCACTCGGCAAGTAGCTCCGGTCGCCTTGATATGAACTCCCAAGCTTCTAGCATTATTCTTATCCAATCTAAAAACTAATCAAGCTAATCGAAGAACACTCATCACAGCTAGAAGAAAACCCGTCTACCGCAAAAGAGCGTACGGCCCTTACAATGCTAACCCGCATCTGTAAACAATGTCAATCGTTATAAGTAATTAGCGGTATATTAGTTGAGGGTATTAGATGTGAGTTGAGCGGATTAGCTGGTTGTATATTGAATAGCCCTATTATTTTTGAATAGAACCGGGAGAAGTTAAATAACTTGGGCTGTTATTCTGGATTTAAAGAATGACGGTGGCTGGCCACCTTAACCACAATGTGTATTAAAACATTTTATTTAGGTCGCTACACATTTCATCTGAATGTGTCGTCTTGTGGTAATGACGTCTACCTTGAGCTACGATATAATAACTCCTGCCGGGGTGGTGGAGCACGGGCCCAAATACTAGGTTAGAGATTGAAAAAGCCTGGGGCGTCAGGGCATAGCCTTAAGGGCTCAACAATCCCGCTTGCGGGAGCGCCAATCTCCTTGTGCCATATCCACCCCGGCACTACTGATGAAACAGCACTATTTTTAAGACCACCTAATGGACAAAGGCAAAAGTCTTCTCAAAAGTTATACCTTTCATGCCTCTCGGCCAAAGGAGAGGGGGAGGGATAGAAAAGAGGGGCTTTCGCCCCTCTTGAACTCCCCATAATCTAGGGGCTTTGCCCCGCCGAAATGCCCCGCTCTAATCTATGACTACCCTGGTATCCCCCACCCCTTTTTGAACCTCGCCGACCACTTTTATTTCGGGTAATTTTGAAGTAAAATGGCTGATATCTTCCGGCGCGCAGACCGCCACCATACCGATGCCCATGTTGAACACGTGGTACATCTCGTCGCGGTCGATATTGCCCAGGCGCTGGATTAACGGGAAAAGCGGTGGCACAGACCACTTCCCGCTATCGAAGCACGCCGCCAGTCCCTCCGGGATGATACGGGGCACGTTATCGACGAGTCCCCCGCCGGTGATATGCGCCATGCCCTTGACGAGCGGCAGCAGCGGCTTCAGCTGGTTATGGTAGCAGAGGTGCGGCTCCAGGAGCGCCTCGCCGATGGGCAGGTCTAGCCCCGGATAGCGCTTCTGCAAGGCCGACCGCGCATCGCCGAAGATTTTACGCGCCAGGGTATAGCCGTTGGTGTGCAGTCCGTTGGAGGGCAGGCCGAGGACGGCGTCCCCGGCGACGATTTTCTTGCCCGCGATAATCTCATCCTTCTCCACCACACCGACGACGAAACCGGCCAGGTCAAAGTCGCCGCCGCTGTAAACGTCGGACATCTCCGCCGTTTCCCCGCCGATAAGCACGCAGTCGACCTCACCGCAGGCTCCGGCCAGCCCCCTGACGATTGCCTCCACCTTCTCCGGCACGAGCTTGCCGATGCCTATATAGTCCAGGAAGAAAATGGGGCTGGCGCCGCAGGTAAAAATATCGTTGACGCAATGGTTGACGATGTCTATGCCGACCGTATCGTATTTGTCCAGAGCCACCGCCAGCTTGATTTTCGTGCCTACGGAGTCGGTGCTGGACACAAGGACCGGCTGCTTATACCCCTTGAATTCGTACATGCCGTTGAAAAAGCCGACATCGCTTAAAACCTCGGGGCGGTGGGTGGCGCTGACGATTTTGCCGATGAGCTTGTTGGAAATGTTCTTGGCGTTGATGTCCACACCGGCTTTAGCGTAGGCGTCTGGCATAACGTCACCTCCTGCGGGTGGAGTAACCTTATGTCTTAGATTACCAGAAATATGGGGGGTGTGTAAATGGCGGGGGAGCGACCTGTCATTGCGAGGAGCGCAGCGACGAAGCAATCTTTTTTATATGTCATTCTCGCGAAAGCGGGAATCCAGCCCCCCTCCTCGTTTCTTATCTATTCCCACCCAGTCCGCCCCGTATCATCCACGGTTTATCCTATAGTCTCTTCCCCCTTAACCCCTCCAGTGGGGCGTATAAGAGGGGCGCAGCCCCTCTTTCTTTATTTCCCCCTCTCCTGTGACACCTCGTCAGGAGAGGGGGACACAGGGGGTGAGGTAGATAATAATTACAAAAGAGGCAAAGGAGTGCGGCTGATAAAATTCCCCACCATTGACACGTCCCCTTAACCCCGCTAGCATTATCACATAGGTAAAGCACCCGCCAGATCTAACCGGGTATATTGCATCATTTTGCCTGATAGCTTAGAATGATAAGGCACCATCGCGGCGACGTGGCCAAGTGGTTAAGGCGGGGGTCTGCAAAACCCCTATTCGGCGGTTCGAATCCGCCCGTCGCCTCCAATTTTTCACCAAATAAAAACCGGGCTGCCGCAATACCCGGCAACCCGCGTCTTTCTCGCCCTGACTCCCCTTTACGATAAGAAGACTTCTATTTCATCTTCGTAAACGGCTATCTCTTTTCTGTTCATGCCCACACGCACGTTATATATATAGAATACCTGCCCGCTGGGAGGATTCATCCAGTAATAATTAGATATCTCCCCGACCTGCCCCGCGTACTGGCTGATATCGTTTTCGCGCTCCGTCAGACTCTGTTCGCTGGCGGGCTGGATGATAACCTTTTGCCCTACCATGTATTTGGGCTTAACGGCGTTTTCCTTCATAGTCATTTGCGCATAATAATACGAAATTATGGATTTGTCAATACTTTTTTACGAAATTTATCCGGTTTTCGTTAAAAATTACCGAATTCCCCCGCAGCCGCCAGATCGGGCCAACCGGCCGACGCGAAATCACGCCCTCATCTTGACACCCTTACTTTCAGCACCTACAATGATTTTGAAAGCGCCGGGATGGCGGAATTGGCAGACGCAGCGGACTTAAAATCCGCCGGAGAAATCCTTGTGGGTTCGAGTCCCTCTCCCGGCACCAGAATTTTACCAGGCCCGTTAAATAAGACAAAAAATGAAGATAATCGGACTTATAGGGGGAATGAGCTGGGAGTCGTCCGCAGAGTATTATAGGCTCATCAATGAGTTCACCAGGGAAAAACTCTCCGGATGGCACTCATCAAAATGCCTGATATACAGCCTCGATTTTGCGGAGATAGAAAAGTTACAAAACGAAAGAGAATGGGTAAAGCTCACCGGAATTATGATTGACGTAGCCAAGAAGCTGGAAGCTGGCGGTGCAGGATGTGTACTGATTTGCACCAATACCATGCACAAGATGGCAGAAGAAATCCAGGCAGCCATTTCAATTCCGTTAATTCATATCGCTGATGCCACGGGAGAAGCAATTAAGACAAAAGGATTAAAGACCGTGGGGCTGTTGGGAACAAAGTACACCATGGAAGAGAATTTCTACAAAGGGCGGCTATCAGAAAAATTCGGGCTGGATGTGATTATTCCGGATAAGCAGGACAGGGAAGTCGTTCACAACATAATATATGACGAGCTCTGTCTGGGGAAAATCAGTCAGGTTTCAAAAGAAAAATTCAAGAAAATAATAGCCAAACTGGAAAAGGAAGGCGCTCAGGGAATTGTCCTCGGGTGCACAGAAATAACCCTTTTAATAAAACAGGATGATTTAAAAATACCGGTATTTGATACCACTAAAATACACGCAAAAGCGGGAGTAGAGTTTGC
>DAOUDZ010000115.1:0-1641 GCA_034430575.1 Dehalococcoidales bacterium
CCGGGATATAAGGGTCGTTGACCGGCCCCCCGATGGGGTTGCCATCCCTATCGAAACCCACACACCTCACCGGCGATTCAGGATGCAGCTCGCAGATCGCTATCCAGGCCGCCAACTCCGTCTTCGCCATCCCCTTCGCCAGGCTTATCCCTACCCTCTTGAACCGCCGCCGCCCCGCCACCCGGTGCCTTCGGGGATATACCTCGTACATCCGCCAGATAAGGCCCCGCTTATCATCATCGAGCTTCGCCGGCATGCCCCGCAGGTCGCCGGGCCCGAACACCAGATTCTCCTCGATGAAGTCACAGACCTGCCCCCCCAGCGAGGGGTACCACTTCCCCTTATCATCCGGTATCGTTAAGACGGACATAAAACCATTACCGACTGACTACACCTCTTAGCGGCTATCTCACAATACTTTTCCTCTATCTCTATGCCGATACACTTGCGGTTGAGCTTCTTGGCACAGTAGGCGGTTGTGCCGCTACCGAGGAAGGGGTCGAGGATTATCTCCCCACTTTCAGACCACCATTTAACCAACCATTCCACGTGACCTTTTTTACGAGGGCATGGGTGGTCAGCTTGCTTGCCATCCGAGCTGGTGTCTTCCATATATCCAGGAATAAGAAATTGTCCAGCAGCTGGTTTTGGTGGAACGCCGAATAAATATGCAATATCAGAATTATAGAGAAGCCGCCCTTTATAATGTGCTCGGATATACCTTAACCAACACACTCGAAAGAACTCATACTTGAGCGGTACTGTGGTTAAAAATCTAGGGTCAGAATCACAACCCAGATGTATAGCGAGTCGTTTAACGTCAGGCAATACGGCAAACATACCATGCATCAATTCTTCTGGCCCACTCCGCCCTGTTATTTCCGCTGCAGCGTTAGGCCAAACAGGGTCAGTCAGCACCAGGTCAACCTTCGGCAACTGAGGCAGTATCTCCCTGCAATCAGCGTTGTATATAGTTACCCATTCATCTTGATAATAGGGGCTATTGGGTACCTCTAGTCCGTTCCAGTTCATAAGCTCAGTTCTTTGACTCCAGGGCGGTTCTCGGGTCGACTTCGTATTTCTCGACTTTTCTACCCTGGTTTCGCCGTTTCTGGCCTTTGGTTTTGGCGGTCTCCGCCTTTTCGATTTCCCACTGCAACCTTCTGCGGTCTATCGGCGTCAGACCGAAACACTGCCGCTGCAACCGTATCTCCGTCGCCAGGTTCGATGACGGCCCCTTTTTCGTCGCCGATTCCCGCCAGTACTGGTCGATTAAATCCGCAAGCATATAAAGCTGGTGGATATCGGACTGTATGAATTCCGGCGCCATCGGAGATTTCCATATATCCTGCCACCAGGCAATAGTCTCCTCGCGCCACTTCCGCCGGCGCTTCGGCAGCTCCGGTATAATTTTTACAGGCTTCTTATCCGTTAATGCCCGCGCCGAAGTATCTTTATTTCTCCGTTGCCTCAGCTTCGGATTTTTGGGAGCTGGACCTGGCATTTAAAATCACTCCATAATCGTAATTGTTCAAAGAAACGTAAAGCTAAACGTTATGTAAGCCAACACGCGCGCGATATTAAAGTATTTTCCCCAGACTTTCCCGATTTCCCTCCAACCCGTACACATTTCTTTCCTGT
>DAOUDZ010000116.1:0-12146 GCA_034430575.1 Dehalococcoidales bacterium
CATGGGTAATCGGCTGGCCGGGAGCTGATTCCTTACGTTTTTCATCGTCGGTATTCTCGAACTGAACGACGCTGTCGGCGCCTCCGGGGACGGGTGCTCCGGTCATGATGCGTATTGCCGTGCCGGGTACTACCTCTTTCCTGGAAACGGAGCCTGCTATGACCGTATCGATGACGCGCAGCGATACGGGTGTTTTTTCGCTGGCCCCGCTTGTATCCCGGGATATGACGGCATAGCCGTCCATGGCGGAATTATCCAGGGGGGGTACGTTAATTTCCGATTTTATATCCTCGGCGAGGACCTGCCCCAGCGATTCCAGAATAGGGACTGTCTCTTCTTCGAGGGTTTCTACTTCACCAAGTATCTTTTGAAGTGCTTCTTCAACGCTTAACATTAATCGGCGGTTCCTCCGGCAATCTTTCTGGCCATATCCAGGTCTTCTTTCGTATTAATATTAAAATAGCTGCGGCGCTGCGGGTCGAACCTGTCGATTTCCCCGGCACCTATATATTTCACTTTGACATAATTAAAAAGTTCTATGATAACCTTCTTACCCTGTCCGAGTATGGTCTCGATAGGGGCGATGCAATTTTTTGAATAAACGGCATGGAGCGGTTCGCAATAATCATTGACTTTCGGCAGTGTAAAATCGAAACCATCCGAAACCTCTATCATATAACGCAGCAATGACTCGTTTAAGAAAGGCATGTCCGCAGCGACGACAAGGTTATAAAATGAACCCGATACTTTTAGTCCGGTGTAAATACCGCCCAGAGAACCCTGTCCGGGGAATATATCCGATACTATTTTAATTTTCGGGTGGCCCGAAAGCGGTGCGAAGGTTCTCTCTTTCGCCGTGACGATTACTATTTCTCTACTCAATGAATCTATGCGGGATACTACCTGTTCGAGTAGACTTTTATTACCAACCCTTTCTAAAACCTTGTCATAACCGAAACGTAAACTTTTTCCACCTGCAAGAATAATTGAGCTTATATCCAATGTGAACGCCTGTTTTTGGTGAAACCTCACCCCCCATATATAATACTACCACAGGGAGTCAATATCCTCTAGGGGAATGGAAAATATTTTAGGGTTAATTCAATAAAAAACCCGGTGGAGGGGAGTTCCGGGCGGTCAGCGCAGAAACCTGACGGACGGTAATTCCCAGTCGGTGTTGTCAATGATAATGTCGGCCACCTTCCGGGGCGGATGCTCATCCAGGTATTTCGCCTGTGCCGGCAGGTATTTAACGTCGTATTTTTTTATATCTGCTTCTGAATCTCTTATAATAGCCCGTCTTTTACTTTCCTCTAAAGGTATATCAAGAAAAATTTTATAATCTATGTACGGTACTAGTTTCTCTCTAAAAAGAAAGACCCCCTCAACAATTACTATTGTGTTCTGGTCGATATTGAATGTTCTGTTGAGTTCGTATTCATCTGTATTCAAGTCTAGTGCTGTGTAATTTAGAGATAACGGTCTCCTCTCTTTTATCGGAGATAGTAGTTTCTTAACAATCAGATTAGTGTTAAAACTTTTATTGTAGTAATTATCGGCCTGGTCCTTACCGGCGTACCGGATTGCTTTAGGATTATGAAAATCATCTATCTGTATTAGCTGGGTCTGATATCCTTTGGTGTTAAGGTAATCTTCCAGCGACTCTGCGAATTTTGTTTTCCCCGCCCCGTCAATCCCATTTATTCCTATAACGAAGGCTTTATCCTTTTGCTTTATCTTCTCTACCTCTTTGATGATTCTTTGGAATATAGGCAATTTTCTGTCGAAAATAGCCAGCAGGTCGGCAAATTTATTGATGGTGACGTCCGCCTGCTCGGGTTCATTCCCGCCGTAACCGAAGAGGACGCCGACGGATAGAGAGTCGGTCTCGCGGGCGGCATCGATATCGTGAAATCTGTCACCGACCACGGCGGCGGCCTGACCGCCGAATTTTTCTTTAATCTTTCTTACCAGCTCGGGCTTGGTCAGGTCATTCTCGTGGACGCACTCGGCGTAGTCGAAACAGCCCGGGATATTTAATGCCGATGTGACAATATCGAAATAGAAGGCGGAGGCGTTGCTGTATAAGGCTAGCCTGTAGCCTCTTTTCCTGAGTGTTTCCAGGGTTTCCCTGACCCCCGGGAAGGTCTGCGCCATTTCCTGGAACGTATCTTTATCTTCTTCACGTACTTTTTCCCTGACCTCCGCTGGCGTTAAGTGGCTCCCGGGTGGCGTGATGAACTGGTACAGTCCGCTGCCCGGTGCTGACGCTGACGGTTGTCCCAGGAATTGATTAATGTCTTGAGCGCTGAAGTTGACCGGCCAGTTCAGCTTCGCAAAGGCACGCTTTATCGAATCGTAAACGATTTCCAGAGAGGGGATAATCGTCCCGTCCGTATCGAAGATAATAAGGTTGACGTCGTTGGGGTTTATCATCAATATGCGCCGAGATTTAGAGAGCCGGTTTCAAGACCATAATCCGGGGGCCGGTAGGAAGGTCGGCCACGGAAAATTCTACTTCATTGCCGTCAACCTGGGTCACGTCGGTCTTGTTCTTGATAAATTCATCCACGCCGCCGATGGGGAAGGCGCACTTATCGTTCTTATAGTGCATGGGGATGATTACGCGTGTCCTGACCTGTTCGCAGACTTCCCAGGCAGTCCTGGCGTCGATGGTAAAGTATCCCCCCACCGGGACAAGCAGCACGTGCACTTTGCCTACCTCCACGACCTGATTGTCCGTGAGTAAGTGGCCGAGGTCGCCGAGGTGGACCATGCGCACGCCGTCGACCTGGAAGCAGAATACCGTGTTCTTGCCCCTCTCGCTGCCGCCTTTATCATCGTGAGCGGTGGTAATGGCCTTGAACAGTATGCCTTTGACTTCGGCGCTGTCCCTGACAACCCGGGGATTCCCCTTGACCGCTCCCGTGTTATTATGGTCGCCGTGGTCGTGGCTAACCGTCACGATGTCCGCCGTCTCGTTTATCTCGCCGTATTTCAGACCTTCGCTGGTCTCATAGGGGTCGGTGATAATCTTCGTACCGTTATCCGATGTAATGAGAAAGGCGGCGTGTCCCAACCATTTTATCTTCATGTTGCTCCTCCTTATAGTTCAACTTTATTTATTTTTTATCATAGTAAGGATTAGTTTTACCAGAGTCCGCACGGGCACGCCGGTGGCACCTTTGACGATGTACCCCTTTTCTTTATCGGTTAAGTAAGTACCGGCGATATCCAGGTGTACCCAGGGGCTGCCGTTAACGAACTCGGCCAGGAACTTGGCGGCGGTGATAGCTCCCCCGTACCTGCCGCCTATATTTTTAATATCGGCTATATCGCTTTTTATTTGCTCTCTGTATTCGTCGTACATCGGCAGCTGCCAGATAAGCTCGCCGGTCTTATTACCGGCGGCAATTACTTTATTGGCGAGCGCCTGGTTATTGGCGAAAACCCCGGTACAGATGTCCCCCAGGGCGACCATGCAGGCGCCGGTGAGGGTCGCCACGTCGATGATATTTTTAGCGCCGAGTTTCCTGGCGTAGCTCAAGGCATCGGCGAGAATCAGGCGTCCTTCGGCATCCGTGTTAAGGACCTCGATGGTCTTGCCGTTCATAGCCCTGATAATGTCCCCCGGTTTTAAGGCCGAACCGCTAGGCAGGTTTTCCGTGGCGGGAACGAGCGCTGTAACATTAATCTTCGGTTTAATCCGGGCAATGGCAATCAGCGTCGCCAGTACGGAAGCGCCTCCGGCCATGTCTCCCTTCATCTCTCCCATTCTATCCGAGGGCTTGATGGAAATGCCGCCCGAATCGAAGGTGATGCCCTTGCCGACCAGGGCGATATCGATTTCATCGGAGTCTTTTCCCTTATAGGAAAGGATGATAAATTTGGGGGGCTGCTGGCTCCCCTGCGATACGCCGAGCAGGCCTCCCATGCCGAGTTCGGCCATTTTGTCTTTATCGAGAACTTCGAATTTCAGTCCGTACTTTTCAGACAGCTGCCGGGCGGATTCGGCCATGTGGGTGGGGGTCATGTTGTTGCCCGGCTCATTGACCATGTCCCTGGCCCAGTTGGCGGCTTCCGCCAGTACCCGGCCCCTTTCAATGGCTTTGGTCAGCGCCGCTCTGGGCCGGCCGGTAATGATAAGCTCTTTAATTTCACCGGAGTTGTTTTCCTTTTTGGTGATATAGCGCCGGAAAGTGTAGAGTCCTAGCAAAGCGCCCTCGGTCACGGCCTGGACTGAATTTTCAGGTTTTATGTCCTTTATTCCGGCTCCCTGCGCGCCGGTAGCCACACTGGTTACGCCCTTTCTCCGCAGGTAGCGGCAGGTCTCGGCGACGGCCCCGCGTACCTTGTCGACGGTAAGCCCCCTTTTCTTGCCGAGGCCGACCACGGCGATGCGACCTGCCGGGATTGCGGCCGGACCGTACAGTAAAGTAATTTCGTTGGGCTTGCCCTTTATTTCTTTCTGCTTTATCAGTCTGGAGATGGCTCCATCCAGAACTCTGTCCGCGGCGGCGGCATCGCCTTCCGGTTGCTTCATCCCCTCGAAGTGGTTGACTATTATAGCGTCGGCCTTGATATCGGTAAGGTTGGCGGTTACGGCTTTTATGTTCATTCTGAATCTCCTTTCCCCGGTAAATCGCTCTCAAGGTTTTTCCGGGAAGCCTGTTAACAATCAGGCGTATCTATCCCCTAGATTATAGAATGTTTTGGACTGTTTGGCTAGACGGCGGGTAAGGGACTAAATGCCCGGTTATTCACCGTAATAAGCCACGCCGATAAGTCCTGGCCCGGTGTGAACACCCATGACCGGCGTGAATTCGGTAATGAATATATCGCGGCATTCGAACTGCGAGGCAATTTTATCTTTGAGGGTTGTCGCTTCTGCCGGGGAATCGGCGTGCATGACGGCGACGTGCAGCTGCTGACCTTTGACCACCGACGACTCTACCAGCTTCAACATGCGCTTCATGGCGCTTTTCATGGTCCTGGGGAGCGCCACGGTGTGGGCGTCGCTGTGATTGAGGGCGAAAATGGGCTTGATGCTTAGAATAGAATTAACGAGGGCGGCGGCCTGCGGGACACGGCCGCTTCTAACTAGATATGTAAGAGTGTCGAGGGTGGCGTATAAATTTACCTTTGAACTGACATTGTCGGCGGCTTTCTTGACCTCCTCCAGGGGTTTGTCCTGCGAGGCAGCCTTGGCGGCGGCCAGAGCCACCAGACCCTGCCCGGCGGCGGCGGTGGTGCATTCCATAACATCGATAGCCATATTCCGGAGAGTGCTTTTCGCCGTGGTCCTGGCTACCAGAGCCGAATCGTACATGGCGCTGAACCTGGCTGGTTCGGTAATACAGAGGATACTCTCCGCTCTTTTGCTGGCGCGCCGGTAAGCCTCCAGGTAAGGTTCGGGTGATGAACTGGAGGTGGTGGGTAAATTTTTTGACTGCCGCAGCAGTGAGTAGAACTCGGAGGGGGTGATATCTATCCCGTCGCGATAGGTCTTATCTCCCACGATTAGCTGTACCGGTATCACTTCGATATCGTACCGGGCTACCTGTTCCCGGGGGACACAGGCGGTGGTATCGGTAACGATGGCCACTCTCTTCATAATACTGTTACTGTTCGTTTTTCCTGGTCTGCCAGGGCGTATATTCCTTATCGATAATAAGGTTCTTTTTTACGTCTGATTTAGCCAACTCACGCTTGAGGTCGAACAAGGTACGGAGGCCGATAAACAACAGAAGCGCCAGGGCGCAGGCGATGTATAGGAAATCTTGACCGAATAGCCACTGCAGCAGCGGCACGAGGACCAGGGCGAAAAGGGCCAGCCTGACATTCCTGGTAACCCCGATGAGCGCTATTACGATAGCGGCGCTGATTAGCAGTTCCGCGGGGGTGAGCGCCACGAGCACGCCTAAGACGGTAGCCGCCCCCTTGCCTCCCCTGAACTTAAGGAAGACAGGCCAGTTATGCCCGACTACCGCTGCAAAGCCGGCGACGCAAACCCAGCCGACCGTGAGACCGAGCCAGCGGGCGATAAGCACGGCCAGGACGCCCTTGATGATATCCAGGGCCAGGACGCTCAAGCCGGACACCGGGCCTATCTGGCGCCAGGTATTTAAGGCGCCGACGTTGCCGCCGCCGACATCCCGGATATCGACGCCCCTTTTCAGGCGGGCGACGATGTAAGCGAAAGGTATGGAACCCAGCAAATAGCCTATAATTATGGCGGCGGCGATATTCAAAATGATATATTTCTCCTTCTAGTCCTCCGGATAAAAGGCTACGCCCACCGTCCCCGTACCGCAGGCATAACCCATGACCGGACTGAACTCGGATAGCCACAGCTCGACGCAGTTGAACTCGGAAGCTACCCGTTCCTTCAATTTTTCGGCTTCTTCCAGGGCGTAGGCATGCGTCACGGAAACATGAATCGGGCTATTACCCGCTTTATCTCTCATCATCTGGAGCATGCGCTCAATGCCATGTTTCCTGTTCCGGGCTACCCCGGTAAAGTGTACCACCCTGGAGACCGTAAGCAGCGGCTTGATATTGAGCACCGAGCCTATTTGAGAGGCTACCCTGGGTATTCGCCCGGAGCGGTAAACGTGTTTGATGGTCTCCAGAAAAACGATGGCGCTGACCTTGTCCCTGACCTCCTCGGCGGCGCGGGCGACTTCCGCCAGGTCTTTACCCTCGGCAGCGGCCCGGGCGGCGTTCAGGGCTATCAAGCCTTCGGAAGGGGTTGCCGTATATGAGTCCATTATCTCGATAGTAGTCTCAGGTAGCTCGGTACGGGCCAGCTCTCTGGCATCGCAGGCGGCATTATACATCATGCTCAATTTGGTCGAAACGGTGACGCATAAAATACTTTCCGCTTTCTGGCTGGCGCTGCGAAAAGCCTGGAGGCAGTCCTCCGGCGAAGCGGCCGAAGTCTTGAACGATGCGGGGTCGTCGAGGAATAGTTTATATGCTTCGCTGGGTGTAATATCCACCCAGTCCCTATAGAGCTTACCGCCGGCGTAAAAGTTGATGGGAATAATACCGATATCATACTCGTCAACCAGTTCGCTGGTGAGGCAGGAAATGCTATCCGTGACGATGGCTACTTTCTTCGTTGGATACCTCCCGGGCGTTAATATCCAGCTGTTTATTGCGATGTAGAGGCGGCTGTATGTCGGCGCCTCAAAGTTATTTTCCGACCGCTCTTAAGATAGTGTTCCAGCAGGGCGGGTACTAGGAGCACCCCCCACATTACCAGAATCAGCCCGAAGAAAGTGAATGTATTGAGCCGTCCTATCGTATAGTGCACTATCAATGTGACTGTCAGCAGCCCGGATGTGGCCAGCAGCCCGACTCTTAACCAGCGCTGGCGTAAACGGATGAACGCCGCAATAGTAAGCGCCAGGACTATAAAACTTAATCCTATCCAGGGAGCGAAGTAGTCCAGAAGCTGAAGGCTGTATTCCGTAAATCTCCCCGAAGATGAAACGGCAAGAAACCAGCCGATGATAACTGGCAGGGGGAGCAGCATCAGGGAGCTGAAAATCCAGTCTCGCTTATTAGTCTGAATGATGATGTGGAAGAGCCACCATAATGCCATCGGGAAGTATATAAGCAGCGCCAGAAATGACCATACTCTGGGGAGGTAGGGCAGTATAAGCCCCACTGCCAGTACCGGCAGCAGGGTATAGCCCAGCCAGGAAAAGACCCAGGTCGGTTTGCCGTGCCACCAGCCGTAGACGGTCGTGGCGAGGATAAGAAGCAGCACTATAGACAACCAGCCGGGATAATGCCACCAGTTAAGAGCAAATAGCAAACCGAAAAGGAGGTGGGGCAGGGAGGTCAGCAGGGTCTGCTTCCAGCTGCCCTGACTGCAGGCTTCGTATATCTGGCGGGCTACCAGTCTGGTACCGCCCATTTCCCCCAGGCAGGTTTTAAGCGCCTCTTCCGCGGTAAGGCCAGACTCCGTGAGCTCTTTGACTTTGTCCTCGATGTGCGCTTCAAGCTCACTCATAACGTCCGTCTCATCGGCATCTTCGAGCCTGGCGTTATGCTTTATACTCTCCAGGTATTGAATCAATTCCGGTGTCATTGATTGAACCTCTACGAGCCGGAAGGCCCTGGCTGGAGGATTAACTTGACGGCTGTTAAGAAGTCATGCCACTGGGATTTCTCCAGGACTAACTTGGCTTGTCCCCTGGCGGTAATGTAATAATATCGCCTCTGCCGTCCGTTCGGCAGCAACTGCCACCTGCCCGTGATTAGCCCCGATTTTTCCAGGCGGTGGAGGGCCGGATATAGGGTACCTTCTTTAAACTTAAAATAGCCCTGACTCCTGGCCGCCAGTTCCTTGACAATCTGATAGCCATACATCGGCTGCTGCTCAATCAGGCTAAGGAGCAGTGAGCTGGAACTGCCTTTAACCAGATCACGTCTTGGTACCACGCAAATCACCTCTTATGCAGAATTTACTTAGAGTTTCTATGTATGCAAATAATATCAGAGAATTACGGCCTTTGCAAGAGGTGGCAAATATTTATTTTTACAGGTTCTATTATGCACATTTATTAATAATATACACCGGTAGTGTATGCGGCGGACGACTTGAGGCGGAAATATTAAAATGCTATAGTACGGAAGAACATCTGCGGGGAAGTGCCGGAACTGGCAGACGGGCCAGACTTAGGATCTGGTGCAGCGATGCGTGGGGGTTCGAGTCCCCCCTTCCCCATTTTATTCTGATTCAATAGCGCACCGGCAATTCCAGCGGAGCAGATATCCTTCAGGATTGCCGGTCATATCAAATCCCCGCCTAATACAGCCAGCTCTGTATTTTAAAAGATAAGCTTCTGGCAAATTGCTCTTATTTTGTGCCTGCCATATTATGTAGCACTCCTCAAAAAGGCTTTTTGCCCATAATGGTTGATTTAAAAGTGGGTGCAAACATAATATGCCCAAACATAATCGGTTTATCCACCTTCTTAAAATCCAGAGGGCAATGCAGCACTCCCCCGGGGACATACACCCATGTGGTGGTGGTGATGATATGTGTTTCTGCTTCCTCACCCTCACCCATTACAAACTCGACCTCAGCCCCGAATTCTTTAAAATTCATCGGATCGCCGCCAATAAAATACAGGATTTCGGCGCAGGAATGTCTATGCCCTTCAGGTATCATTTTGAAGGCTCTATAAATGGGGCGCAGGACCTGTGTAAGAGGCTCATCCCACCCTTTTACGGGCTCCTCCTGACCAATCCCTATGTATACCGGCGCCTGAGGGTCAGAACCCGGGTGAATTATTCCCCAGGGTTCTTTTAAAAAATATTTTCCATATTTTGTTTCAGTCATTTTTATCTCCTTCCTTTATTTCCTCAGATAGTAATAATTACTCTTATTTAAACACGATATGGTCTCTAATTCAATTGGATCAATATATTATGTTGTCGTCAGAGGATCGAAAAATCGCCTGCTAATTCAACATTATGAGTAGATGTAAATCTGCTAAGTTGTTTATTCCGTTTGAGAAATCAAAGGTCTTGATAGAACAGCGGAGAAGAGAATATAATTGGGAACACCCAAGAAGCCTGCGACCGATACTACTGCTCCCATTATCAGGCTTGTCTTTGAAGCCATGCCTTCCAGCAGCTTATTCTTCTTAATGTGCTCCTTGGCAAGATCGAGTTCACGCCTTCTTTTTGGTAGATTATTACTAGTATTTTCCGTTCGGCTTCCAGTTCGCGCAACTGGTTTCCAAACTGGAGCACTTTTTGCATGTCACTAAAGCCATCAATAGCTTGCATTGCCAAGTCCGCTTCTCTGATTTACTTATGGAATGACTCAACATCTTGGATAAGCATGTCGATGGACTGCACATGACACAACGAATTGCTATAATTATCTTCGGTGGAAGTCACTGGCTTAAATTATAAGGCTGAAAGAAGCCACTTCGAAAGTTATACCTATTGATACCCCTTCCCCACCAGGAGACACCAAAACCCACAGAAAAACCGCATTGTATTCAGCACTGGCAGTTAAGTATCGTATTCTTCCTTCTTCGGGGCGCTTAGGGAACCCGGTCTTTTCTCTTCTACTCCCTTTTTCCCCTTCAGCTTAAAAGTGCGGTAATCCCGGTAAGATATTTTCTCGTTGGGGCGTCCCCAACCCAGTTCTTTCAAGGCATCGGCGACTTTCTGGAGCTTGGGCGCCATCTCCTGCATCCCCAGGCCCTTTAGATGCGGCGGGAGCTCCTTCCGCTCTTCAGGTTCCATCCTTAATAAATCGCAAATAGCCTCTACTGCCCAGCGTGCGCCTCTCACAGGCGGCGTCTGGTCGCGGCCTCCCTCGAAGTCAGGCGCGGTCATTCCGCAT
Organism: Dehalococcoidales bacterium; assembly: GCA_034430575.1. Taxonomy (GTDB): domain Bacteria; phylum Chloroflexota; class Dehalococcoidia; order Dehalococcoidales; family RBG-16-60-22; genus JAFGPF01. The sequence goes on from DAOUDZ010000116.1 coordinate 10,379, forward strand.
TTCTCCTTTTCATACAGAGCGAAAGTCATCTCCAGTATCCGGGCATCGGGGTCCATAAGGTCTAAAGCTCGCTGAACTCGATTGTAGCGGACTCGCAGGCAGTCTATGGCGCCGTAATCCTCCTCAAATCTATCAATTACGTATTCCACCGCGGGTAAGGATGAAGCGTAGTTAAGATTGCCGTTTTCCATTAATTCTTTGGTGGTGACGCCGACTACGTAACTTATGATAAAGGTAGAAGCGACAACCGCTCCGCAGGTGCCGACTCCCGTCATGGCGACGCCTCCGTGGAGTCCGATCATTCCCTGGGTCAGCATTTCCTGGATTTCAGGCGTAAACAGCTCAATATCCTCGGACCGGAAGGCGTCGCATATCGCCCCGAAAGTGGCCGGGGCGCAGGCCATGTATTTTGCCCCTACTTCGTCGGCAAGGTGCCCCGCCTTATCTATTATCCTTTCCTTTTGCGCTTCGTCTATCTCGATTTTGCCAATCATTATTACCTCCTTGTATTTCCTGAATTAATTACTCATCGTATTTTAATTTACATCCAGCGAACTTGTATTTGTGAGTGAATCAAGCCGGATATCGAAACGCAATAACACGGGTCTCTAAAAGATTATCCGCCGAGATATGCTCTTTTTACAATATCGCTAGACCTCATCGTAGCGATATCACCCTGGAGAACGACTCTTCCAACCTGTAGTGCATAACCTGTGCTGGCTACCCCGAGGGCTAGATGAACATTCTGCTCTACCAGAAGAACGCTAACCCCTCTCTTGTTGATATCCTTTACAACCTCACCCAGTTGTTCAATCACTATCGGAGCCAAACCTACTGAAGGCTCATCCATCAAGAGCAGCTTCGGTTTAGCCATTAAACCACGGCCGATAGCCAGCATCTGTTGTTCGCCCCCGCTTAAAGTCCCGGCTTTCTGATTACGCCTGTCCCGTAATATAGGAAAAAGCTTGTAGACCTCATCCAAATCATTGTTGATGCCAACTTTATCTTTGCGCAGACTGGCGCCAAGCTTGAGATTGCTCAAGACACTCAAATAGGGGAAAAGATGCCTGCCTTCAGGAATATGAACGATGTTCATTGCCACGATTTCGGTTGCGGTCTTCCCGTTTATCTTATTGCCTGAAAAGCGGATTTCCCCTGAGGTTATCGGCACCAATCCAGACAAAGCTCTCAAAATAGTGCTTTTACCGGCTCCATTGGCGCCGATAATGCTAACCACAGACCCTTCGGCAACTTCCAGCGAAACGTCTTCTATCGCCATGGATTTTCCATAGTGCACTGTAATATTTTCGACTTCAAGTAACACGTTCACCGCCAAAGTAAGCTCTAATTACCTCTTTGTTCTCCCGCACGTCTTTGGGCAGGCCTTCAGCAATTTTCTGCCCGAAGTCAATAACCACAACCCTTTCACATAAATCCAGGATTTTCATGTTATGTTCAACCAGTAAAATAGTAATTTTCTGTTGCTGCATTTTCTTAATGGCATCTAGGGTGAAGTCAATTTCACTCGGGTTCATCCCGGCTATAGGCTCATCCAGAATCAGTAATCTGGGTTTAACAGCCAGGGCTCTGGCAATGCCAAGCATCTTTTGATACCCGTGAGGCAGGTTCTTAGCAAGCTCATTCTCAACTTTATCCAGTCCTACCATCTTTAAGATTTCCTGGGACTGTTCGAGGATATATGCTTCATTACGGCGGTATTTAGCGGTATTAAAATATATATCCGGCAGACTTGACTTCGGGTGTAGAT
>DAOUDZ010000117.1:0-11480 GCA_034430575.1 Dehalococcoidales bacterium
AAAGGAGGTGCAAATACAAACAATCAATCGTCGTAGAGACTACAACCAGGGCCTCAGGGAGCTTGTTGATGCCGCCTGATCATACCAAAGTGTTCGGTTTAAAAAGTGTCCCATTTCGCTGATTGACAACAGACTTCACCGGCGAGAGCAATCCCGTAGTAGCCCACTACCATATAAATGTCTACGTTTTCCCGGCAGTCTACGAGGCCGGTCAGTGGTCTCCCCTCAGTGGGTGGACTGATAAGATAGCTGACATGCGTCAAGACTGGACGGCGGTCGTAAATAAGCATTTTGGCTTACAGTTGGCTAACGCAGACTTCCGCTATGGCTATCTGAAGACTGAAGGCCAGATGCGCCACTGGCATACTTACATGTATAGGCCGGTTCAATCGGACGTTTGGCGTGGTTGGCAGAAATATGATGGCCAATCTATCAGTTATAAATACCGTAAAGGGCGTAAGGTAAACGAAATGATAATCTCCAGAGATGATATGGCTAGGGTCTTTGACCGTATTTCGTTAATCCCAAAGCATTTCAAGCGCTTGCGTTGGGCCGGCATATTATCAGACGGTCAGCGTGGTAAAACGATGGAAGACTTGCTAGGGCTTGAGCGTGTCGAAGTCAAGAAGGATGAGGAAACTTGGGAGGCGGAAGAGTGGACGCGCGATTCGGCGTTATTCAAGGTTGTGGCATATGTCCAGGACGGGGCAATTATGCTTAATACGGAGAATGGGGCAGTGTTTGAACTCTATGATAACTTCATGGACTATCGGCCTGATATGGTACGGACTGGTCGCCGTGTGCGTTGGCAAGAACCGGGTGCCGGGCGTAAAGGGGCTAGTATTGCAATAGAGGACATGAGGCGTTTTATGGGGCACTTTAATCCGGACGTGCTGGCTGGAGCAAATAAGTAAAAAGGAGTTTGGAAAAATGGAAGATCAAGTAAAAGTTAAAAGGGTTACCGATGTTATCGGGGATGGTTCAATCAACTTCTATCCCGAACTGCCACAAAAGCCATTGAAGGATTATCTTGGTAAGGATGTAATGATTATGGATGCCAAGATTCTCCGGGATTGGGAAGGCGATTTCGGAAGGTCTGATTGGTGCCTTCTCCAGTTGCAGGATATGGAGACCAGCGAGAACTTTACGACGAAGTGTGGGGGTCGTGTCCTGGTCAAGCGGATGGCGGAATTGCAGTCCAGGAAAGCGCTACCTATCGTTGGGGCGATAGTTACGCAGGGCGATTCAGAGAAACCTTACTACAATATCGTGTAAAATGTCAAAATTTCCAGCCAGCACGTCAGAATTAAAGTGTCCCATACATTACATCCTTTGCACTTACGCTGGGAATTGAAACTATAAAGGGAGTTTACGCTAATGGTCGCCAGAGGCATTAGGAAACAATTTAACGATGATATAGAGGCACAGAAGGCGTCTATAAAAATGGCTGAGCGTCAGCGTCAGATTGATCTTGATAAGGAACGCCTGAGACATTCCGTATCCTGGTACCACGTGGCAAGCGGTCAATGGTTAGAGGTTGAGTCACCGCGTGGCTTTGGTGGCAAACTAACATTTACCTCATACCCTGAGAAGCCGGAACGCTTCATTAATACACCCTGGGGTATTAAATCAAACGAGACCGGGGAACATTACAGAACAGAAGCTGGCTTTATAGCTGACGGGTTAGCTCATGCTGTATGGGTAAGTGGGGGTGTTTGGAATTTCAATCGCCGTGAGCGCTCTGGCAGTTACCAGTTTGACCATGAGATGTCAAAAAGCAAACTACACCGACAGCTTATTACCAATATCTCAAAGCTGCCGCAGATATTCTGGGAACTGTATCAAATCAGGGTATCTATCCCTATGATACAAGAGGCTTTCAGGGAATATCAGGACGGTGGGGATTAAAGTCACAGACATTAAGGGTGAGGGGCTATAAAGGCGGACACTAGCGCACGAGTAAATAATAAGGGAATCTTGCGGGAGGGACTAATGCCACAGACACTAGCGAGAGGGATAAAAGACAAAGAAGTTAATACCTATTTTCAGGTAGGTAGACATTCAGTATATATATACTGTTGTGTGCGCAATGAATGTTATCCTCCTATATAAATATATTATACTGGCCGCTGGCCGGCGGCAAAGGTGGTGCTATTATGGTTAGAAGCCTTAAGGATCGCAAGGGTAAGTACGGTATGGCAAAGTATAAGGCGTTTGCCAGCCTTGAACACCGGGACTGGGTGACTTCCAGGGAACTAATCCTCTTAGCGGGGTTACAATATCACTCAATATCAAGGTTACTGCCCAGATGGACAATGTGGGAATACGTAGAGCGCCGGTTATCCTATAAGTTTGGAGTAGGTACTTACGAATACCGGCTAACAGACCGAGGCCGGGGCTGGTTGGAAGCTGCCAGGCGTGACTTGCATATGGCGAGCCAGTTTGAGGTTGAGTTAAGGGCATGGCAAAAGCATATTAAGCCGAAGCTACCGGGGCTTATGGCCGGTAAGTTTAAGGATGTGCTGGAAGTGCTGAATAACGGTAGTATCAAGCCGAATGTAAGTAGAATCCAGAATAGACGTAAAAAAGCGGCAAATACCTAGCTTCAGGCCGTTTAGGTACTTATTCAAATACGAATTGAAGCTCATAAATATCGGTAAAGGGTATTGACATTATGTACATTAATGTACATAATAATATCATGACTATTGAGAAACAGAAATGCTTACGATGCGGCTACATATGGTATCCAAGAAAGCCCCAATTACCCAAGACTTGTGCTAAATGTCGGTCACCATATTGGAATAAGCCAAAGGTAAAACAATCAGGACCACAAAGGAAGGTAAAACCATGAAAACAGCTATCTATTGCAGGGTATCTACAGACAATCAAGAGCGTGAGGGCACTAGCCTACAGACACAGCTAGAGAATTGCCTTACCTACTGCCAGGGTAAGGGCTATGACGTGTCCTATCGCTTCAGTGAGGCATATTCCGGGCTATCCTTAGAGCGGCCAGAAATGGACAAGCTGAGGGATTTGGTAAGGACTGAGGCCATTGATGTACTGGTGGTTTATTGCCTTGACCGTCTATCACGTGACCCTACACACGGCGTTATACTCACTCAGGAACTAGAAAAAAACCACGTCCTGCTTGAGGCCGTGACCGAGGACGTGGACAATACCGAGCTTGGTAAGCTGATAAGCTATATCCGAGGCTATGCAGCCAAGCTGGAAACGGAAAAGATAAAAGAGCGCAGCATCCGGGGTAGGAAAGCTACTGCACGTGAAGGGCGTATGCCTGGAGGCTTTCAAAAAACCTACGGCTACGATTACATCAAGGTTATCAAGGGTGAACGCGAAGCGAGACGTGATATAAACAAAACTGAGGCGTCTTGGGTACGCCAGATGTATCAATGGCTAGTCGATGAAGGACTGAGCACCAACCAGATACTATTCCGGCTGAGAGCGCACAATGCGCCTACTAAGAATGGTAAAATCTGGAATAGGCGTAGCGTACAGTCTATATTAACCAATCCCGCTTACACTGGTAAGACTTACGCCTTTACTACAGCGCCGGGTCGAAATCGGTTTACCCGTCCACAAGAGGACTGGATTGAGATACCAGGTGTGACACCAGCTATCATTGACACTGCGACTTTTAAGGCAGCACAGAAACAATTACAGGTGAACCGTGAGAAGTCACCGCGTAATTGTAAACATGAGTACCTACTACGAGGCCATTTACGCTGCCGCCAATGTGGGCGAGTATATGTTGGCGAGGCTACTAACAGCCGTACTTACAGATGTGCAGGTAGAAAAAGGGCGTATGCTCCGGTCGAACGCTGTCATAATACAGGCTGGAAAGCTGACAAGCTAGAGTCCATGGTATGGGGTGAGTTGGCGGGTTACTTGAGTAACCGCGATTTTATTATTGCCGAACTTGAAAATGAAAAACAGGCCGCAAGCCGGACAGAGACTTTAGAAACCGAATTAAAGCAAGTGGAGCGCCAGCTTAAGGCGGCCAATCAAGAGCAGCACCAATTATTACAGTGGGCACTAAAAGGATTTCCCGAAAGCCAGGTAGAAGCGGAAAACCGGCGGCTGAATAAGACTAAAGAAACGCTGAAGGCACAAAAGATCGAGCTAGAAGCACAACTTAAAGCTAGCCAAGATGCGATTATCAACGTACCGAACCTCGAACATTTTATTGATGATATGCAGAAGCAATTACCGGAACTGGACTTTGAGGGCAAACGCCTTGCCTTAGATATGTTCGGCATCACAGTATGGCTTGATGATAAGAATGTGGAAGTAACCGGCACTATAGACACTGGTATTGTGCTCACGCCCCCTCTCGCTACGCACTCCCCTTTGGGGGGAGAGAGAGTTATCAATATTGCTAAAAGAATTTACAGCAAGAGGTTAAGAGTTCATAGTTCGCCAAATATTGATATAATTATCCAAGCAATATATGATGTTTTATAATAAACCCTAGAATCACTCTGGGAAGAAACAGGAGAACTGACTGTGTCAGACAATGTTAGTATCATATTTTCTACGTATGCCCAGCCAATAGCTACTGTATTAGGAGCTGTGCTTGTCCTTGTAGGCGCTCCCTTGTTTGGTATATTGGTCTATTTCAAACAAAAGGAATATGAAACTATCAAGCAGCGATATCTAGATGATGGTATTGCAGTAATTATTCGACAAGTTGAATACTCACTAGACGTATTTCAATATAATTGGGCTCATAGCATTCACCTTTTAAGAACTTATCGAGACCTCGGAGTAAATACTCCTTCAGAATTATACAATTCTGGGTTCATATCCATTGATAAACCTATCTCACTGGAAGCATCTCGTCATTACCTTCTACTAGAAATAATTGGCGACAAGGTGTTTTTTAATGTTCACCAACTACTTACAGCCTTTCTACACGATGCTGACAATTTATTTAAAGTCGACCTGTGCTCAGCGATACGGTTAAGCTTAGAGGGCGGGAAGGGAAATATTTCAATATCTCCTCCTGAAGAAATATTTAATGCTTTTATTCAAAAACTAAACGAGAAACACGATGAAGGTCAACTATACTTCGCTTTACTTGGTAATTTGAAGACAATAGAATCTTTGTTTTCAAATAAGCAATTCAGTTATAAGATGCTAAGTAAATTCCGTAATAAAACAGAAGTATTAAAATCTATTACCGATTTGAAAAGAATATTTAACGACCAACTCACCAAATTTTCCAGCCAACCATCAGAGCAAACTTAATAAAGAATTCTCAAACGTACCGCTAGTAAGGTGTATAAAATATTATATCACTCACACCCCCACCCTTTTCTCCCCCAGCACCCTCTTTAAATACTGTCCGGTGGCGGAGGCGTCTACCTGGGCGATTTCCTCCGGGCTGCCGGCGGCGATGATATAACCGCCTTTATCGCCGGCGCCGGGACCTAAATCTATAATAAAGTCGGCGTTCTTAATCACGTCCAGGTGGTGCTCGATGACAATCACCGTATTGCCGGCGTCGACGAGCCGCTGCAACACCTTCAACAGCGCCTCCACATCCTCGAAGGAAAGGCCGGTGGTGGGCTCGTCCAGGATATACAGCGTGCTGCCGGTGGAGCGTTTCGATAGCTCGGTGGCGAGCTTCACCCGCTGCGCCTCGCCGCCTGAAAGCGTGGGGGCGGGCTGGCCGAGTCTAATATACCCAAGACCGACATCGTTGAGCGTGGCCAGCTTGTTTTTCAACCTGGGGAAATGCTCGAAGAAATCCAGCGCCTGCGCCACGGTCATATCCAGCACCTCGGCGATATTCTTGCCCTTGAACTTGACTTCCAGGGCTTCGCGGTTATAGCGCTGGCCGTGGCAGACCTCGCAGGGGACGGTAACGTCCGGCAGGAACTGCATCTCAATTTCGATAAAGCCATCGCCGCGGCAGGCCTCGCAACGTCCGCCCCGCACGTTGAAGGAGAACCGCCCGGGCTTATAGCCGCGGAGTCGGGCCTCGGGGACGGTGGCGAACAGCTCGCGGACGGGGGTAAAGGTGCCGGTATAGGTAGCGGGGTTGCTGCGGGGGGTGCGCCCGATGGGCGACTGGTCGATATTGATGACCTTATCGATATTTTCAATACCGACGATTTCATCGCAGTCGCCGGCCCTGTCCCTGGCCCGATAGAATACCTGCGCCAGTTTACGATAGAGGATTTCATCCACCAGGGTACTCTTGCCGCTGCCGGAGATGCCCGTGATGCAGACGAATTTCCCCAGGGGGATATGGACATCTATGTTTTTGAGGTTGTTCTGGCGGGCGCCCCTGATAACCAGTCCCTTACCATTGCCGGGGCGGCGTTTCTCCGGGAGGGGAATCCGCCTGGCGCCGCTCAAATACTGGCCGGTGGACGACTCCTTACAGTTTATAATATCGTCGAGGGTACCGGCGACAACGATATAGCCGCCGTGCTCGCCGGCGCCGGGCCCCATATCCACGATATGGTCGGCGGCGCGCATCATGGCCTCGTCGTGCTCGACCACCAGGATGGTATTGCCTAAATCGCGAAGCCGCTGCATCGTCTGAATGAGCCGGTAGTCGTCGGCAGGGTGGAGTCCCACGGTGGGCTCGTCGCAGACATAGAGGACGCCCATCAGGCCGCTGCCAATCTGGGTGGCGAGGCGGATGCGCTGGGCTTCGCCGCCGCTAAGGGTCATCGAGGCGCGGTCGGTGGAAAGATAGTCCAGGCCTACATCTTCCAGGAAGCCCAGGCGCGTTTTAATTTCCTTGAGCACCTGGTGGGCAATTAGCTTCTCGCGCTCGCTTAACACTTTACGGTCGATTTCCCCTATCCACTCCAGCGACCGCGTGACCGACATGGCGGTAACGTCCATGATATTCAGTTCGCCTATGGTGACGGCCAGCGACTCCGGTTTTAAGCGTTTACCCTGACAGGCCATGCAGGGTCGCGACACCATGTAGCGTTCGGTATTGGCGCGGGACTGCTCCGACTCCGTCTCGCGGAAAATCCTCTCCAGGTTGGGAATGATGCCCTCATAGCCGTCGGAAATACGCACCATCCTGCCGAAACGGTTGCGGTACCTGGGGATTTCCCTGCCTTCCCCGTAAAGCAAAAGGTTGAGATGCTCTTCACTCAAATCTTTAACCGGCGTATGCAGGGAAAAGCCGCTCTTCCTGGCCAGGGGCTCCACCCGCCACAGGTACCAGTTGTGGTACTGCCAGGGCCGTATGGCGCCCTGCATAACGGACAGCTCTTTATTCAATACCAAGTCAGGGTCAACTTCAAGTCGGAACCCCAGGCCGGTGCATTCCGGACAGGCGCCATAGGGGGTATTAAAACTGAAAGTACGCGGGGATATCTCACCCAGGCTAATGCCGCACTGGACGCAGGCGAAGTGCTCCGAGAACAGCAGCTCTTCGCCATCAATGATGGATACCAGCACCACCCCGGCGCCGACCTTGAGGGCGGTCTCAACGGAATCGGCGATACGAGCCTGGTCATCGCCCTGTCCGACAACCAGCCGGTCGACGACGACCTCAATGGAGTGTTTTTTATATTTATCCAGCGGCTGGACATCCTCGGAGAGCTCATGGATTTCTCCGTCGATGCGCACGCGGGCGTAGCCCGATTTACGCAGGTCTTCGAACACGGACTGGTACTCTCCTTTACGGTCGCGAACCAGCGGCGCCAGAATCATGATGCGACTATCCTTCGGCAGCTTCTGGACGGCATCGACAATCTGCTGCACGGTCTGCATGGTAATTTCACGTCCGCAGTTGGGACAGTGGGGATGGCCGACGCGGGCGAAGAGCAGGCGGAGGTAATCGTATACTTCCGTGACTGTACCGACGGTAGAGCGGGGGTTCTTGCTGGGGCCTTTCTGGTCGATAGATACCGCCGGACTTAACCCCTCGATATAGTCGACCTCCGGTTTTTCCATTCTTCCAAGGAACTGGCGGGCATAGGCGGAGAGCGACTCCACGTAGCGGCGCTGTCCCTCGGCGTAGATAGTATCGAAGGCGAGGGAGCTTTTGCCGGAGCCGGAGACGCCGGTAATGACCACCAGCTTATCGCGGGGAATGGTGACATCTATATTTTTCAGGTTGTGCTCGCGGGCGCCTTTGACGATGATGGAATCCGATGGCATAGTAAAAAGACCTCTTATTCTTATTATACTACTTTTGTTATTTTATCACTCGCAACAAAAGAACACAAGTTCTAATAAATAACAAGCGGGAGGACTAAATCCCCCTTAATCCCCCTTTACGAAAGGGGGAAACTAGTAGGGGTATCCTGCGGGATAAGCCACTGATGATACGAGGGCGGTATGGGTGGGAAAAGATAACAACGAGGGGGCGGGCGGGGTGGATTCCCGCCTTCGCGGGAATGACAGCATAAAAAGGCTAAATAACGATAAATTGAGATTGCTTCGTCGCGGCGCTCCTCGCAATGACGGGTACGGTTACAGGTGGAGGAAATCCTTTAAAAAGATAAGGGCGTGAGTAATGATTCGGCGGGTCATATACGGCAGCCTGGCGGGGTATTGAGCCTTAACGGTATCCCGTTTATCCTCCATATCTATGGCTATATGGACAACATTCCCCGTACCGGCATCACCGGCGCTAACGTTTCCGTCGATGGCAATGCCGATATCCGCTTTAAATTCCATACGTGCCTGTTTTGCCAGCCGCGCTGCTGATTCGGCGCCGGCTCCGGCGGCACCAGCGGGTATTATTTTGCCCCCCTTGAAGAATTTCACACTTTCCGGGGCTCCCGATAAGGCATGTGACAGCAGACCGCCGGTGAAGGACTCGGCTACGGCGAGGGTCAAATTCTTAGATACCAGCAACCCGCCGATGATGCCTTCCAGAGTCTCGTCATCGAAGCCCCAGACATATTTGTCCAGTATCGCCCTGATATCCTTTTCTCGTTCCGTAATCAGGGTCCTAGCCGCCGCCTCCGTGTCCGCCTTGGCGGTGATGCGGAGTCTTATGCCCCCCGCCCCGGCATACATCGCCAGGGTAGGATTGGCGGTCGACAGGAAGGGAGATACCATCTCGTCGACCCTGGCTTCGGATAGTCCCCACGTCTTTATCGTCCGCGACACGATAACGGCGCCACTTTTCTGTTTGAGTCGCGGCAGCACCTGGTATTGCCACATACTATGCAATTCGGCGGGGGGACCGGGCAGGGTTACGATAATCCTGCCGTCCTTTTCCACCCACCAGCCCGGGGCCGTGCCCGAAGTATTGCGCAGGGGCACTGCGGAGGGAATGATGGTGGCCTGCCTAAGATTGTTCTCCGGCATCTCGATGCCGCGGGTCGAGAAGAACGCGGTAAGCTCTTTTTTTAAATCGGGGTCGAGAGTTAATTCTTCTCCCAGCAGCCCGGCGATGACGTCACGCGTGATATCGCCCTGGGTGGGGCCGAGTCCGCCGGTGGTGATAATAAGGTCAGACCTGGCCCACGCCTGCTCGAGGACTGTGGAGAACCTCTGGTAATTATCCCCGACCGTCGAGGAATAATAGAGGTCAATCCCCAGTGCCGCCAGCCGGGCGGCGATATAGGGGGTATTGGAATCCGTTATTTCACCGAGAAGCAACTCGGTGCCGCTGGTGATAATTTCTGCTTTCAGCATATCCAGGAAATATTATAGCATAACGGGTAGTGTGTAGGGGGGTGAGGACGCTTAAATCTCCCTCTTATCCCTCCTTACGAAGGAGGGACGCCAATACCCGAAAAGTGGTGGGTTAAACTTGCGGGATAAGCGAGAAATGATACGGGGCGGCATGGGTGGGAAGAGATATAAAACGAGGGGGGCGAGGGGCAATTATTTACCTCTGCCCGCTTATAGTGTTAAAATTAGTATTGACTGTGGCGCACGATAGAGAATACGACACCGAGATAGCCCCGATAAACGAACTGCGCCTACGCCACCTTACCGTGGATGAAGCCCTGCCCAGACTCGACCAGTTCCTGCACGATACTTTTATAGCCGACCTGATACAGGTTAAAATAATACACGGCAAGGGGACGGGTATCCTAAGGCAGATGGTGCGGCGAGTGCTGGGGAAACACTCACTGGTAAAATCTTTCAGACCGGGCGACTACAGGGAGGGGGGAGAAGGAGTCACGATAGTGGAACTGGCCGAAAAATAGACCCTGCGCCGATTGAACGGCGAAGACCTTTCAGCTATAATTGTAGTGTTATCCGCGGTGAGTGTAGCCCAGTGGTCTAAGGCGCCAGGTTGTGGCCCTGGATATCGAGGGTTCAAATCCCTCCACTCACCCCAATACCCCACCTGATTTGTCCCTCTTTCAAGTGAGCGTTCAAATCCCTCCACTCACCCCACCATCTTTTTATCCACCCCCCGGCGGTGATTGGTGGTCGTCCAGACACGAGCCCTTTTGATAAAGTCGTTGACCTCGGCGTCCGTGCGGAAGTCGCCCTCCCCGCAGTAGTCATGATGTACCATCTTTTCTTTGTCCCTCATCAGCTTCTTCGAGGTCAATTTGTAGGCGGGATAGCCCAAGGCCATCATGTCGTAAATCTCAAGCTCCGGCGGTATGCCCAGGAGGTCTTTGGTCAAACAGTGCGGATAGGCCACCGCTACCGATGACACCCACTCGTTGGCCAGGCCGAGGGTCGTGGCGGCGAGGTTCATATAGAGATAGGCGTTGGCCAGGCTGGAGACGTGAATCGTGCGGAGTCGCTCGGTGTCATAGCGCATGGAGGTGGGGAGCCCTTTCAGCGTGCGGGTATCGCCGAGGACGAGGATAAAGACCGGGGCGATGCGGTAGTCCATCTCGGGGTCATGCGAGGAGCGCTGCGGCACGCGCTGCCAGGACTCACGGGCGCTTTCCGTCTTCATGATGAGCTTATGGTAATCCCGCACCCACTGGACGATGGAGTCCTTGATTTTCTTATCCTTGATGACGACGAAGTCCCAGGGCTGCATGTTGTAACCGGAGGGCGCCCAGCGCGCCGCCTCGATGATTTTTTCTATGTAGTCGTCGGGGAGGGGGTCGGGTTTGAAGCGTCTGATGGTGCGGCGGTGCTTGACCAGGTCCAGAAAGCTATCGTAATCCATTGGAGCCTCCATTATTTATGAAATCTAGTTGTAGTATAGATATAACACAGCGGTTAAATCAATTTTCTACCTCACCCCCTGTTTTTCAGGTGAACCTATCCCCCTGTGTCCCCCTTCCCTTGAGGATTTATGAAGGGAAGGGGGAATAATTAAAAGAGGGGCTTGCGCCCCTCTTAGACGCCCCGTGGTGTTAAGGGGAACGATGGTGATTCTTGAGGTTATGGGGTATAATTTAGCAGAGTGCGTGCGCCTGTAGCTCAGCGGACTAGAGCACCGGTCTTCGGAACCGGGGGTCGTGGGTTCGAATCCCTCCAGGCGCGTATCTGGGTTATCCTCTTTTGCCAACATTTTGCCAACATCTTCTGCCAGCCAGGGT
>DAOUDZ010000118.1:0-2064 GCA_034430575.1 Dehalococcoidales bacterium
AGCAAAAGGATTCGGGGAGGGGATGCGAGACACATTCTGTCTCCCCCTCCCCGAGCTTTTTAAACGTTACGCTTCTTTGGAAGTAAATAAAAAAGAACGTGTCATTCTGGCGAAAGCCAGAATCCATACCTCCTTCGCCCCACTGGATTCCAGCCTACGCTGGAATGACGAATGGAGAATCTGATTATGAGCTGGCAAGAGGAATACAAGAAAAAACTGGTAACGCCGGAAGAGGCCGTCAGCGTTATAAAATCCGGCGACCGCGTTTGTTTCGTACAGGGGAATGAGCCTCAAGCCCTGGGCCTGGCGCTGGCGGCGCGACTCGGAGAAGTCGAGAACGTGCTGCTCTCGCTGCGTACGCCCGGGCGTGACTTCGGCTGGTACGACCCCGTCTTCGAGATGTCTTTCAAGATTGAGGTAGGCTTCCCCCTGCCCATCGTCAGGCAGATAATCGCCGAAAGACGGTGCGACCTGGCCATCGGCGGTCTCGGCTTCATCTTCAGCGAGGAGGACAGAGGCCCCGCCGATGTCGTGATGGTTGAGCTATCGACACCCGATGAGCACGGCTATTGCAGCTTCGGGGCTTCCGTCTGGACGAAGAAAACGGAAATCCGCAACGCCAAGATAGCCATGGCCGAGGTCAATAAAAACCTGATACGCACCTACGGCGATAATTATATACACGTCTCGGAAATCGACTACTTCGTGGAGCATACGCCTTCCGGTAAGCAGCCGGGCAGCACCGACCTCCTCGGCAGGAAGAACGTAGAGGCCGGCGAGGCCGAGAAGACCATTGCCGGATATGTGTCCACACTCGTTCGGGACGGCGATACCTTACAGGTCGGCGTGGGTTCTACCAGCGAATGGTGCTGTACCCTGGGTACATTCGAAAATAAGGTTGACCTGGGCTGGCACTCCGAGACCACGCCGCGCGGCATCATCCCGTTGATACGCAATGGCATCATTACCGGCAAACACAAGACACTCAATCCCGGCAAGGCCGTGGCCACCGCCTGCGGCGGCGGCACCAAGGAGGACATGGATTTCGTCAACATGAACCCGGCCTTTGAGCTTTACAGCGCCGAGTACTGCCTGGACGTGCGGGTAATCGCCCAGCACGATAACATGGTGGCCGTCAACAGTGCCGTAAGCGTCGATTTCGCCGGCCAGATTGCCGCCGAGTCAATCGGCCCGCGAGTTATCAGCGGCGCCGGCGGCCAGACATCTTTTGCCATCGGCTCCTTCCTATCAAAGGGCGGCCGCAGCATCACGGTGATGACATCTACCGCCGGCAGCGGCGATAAGAAAATCTCCCGCATCACCCCCCTGCTGGCAGAAGGGACGATTGTTACCGTACCGCGTACCATCAGCGATTACGTCATCACCGAGTACGGCATCGCTCACCTGAAAGGCAAGACCCAGCGGCAAAGGGCTGAAGACCTTATCGCCATCGCCCACCCGGATTTCCGCGCTGGTCTCAAGAAGGAAGCCCAGAAACTGTACTGGCCTTAGTTTATAAATTAGAAATAAAAAAATAGAGAGCGGTGCTAAAAACGCCGCTCTCTTTATATTTGCTTAAATCTTGAAAAGCAGCCCCTTAGTTGCTACAATATAGAGTCGGGCCGAGGTGGCGGAATGGCAGACGCGCTACGTTCAGGGCGTAGTGTCCGTAAGGGCGTGGGAGTTCAACTCTCCCCCTCGGCACCACATGGATATTGAGATGAAAACAAAGTTAATAAAGGTTTTTGAAGACAAACGAAGTGGCGCTTTATTCGTTAGAGCAACAAACGATAAATTCCGCCTTAAGCCTCATAAATATGGAAAAGCACTTGGTAAGAATGCTTCCAATGACGAACTAGGAAAAACTATCAGGCAAATCTTTAATAACTGCGATTAGAAATTAAAACGCGCTTGTAGCTCAGTTGGATAGAGCGCAGCCCTGCGGAGGCTGAGGCCGTGGGTTCGAGCCCCGCCAAGCGCGCCACCCGGGCGGTTAGCTCAGTTGGTTAGAGCACCTGCTTTACACGCAGGGGGTCACAGGTTCGAGTCCTGTACCGCCCACCA
>DAOUDZ010000119.1:0-7907 GCA_034430575.1 Dehalococcoidales bacterium
TGGCGGAAGGCGACCTGGTATTCGTCGAGCTTTATACCGAGTTCCATACCTTTAAAGAAGTGGAGGGGACGGGCCAGCAGTTTAAAAAAGGCGATATCAACATCATGACCAACTGGGTGATTTACAACCTCGACGATAACGGCAAGATGAAGCGCATCCGCATCGCCCATTTCAGAAACCACGACCCCAAGACTGCAAAGTACAAGTAACCGGACCGTATTTTGTAATATCAGATGCCGCCCTGTTATAATTTGAAAGCCGGCCTTTTCAGGTCGAGGTTAACGTTTTAATTTAGTAAAGGACGTGTATTTATTTATGGCAGATAAAAAATGGGAAGATATGACGCCGCAGGAAAAAAGGGGACAGCGTTTAAACCGGTGGCTCAATAACGACAGCAACTTACCGACCGACGAGGCAAAGAAGGCCTACAGGACGAGAGTACAGAGACTTATTGACGTTTATAACGTGGAAGAGCCTGACAGGGTGCCGGTACACCTGCCCGTGGGCGATCTGCCGCTAAGGATGTACGGCGTCAGTTCCCGCACCGGCATTTATGATTATGAGAAAGCCCTGGAAGCTACTACTAAATTCAACGAAGAATACGGGGAGGAGCTGGAATATACCGCCGCTCCGTTTATCATTCCGGGTCGGGTACTGGATTTGCTGGACTACAAGATTTACGCCTGGCCGGGACACGGTACCGCCGAAGACGGAACCGTCTGGCAGTATATCGAGGGCGAATACATGACGGCAGACGAGTATGACGAATTCATCCTCGACCCCTCTGATTTCTGGATAAGGAAATACATGCCCCGCGTCTTCGGCGCCCTCGAGCCTATGAGGATGTTCCAGCCGTTCACCAATATCACGGAAAGCGTCCATGTCATGCAGTTCATGCCGCTGGCCATGCCGCCGGTGCAGGAGATGCTCCAGAAATTGCTGGATGTCGGCAAAGAATACCAGAAGATGATGGAAATCATGATGAAGGCCAGAGGCTCGGCGTCTGCGAGCTTCTCCGGGTTCATGGGGGGAGGATTTGCTAAAGTGCCCTTCGACACGCTGGGGGATACACTCCGAGGCACCAAGGGCATAATGGGTGATATGTTCCGCCGGCCCGACAAGCTACTGAAAGCCCTCGACGTGATTGCGGACCTGACCATCAATACCATTCTAAGCTCTCCAAACATCGATAATCTGACAATGGTAATGTACCCTCTCCATAAAGGCGCGGACGGATGGATGTCCCAGAAGGCGTTCGATACTTTCTACTGGCCGCCCATGAAAAAGGTCATGGACGCCTTTATTAACGAGGGTCTTATCCAGACCCTTTTCGCCGAGGGCAGCTATAATACCCGTCTCGAATACGTCAACGATTTTCCCAAAGGCTCGGTTGCCTGGTACTTCGACCGCACTGACATGTCGCAAGCCAAGAAGATACTCGGCAAGGATTGCTGCCTGCAGGGCAACGTGCCTTCATCCATGATAGTTATGGGCACTCCCGAAGAGACCAAGGAATACTGCCGCAAGCTTATCGAGGAGGTCGGCAAAGGGGGAGGCTTCATTCTTTCGGCCGGTACCATAGCCGATAATCCCAAGCTGGAAAACCTGCGGGCGATGATGGAAGCCGTGCGTGAATACGGATATTACCGGAAATAATCAATAACCAGTAAAAAGCGGAGGTCAACATGGCTCTAATCAAAGACATCTACAAGGCTTTCGAGGGCGTGGTGGGACCGGAGAATATCACCGACGACCCATCTATTCTCGACTCCTATGCCTGGCGCTCCGGGCTGGTGGCCAAACTCGATAAATTCGTACCACGTTTCGAAGCCGTGACTCTCCCTGAAAATACCGCCGAAGTCCAGGCGATTGTCAGGCTGTGCAACAAACACGGTCTCCAGTTCAAGGCTTCCAGCACGGGCTGGGGGCCTTACTGCGACCCCGCCGGGCCGGGCGTCATCAAGCTTGACCTGCGCCGCATGAACCGCATTATAGAAATTAACGAAAAGAACATGTACGCGGTGGTCGAACCCTACGTGATTTACGCCCAGCTCCAGGCCGAACTGATGAAGAGAGGCCTCAATACCAATATCACCGGGGCCGGCAGCAACTGCTCGGCACTGCCTCTGGCGGCGCACTCCAACCTGGGGCATCTTAGCGTTAGCGGCAGCTACGGCGAGAGAAACCAGCTGGCCCTCGAGTGGGTTACCCCGGACGGAGAAATCGTCAGGACGGGTTCGCTGGCAGCCATGGACGAATGGTTCTGCGGCGACGGGCCGGGGCCCTCTTTGCGCGGAGTCATACGCGGAAACACCATGCCGCTGGGAGGTCTCGGGGTCTATACCAGGGCCGCGCAGAAGATTTATCACTGGCCGGGGCCGACCACTTTCCCAATCGAAGGAGTATCACCGTACTATAAGCCCGGATACGTCCCGCCGGGATTCATGATTAGATACCTGTCTTTCCCTTCACAGGAATTACTCCGTGAAGCCGTAAGGAAAGTGGGCGAGGCCGAAATAGCCTTTATTTTGATGGGCTTCAACACGGCCATGATGGCATCCAACATAGCGACGAATAACGATGAAGACGCCGCATACCTGAAAGAATACAACGACCTGGTACAGGGCCCCGGGTTCATGATTATCATCGCCGGTAACTCTCCCGGCGAATTCGCCTATAAAAAGAAGGTGCTGGGAAAAATCACGGAAGAGCACAAAGGCAAGGCGCTGGAGCCGGTGGAAGACCCGGAAAACGCCGGGGGTTTCATCTGGCGTTTCATCAGGGTTACCGGGTCGATAAGGGAGACCTGCCGGGCCACCGGTGTATTCGGGGGCGAGGTGGGCGGCACCGATGTCTTCAACCTCATGAGCAAGTACATTGAACAGGGTTCCAGAGTCAAGGAAGGATTTATCCAGAAGGGACTGTTCCTTGCCGACGGTACCGACCCCTTCGTGCAGTTGATAGAGCACGGGCACTGCGGGCACGGCGAGCTGCTTATCCGCTACGTCGCCAGCAATCCCGCCGCGGTGGAGGCAAGCTTCGAGGTATTCATGGCGGCCAACCGGACGGCAGTCGAGGGCCATTACGGCGTGCCTCATCATGTCTGGAGCGACGCCGTTTGCGATATGTACGGTCCGGATACGTCAAACTACACCAAATGGTTGAGGAATATCAAAAAAACGTTTGACCCCAATACGGCATCCGAAGCCAGTCACTATATAACCCCCGAGAATTAAACGGAACAGCCCGGAACCTGCGTAATCGGCGCGGCTATGGCAAAGCCGATTTATAAGGGACTTTCTCCCAGGTACTGCGCTCCTCTTCGTAAGGGGCTTCTTCCACACGGCATTCTTTACCCAGCATCATAGTCGCGCGGTTTTTACCGTAAACAGGCCAATTGCCGACGCTCGTGCAGGAGGGGTCGCCGGTGCGGGCGAATGCAGTCCAGGCATCCTGGATGCACCCGGAAAGCTTGTCCGCGTCCGGCCCGCTGCCGCAGAACATATCGTTGTACTTACCGAAGACGAAGCCTATTTCCAGCGCGTGGCAGGCTCCCAGGGCGCCGTTCATCACCGGCGATTTCCAGGTAAACAGATAGTTATAGACGCTTTGCCCGTTATCTCTTTGGGCTTCTACCAGTTCCAGCACGGGGATGCGAAACATCAAGTCCGTATTAATCGCCGTGAGAATATCGGCGGGTGAAGTTGCTTCGCCGCGTTTCTCACGGGCGCCGCGATATGCCTTAAAAAGTTTCTGTGCGTTCTCCGCCGACGTAAAGGCGCTCAAGCGCTTTGTAACTTCGGCTTCATCGACCTTATTAATGCCCGGCTGCATGGCGCCGAAGAGTTTCCACTCTTCCAAATTGGTGCCGATTATCGCCGGAATGTCTTTAGCGGCACCCTTTCCGGCCAATCGATTGGGCACATCCGTAATGACCTCGCCATCGATTACCGGCGACGTCACGGTAATTCTGGCTATCTCCCCGGGTTGTGCCATGTCCGTCCTTAGCTTCATCTCGACTTCCAGCAACCGCTTGGTTTCCAGCGCGCGCAGCGCATCGACATCATCGCCGTTGATATCAGCAAGCCCGAGAAACCTCCCGGCGACATCTACCGCTTCATCCAGCGAGGCCGCCGTGCTCCCGACGCCGCTCTCCATTATGCCCTTGTTAAAATACCCCTTTGCCGCTGGCATCACCATCAGGCAGGCGGTGCTCATACTACCGGCCGATTCTCCGAACGCTGTTACATTGCCGGGGTCGCCGCCGAAAGCGGCGATATTTTCTTTTACCCATTTCAAAGCGGCCACTTGGTCAAGGAGGCCTTCATTGCCAGTGGCCGGAATCAGGCCGCCGGTGACTGCCTTCAGATTCAGGAAACCCAGCATGCCGAGTCGGTAGTTGATGGTCACCAGCACGACATCGCCGCGCGATGCCAGACTGCCGCTATCATACTGGGGGTCGGAACTGGAGCCAATGGTAAAAGCGCCGCCGTGTATCCATACCATTACCGGTCGGCGGGCGTCATCAAGTCCGGGAGTCCATATATTCAAAAACAGGCAGTCTTCATCCTGCGGCTGTTCGACCTGGATAATCGGCCCGCCCGCCATCTCGTTTTGGGGCGGTATGGGTCCGAATTTTTTAGCCGGTCTTACGCCATCCCACGGTTTCACCGGCTGCGGCGGCATCCAGCGTAACTCACCCACCGGCGGCGCGGCGTAGGGAATCCCCTTGAACACGTAGAGTCCATCCTTATAATTTCCCTCTACCTTACCAGCCCGTGTATTGACTGTAGCTTGATTGTTATCGTTCATCTTTTCCTCCCGAAAGTTAAAACGGTTTCATTATACCACTAACACTTAATCCAAAAAAATCATAAAATGTAACTTAAGTTATAGTAATATTACGCTATACATATTATAATATTAGTGTACTGGTTCTGTTGCACATATTATTGTTGCATAATTCACGTAATCATCATATAATGTTGACAGTTGCTGTGCAATATGGTATTTTATTTTAGAGGTGTTCTTCAATGAGATGGGGAATGGTCGTAGATTTAACCAAATGCATAAGGTGCTATGCCTGCATAGCGGCCTGCCGTATCGAGCATTTTCTACCGATAGGCATGTCATGGCCAAGGCTGGTGGCTATGGAGACAGGCGGCGATCACCCTACCGTTTCTACCTACTCGGTACGCTGCAATCAGTGTCATGACGCGCCGTGCGTCGAGGTATGCCCTACCGGCGCAACCTACCAGCGCGAGGACGGTATTATAGCAATCGACCAGGACAAGTGCGTCGGCTGCCGCTACTGCATTATCGCCTGCCCGTACCAGAATCGCACTTTCCTTTCCAAGGACAAAGACAAGGGATTCTTCCCCGGCAGAGTAGAGACCGACTTCGAGAAAGCCGGCAAGAAACTCTATAGACATCAAGTCGGCACGACGGAGAAGTGCAACTTCTGCGCGGAGAGAATCGACGCGGGACTGGCCAAAGGCCTGAAGCCGGGTATCGACCGTGACGCCACACCCGCCTGTGTCAATACCTGCCCGGCACAGGCGCTAACCTTCGGCGACCTCGACGACCCCGAAAGTGAAGTCTCCCGGCTCATCAGGGAAAAGGGAGCATTCCAGCTGCACCCCGAATACGATACCGACCCCTCGGTGTACTTCATCGACGGTAAAATAGGATATTCCGACGAACCCGAAATCAAAGACGATTCAAGGCAGGAGCCTGTCCGAACGTAAGTGGAGAGATAAATTGGAAATACACGAATGGATGATAAACTATACCCGTCAGACGGAGTGGATCGACCGACGGGGCATTTTCCTCTGGATTGCCTTCTATGCCGGCGGACTCGGCGGGGGACTTTACCTGGTATCGCTTTACTTCAACAGCCTGCTGGGGATGTTCATTAGCTGGTTGATTATAGCCGTGGTCAAGGGCGGCACTCACCTCGTCTACCTGGGCAAGCCGCTGCGCTTCTGGCGCATCGTCTTGCGTCCAAACTCCTCCTGGCTGGCCAGGGGCATCATATTCGTTTTAACGTTCGTCGTTTTCGCGTTAATACAGCTGGCCTTTTCCTACTGGCTGCCCGGCACCGCCATTGAAATAGTCTTCAAGGTTCTGGCCGGGATATCCGCGCTGGCGGTAACGGTGTATACCGGCTTCGTCCTTAACACCGTCAAGGCCGTGCCCTTCTGGAACTCTACGATGCTGCCTTTATTATTCGTATTGTGCGGCATACTCGGGGGATTCGGCTTATCGGTAATTATCGGCTTAAGCGGGGGAAACGTGGACATTCATGCCGCTGAAACGGGAAGCAGATGGCTGCTCATCGCAAATGCCTTGCTGATAGCCATCTATCTCATCGCGGCGGCCCACCGCGAGACGACCGGCAAGAAATCGGTCATGGAGCAGATGCGGGGCAACCTGGCCCCCGTTTTCTGGATAGGCATTGTCACCTTAGGAATCATAATACCGCTGGTCATCGCATTTTCCAGCTATTTCGTCGGGGATATCTCCTCGGCCATGATTATCACTGGTGTCATTTGCGAAATAATCGGCGGGCTGGCTTTAAGATACTGCGTGCTTAAAGCCGGCGCATATAAGCCGCTGGTCGCTATCGCCAGCTAGTCAAACCGTTAGCCGTTAGATAAAATTTACTATATTTCCAGAAAGATTAAAACCTATGAGCGAGAAAAAGATAATCAACACAACCTGCAAAGGCTGCCACGGAGGCTGCGGCGTCCTGGTGACTGTCGAGGACGGGACAATTACGCACATAGAAGGCAACCCGGACTCCCCGACGCGGGGCACGATGTGCTCCAAGGGACTTTCCAGCATCCAGCATATCAACCACCCCGACCGCCTTAAATACCCCCTGAAAAGGACGGGTAAACGCGGCGAGGGAAAATGGAAGAGGATAAGCTGGGATGAGGCGCTGGACACAATCGAAGCCAAGATGAAGGAGTCGATTGAAAAATACGGCCCTTCATCAATAGCGATATCCCAGGGGACGGGGCGTGGTTATAACCGTTATACCCACCGTCTGGCGCGTTCCATCGGCACGGCCAATATCATTACGCCCGGCTATATCTGCCACAGTCCCAGGCTGGGTATGTACGGTCTGGTTACCGGCTACGGAAGGCTGTACTGCGACTACCACGGCTGGGGCGGGGAGTTTCCCAAGACGCAGATATCCTGGGCCAAGCAGCTGGAAATAAGCAGCGCCGACGGAGAGATGGCGACGTGGTTTCTGAACTCGCTAAGGTACGTTAAGAATTTAATCGTTATAGACCCGCGGGAAACCGCCCTGTCATCCCGGGCGACGCTATGGCTGCAAATCAGGCCGGGTACCGATGCCGCCCTGGCACTGGGCATGATTAACGTTATCATCAACGAAGGCCTGTGGGATAAAGAGTTCGTGGAGAATTGGACCTTCGGCTTTGATAAGCTGAAAGAGAGAGTCAAGGACTACACGCCGGAGCGCGTTGCCGAGATTACCTGGCTCAAGGCGGAGGATATCATCAGAGCCGCCCGACTCTTCGCCAAGGACACGCCGGGCTGTATACAGGTCGGCAGTTCTTTAGAGCGGCAGGCCAACTGCGGCCAGACCGTAAGGTCTATTATCTGCCTTATGGGCGTCACCGGAAACATCGAGAGGCCGGGAAGCATGATGAGCTGGATGGTGCCGGACACGGGACTCCTGGAGGACTTTTTTCTGGAGCTGCCGCTTACCGACGAGATGCGCAAGGGAATTGTGGGCAGTGAGGAGTTTAAAATGGGCGCGGCACGCACCGCTCACTCGGACAGCGTAATCAAGCAACTGATTAGCGGTAATTCCGTGGTAAAAGTATGGTTCAGCGTCGGCGGTCAGCAGATAATCCACCTGGCCAATACCAAGG
>DAOUDZ010000120.1:0-5581 GCA_034430575.1 Dehalococcoidales bacterium
TTTACGATTTTTAGTGAGGTCGTGCTAGATGGGGAGCTAGCGGTGCCCTGTACCTGAAATCCGCTACAGCAGGGTCGAATTCCTGCTTGAGGCTTTTATCTGGTGGGACTACCCGTGTTAAGTGGTGTTGAAGGTTGGGTCCTGCGCGGCAGAGCACTATGAATCCCGTCAGGTCCGAGAGGAAGCAGCGGTAAATAGTTTTTTCTGGGTGCCGCAGGTACACCTGGCTGGAGCCGGCTGGCCCGGGCAAGCCGTTAGGTGAAGTCGAGGGCAGGTGCACGGCCTCTAGGTTTTTGAGATGAAAAAAGACCTGTCCCGGGGCGGTTCGGATTCGCTGCTGGCGCAGACTAAAAAGCTGCTGCGCCGGTTCGGCATTAAAGCGCGAAAGGGCCTGGGGCAGCATTTCCTCGTCGATAACGAAGCGATGGAAGCCGCTGTCGCCGCCGCCGACCTTAATTCCACCGATACCGTAATAGAGGTGGGGCCGGGACTGGGTATTATGACCGCCAGGCTGGCGGAAAAGGCCGGCTGGGTCATCGCCATCGAGCTGGACAACAAGCTGGCGGATATCCTCCGTAAAACGCTTCCCTACGATAATATCGTTATCCTCAACGAGGACGTACTCGGCACCGGCCCCAAAGCGCTGTTACAGGGACGCTCGCCTGACGTTCCTTCGACATTAAGCCCGTATAAAGTCGTCGCCAACCTGCCGTATTACATTACCTCCCCTGTCCTCCGCCATTTTTTAGAAGCATCCGTTAAGCCGGAGGTAATGGTAGTCATGGTGCAGAAAGAGGTGGCCGAAGCCATCGTAGCCGGGCCGGGCCGACGCAGCGTGTTGAGCATCAGCGTGCAGTTCTACGGCAGGCCGAGCATCGTAACTTATGTGCCCGCCGCTTCCTTCTATCCGGCGCCGGAGGTAGATTCCGCGGTGGTGAGAATAGACGTTTACCCACGCCCCCCTGTCAATGTCGATGAAGAAGGCTTTTTCAGGCTGGTACGGGCCGGCTTTACGGCATCGCGCAAGCAGGTGGTCAACTCGCTGGCGCAGGGACTGAAGCTGCCCAAAGACGAGGTTATAAATATACTGGAAAAGGCGAATATCGACCCGCGGCGTAGGGCGGAAACGTTTACCCTTGATGAATGGGCGACCCTCTGGCGGGTCATGGATGGAATGAGGGAAAGTTGATATGCTGACAGTCAGGGCCCCGGCCAAGCTGAATTTAACGCTGGAAGTACTGGGGAAACGCCCCGATGGTTTTCGTGAAATACGCAGCGTGCTCCAGGCGATAGACCTGTACGATACGCTGCATTTTGAAAAAGGGGAGGGACTTTCCTTCCGGTGCGATATGCCGAAATGGTCGGCGGAAGAAAGCCTGGTCAGCAGGGCGGTGAATCTCTTGCGGGAAGCTGCGGGGTGCTCTGAGGGGGCAAGTATAAAGATAGAAAAACGCATACCCCTGATGTCGGGACTGGGTGGCGACAGCAGCGATGCCGCCGTCGTCCTGCGCTACCTCAACGAGCTCTGGGGTCTGGACCTGCCGCGGGAAATGCTGGGAATTGCGGCGCAATTAGGCTCGGACGTGTTTTTCTTCCTGGAAGGCGGCACGGCTTTAGCGGAGGGGAGGGGAGAGAAGATAGCGCCGCTGCCGTCGCCGGCGAAGATGTGGGTGGTGCTCGTTATTCCGGACGTGCCGGTGCAAGAGGGCAAGACCGCACGCATGTACGCCGGTCTTAAACCGGGGCACTTTACGGACGGCGACATCACGAAAAAAATGGCAAGCACCATACTCAAGGGTGACGTTATCACGCCGTCAATGCTGTTCAACACCTTTGAAAATATTGCTTTTAAGGATAGTATGCTGAAGACACATAAGGAGCACCTTATCAAGCTGGGCGCCCCCAACGTCCACCTCGCTGGCTCCGGGCCGACGCTGTTCAGTCTGTTTGAAGATAAAGCTACGGCCGAGGAATTATTTAATCGCTGCAAGAGCCAGGGGATGAAGGCTTTTATCGCGTCAACGCTATGAAAAACGTTAGATATTACGGCGATAGGCCCTATACCGTGGCCGTCGTTCACGGCGGGCCAGGCGCGCCCGGGGAGATGGCGCCGGTGGCGCGAGAGCTTTCCACAATGGCTGGCGTCCTCGAACCCCTACAAACGAAATCGACCATGGAGGGACAGGTACAGGAACTGTGCGGTGTACTGGAAAAGAACGGGAACCTTCCAGTGGTTTTAATCGGCCATTCATGGGGGGCTATGCTCGGCTTTATTTTAACGTCCCGTTATCCATCGCTGGTGAAAAAGCTGGTACTTATCGGAAGCGGGCCGTTCGAGGAAAAGTATGCTGATAATATCACTCCTGAAAGGTTGAATCGGCTCACCGAAGCGGAAAGAATCGAAGTTTTTCAACTGATAGATATCATCGATGGCTCTGCCGTCGGCGATAAAGATAAGTCGATGTTGCGTTTGGGCGAGCTTTTCGCGAAAGCGGATGCCTATGCGCCGCTCCCGCCGGGAAAAGACGATGTTTTGGAAGTCAGTGAGGAAATCAACCGCAAAGTCTGGGCGGAGGCTAAAAAATTGCGGGTCAGCGGGGAACTGCTGGAACTTGGGAAGAGGATAAAATGTCCGGTGGTGGCTATCCACGGAGACTACGACCCGCATCTGGCCGAGGGCGTCCGGGAGCCGCTTTCCCGTGTCCTGAAGGACTTCCGGTTTGTATTGCTGGAAAGATGCGGGCACGAACCCTGGCTGGAAAGGTTCGCCAGGGATAAATTTTATACAATACTTAAAAATGAGTTAAAATAACATAAGCTTATTTTATTAAGTAAAGGGGGTTTTTCATGGCATACGAGACAGAGGATAATATACGGGAAGCTTTCGGTGGGGAAAGCATGGCCAACCGCCGTTACCTGTTCTTTGCGGAAAAGGCGGAAAAAGAGGGGTATCCGCAGTTAGCCAAATTATTCCGGGCGGTCGCGGAGGCGGAGACGATACATGCCCGGAACCACCTTAACGCCATCGACGCTGTCGGTTCTACGAAAGACAATCTGCTGGCGGCCGTCATGGGCGAGTACCAGGAGTTTACCACCATGTATCCGCATTTTATCGAGAAGGCGGGGGAGGAAAAGAACGAGCGGGCCAGGCGCACCTTCAACTGGGCCAACGAGGTGGAGAAAATCCACCACGGCTATTTCGAGGCGGCGCTGGCGGCTCTGAAAGAGGACAGGCAGCCGGCGGATGCCACTTACTACGTCTGCCAGGTCTGCGGCAATACCGTCACGGGTGAACCCCCGGATAAATGCCCCATCTGCGGCGCGCCACTAAAGGCGTTCAAGAAGATGGAGTAACTGTCATTGCGAGGAGCGTAGCGACGAAGCAATCTCAATTTCTCGTCGTTTCATCCTTTTCTAGGTTGTCATTCCCGCGCAAGCGGGAATCCAGGCCTCCACCCCTCGCTGTTATCTATTCCCACCCTGGCCGCCCAGCATCATCGGCGGCTTATCCCTATAAAAATAACCCCTCTCCCTTAATGGGAGAGGGTAAGGGTGAGGGTGACAATTATTCTCCCCCTTTGAAAAAGGGGGACTAAGGGGGATTTAAAGTCTCCCTCACCATCTCCTCCTCCTCTTTCTTGGTGTTCACTTTGCCGTCGAGTCTGGCTTCGCGGAGAGTTTGGAGAACCTCTTTAATCTTCGGGCCCTCCGGTATGCCCAGCTTTTTCAAATCATTACCGCTAAGGGCGGGATTGACGTGGCGCAGCACGTTGAGGTAAAGCTCGATGTGCTCGGCGGCGGAGGATTCTGCGCCAAGCTCGGAGGCCATAAGCGCCGTGAGACAATAGCCGCGCAGAAGTTCGTAAATCAGGCTCGGTGCCAAGCCGGGCGCGGAAAGCTCGTTTAATTTATTATTGATAGCGGCTACGTCCCGCAGCACCTGCGCCGTTGCTTTAGGTAGCCGGAGATAAGAAATAAAATCCTCTATTTCACGGGTAGTCAGGCGGTAGACCAGAAGCGCCAGATAAAGCTGCGGGTTTGGCTCATCGGGGAGGCACTGCTCTCGCGCCAGGGCGAAAGTCTTCCCCAGCCAGTCGTCCCCCTTCAACGAGGGGTGCAGGCCTGACAGCACCAGGAGTTCACCTGCACGTTGAAGCGCTTTCTCCGGCAGTTCTTCCTTCAGGATAAGCTCCAGTTCGTGGCGAATACGGTCGCCGCTGATGGTTTCCAGCATGGCAATATCACGTTCCAGCAGCTTTAGAGTAGAAGGTTCGATACGAAAGTCCAGCCTTGTTTCGTAACGCAGGGCGCGCCAGATGCGGGTGGCGTCGTCGGTGAAACTTTTATCGTGCATCACGCGAATAAAACCCTTTTTAAGGTCTCTTTGTCCGTTGTGCGGGTCGATAAGCTCGCCGAAGTGGCGCGGATTAAGCTCGATGGCCATGGCATTGACGGTAAAGTCGCGGCGGACAAGGTCGTCGGCGATGGTGCCGTGCCTTACCGCGGGTAACGCGCCCGGACGGGAGTAGGTCTCGGAGCGGGCGGTGGCGACGTCCGCGCTCCTCTTGCCCCACTTCAGCTTGGCCGTGCCGAAGCGCGGGTGGGTGGTGACCGCGGCGTGATTGCCCGAAGCTATCTCCTGCGCCAGCTTGATAGCATCCCCCTCGGCTACCAGGTCGAGGTCGAAGTTGGTGCGCTCCAGGAGAAGGTCGCGCACCACCCCGCCCACCAGGTACAAACGCTGTTGTTGCCGCTGCGCCGCATCTCCAGCCTGCTTGATAAAATCGAGCAGGTCGGCGGGCAGCTGCTCCTGCATACGGTCGGCCAAATTCATAACTTCCGGCATTTTCAATATTATAGCACAAGCTGTAAAAATATCACGTTGTCATTTTTGGTAATAACCGCTTATAATGAACGGTATGAAAGTTGTGTCAATTGTCGGCATGACCGGCTCCGGTAAGTCGGAAGTCGCCCGCATGTTCCGCAGAAGGGGTTTCGCGACGGTCAGGTTCGGCGATATTACCGACGAGGAGGTCAGGAAACAGGGTCTGAAACTGAACGAGGAGAACGAACGGCAGGCCAGGGAGGCTATCCGGGAGAAGCACGGCATGGACGCCTACGCCAAATTGAGCCTGCTCCGCATCGATACTGCCCTGAAGACCATGAATGTGGTGGTCGACGGGCTTTATTCTTGGGAGGAATACATCTTCCTTAAAGAGAGTTATGGAGAGAGATTTTACGTCGTGGCGGTATGGTCGTCACCGCAGGCCAGATATAGCCGACTGGGCGGTCGTAAGATAAGGCCGCTTACACCGCAGGAAGTCGCCAGCCGCGACCGCGCCGAAATAGAGAACCTTAACAAGGGCGGGCCGATTGCCTTGGCGGACTACACCGTGCTGAACGACGGGTCGCTTGCCGACCTTCAAGCGCGGTTAGAAAGGATTATCGAGAAGCTGAAATGACGGATATACACAAACGACCGGAACTAGACGAATATTTCCTGAAAATAGCCTCGGTGGTAGCCGAACGTTCCACCTGCCGGAGGCACCACATGGGGGCTATCGCTGTGCGGGACAAGCAT
>DAOUDZ010000121.1:0-2537 GCA_034430575.1 Dehalococcoidales bacterium
CCTTGTTTCCTGCCGGTGATCTGCTCGGCGCCGAAGAGGGGGGCGCTTCTGTCCGGATAGAAAAAGCCCGGGAGGAAATTGAGGCCAGGGGTAGGGCCGTCAGTCTGGCGCTTGTCCATCGCGGTGTCGATGAGCCGGTTGAGGCTTTTAATGCTATCACCGCCCCTGCTGCCGGTGCCCTGACGACTTTGGTTTCCTTTACCGTTCCTCAGGGTATGGTCGGTAAGTTCGACCGGTTTGGGATCGTCTATTCGGAACCGATTGTGGCTGCCAATAATGCTGTCGGTTGGCGTATCTCCATAAATGGCGGCGAAGTTCCTTATGTACGCACGAATTTCCCTCTGTTCGGCTATTATCAGATGTGTTTGGGTGACATGTTGACTCCCTGGGAAATCGAGCCCCTTTGGGTACAGGCCGCCGAAACGATAGCCATTGAATTATGGGCGGTGGCCGGATTTGTTGACTACCTGGTTGTCCTGGGACGCATTGGCGGCCGCCTTTACAAGCCGGCCTCTCCGGACATTGTCGGAGCGGAGAATAGATTATGAGTATTGCGCCTCTTGGGTGGGACATTCCCATCAATCCGAGAAGAGATGTTTTTTCGGCTTCCTTTTTCTACTCAGGGGGATCTCTCATCGCCGCCGGTGGTTCTGCTAATATTGGTCCGTCGGCCGGTGGTACTGGTGAGTGGTTGGTTGGATCCAAGCCTCTCATGTCCTGGGTGTTCTGTACGCCTGTCGACTTGACTCTCGAGATCGATATCTCTTTCGATGGTGCCGGCTATCGACACTGGCGTTATTTTCTTCTTCATGCTGATCCCGGTGCCGGGACTCCGGTCGATAACAGTATGTCTTGTTTGTTCGTTCCCGGTTGGTCTTGTCGGCTTGTGCTTCATAATCAGGCGCTCGCCGGAGGTCCCTATACCATTGAAGCCGTTATCAAACTTCAGGCGGTGAATTGATGGACTTGAAAGGCAAAAATTTTGTCGAGTGGGTATATGATACTTCCCTGACGTCCGCCGCGGTTGTTCCTGTGCCGATTGGGTTTTCTCTCAGTGGTCAGACTCTTCTCGCTACGCAAAGCCTCTATTTCCTGACATGGGGCCTTATCTCCAGTCATAACTGTCGGCTGGACGTTCTTGGCTATTTGCATGTCGCCGGCGCTCCTGCGGTTGATGTGATTTATACGCAATTGGCCGTAGGTGGTGTTTATACGACCCCGTACCTGTTAGGCGGCAATCAGGGTCTAACGGGACACGTGGTTTTTACCCGTCCTTTTGTGGTGTTGCGGCTTACTGAGACGGCCACGGTCGATCATACTTACACTCGGTTCTACGCTAAGGCCTGGGGTTAGGCCGATGGCCAATGACAACCTGCAGTGGTATCCTATCCCGCCTGAAAACGGATACATGGAGATGCAGCAGCTCGCCAATCCGGCCGTAGGCTCCAACTTCGATTTTACCATCCCTGACGTCTTTAATGAATGGCGCTACCGCATCCATTCTCTCCATTTTCATCTTCATACGGACGCGAATGTCGCTAACCGCTTCGTTGGGATTTATCTTTACCGTCAGGGTGGCGCCTATGTTCTCTGGCGTTCCTTTGTCCAGACTGTCGTTGCCGGTGATGATCTTGACTTTGTTTTCGACTCTCAGGCCAGAGAGCTTACTACCAATGGCATAAATGCCTGGTGGTGGTATCGGTTGCCCCACTGTGAGTTGACCAGTTGGTTCCGGTTGGGTTCCTGTCTTAGTGGCCTCCAGGTCGGAGATCAGATCTCGGATATTGAAGTCACCTATCGCCGGTGGCTCGATCAGCACGATTAACTTTCGGGGATTGCGTTTGTGGCCAATGACAACTTACAGTGGTATCCGATCCCGCCTGAAAACGGATACATGGAGATGCAGCACCCCGCAGATCCTCCTGTCGCCACCAACTGGGCTTTTGCACCTCCCCTGGTCTTTAACGAGTGGCGCTACCGTATACATTCCTTACATTTTCAGTTCCAAACGGATGCGAATGTTATTAACAGGATCGTTGGGCTTCGTCTGTCGCGGGGTGGGGTTGGTTATACTCTGTGGCGTTACTATGTCCGGACTGTCCCCGCTAACGATATTTCTGGTTTTGTTTTTGACTCACAGGTTGATGAGCCTTCTCTCAATGGCATCAACGGCTGGTTGGTATATCGATTGCCGCATTGTGAGCTTACCAGTTGGTTCCAGTTGAGTACGGCAATCCTTAATATGCAGGTCGGGGATCAAATTTCGGATATCGAGGTCACTTATCGCCGGTGGCTCGATCAACACGATTAACTTTCGCGAAAGGAGATATCATGTTAGGTTGGATCAAGGCGGTTCTTGCCGTCGGTGTCAAAATTTACGGCTTTCTCATGAAGGATGATAAGCCGGGACTGGCGGAGACCTTGCCTTTTGCTGTCGGTCAGATATTGCCGGCTGTTCAGAAGGCCATCTCGTATCAGGGTCTCAACACCAAAGAGAAGTTTGACCAATGGCTGAAGGTCATCGATACGGGTACCGG
>DAOUDZ010000122.1:0-1837 GCA_034430575.1 Dehalococcoidales bacterium
TGAAAGCGCACATTCCATCAGATACCGACCATAGTTGACAGTTTGGACCGGCGCATGGTATAGAGATAGAGGAAACAGCAATCCCCCCATGCGGCTGTATGGCGCCAACCGGAGCAACCGGAGCCAATTGACCGGACATGAAGGGGCAGATACCGTGAGGGAATTTTTCAGAGACAAGAACAGGATCACTCATAAAGAGGTCACCTCCCTATCAGCCTGGACGAACTGATCAAAAACCTTGTAGAAATAACCCTTGAATTCCTCCCGGCTTTCGGGATTGGCGGCAAAATCCTCCTCCATCTGATTTTCCGCCAAATCAAAAAGCACGTTCTTGAAAGGAATCATTTGGTTGCGCTGATCAGCATCCATGTTTAAGGCACTGTCCAGCATAGCCACAACGCGCTCCGGCTCTTTGGGCGGCTGCAACCGGAAAGCAGTCACAATGTTCTGAATGGCGATACCGGCCAGCTCGCGACGCGATATTTCCTCCGGCATGTTTTCCACCTCCTGTCCTTGAGTGTGATTGGACAACTGACCGGTATCGGCGCCGGTATTTTTTCCAGCGTTTAGCCGAGGCCTATCCGAGACAAAACCTCGTGGCAACGAAGCCCTGGGGGCACGCACAATCAGTTGTCCGACTGTCTTGACGGCACTATTTATGACGTCTACCATAGTCGATCCCGTCTGCTGTTCGGGCATCAGCTCCTTGACGGCAGTTGCCAGGGTAGCAAAAGTCTGTATTTGCGAAATAGGGTCCGGGGACTTCTGTTCGATGAGAAACGTCAAGAGAGTATTGATAAGGTCCATTCCGATAGGGGGAGGAGCCGGGGGATCGGCGAGCAACTTTTTCATGGCCAGCAGACGAGCCATACGGGACTCCCACTCATCGGAACTTCCACCGATGTTGACATTCTCATACTGCTCAGGAGGCAAGGAAGGGGCAGAGGGGGCAAGATGCTTAGCCGGCGGCCCGAGTAAGGGAGAACCCTGAATGTGAATCATTCTTTGCTTACGGATGACACCGCTGACGCGCTTCTGGACCCGATAGATTCCCCCACCATATCGGGTTTTAATCCATTCCTGATAGGAGCGCAAACCACGAGGCAGATCTTCACAGTACCCCCCGGTACGGCTTTCGATACCAGTATCGGGATCGGTAATGAAGACGTCAGGGCTAACCCGTTGAAGCTGAACAACGACATTCTCTCCGTCCTCACCGGAAAAGAATTCCGCCCAGTCGTCTTTTTCCAGATCAGGCTCTACGAGAATATCATCCGCAGTTGACGAAGTAGCCACTTGACCGCCCTCACAATCCAACCGAGGGTCTTTAATATCTGGGACAGATTTTGAGGGTTTGGTTTTTCCGGTTGGCATATTTTCTCCTCTATCGGTTTCGGGACAACAGGTAAAGGCCGAACGCTAAAGCGGCGACGACCAGTATCGGAATTGTGCTCTTTTTTTTTATGACAGAGACCACCGCCTGCGCAGAGGTATATTCATCACGTCTGACATTTTGCCCGGTGTCGACATCGAAAGGATAAGTGATAAAATCCCCCCATAAAGCAGGATCGTCCGGAGAGCGATCGAGGCGACTGTCAAAATGAAAACTGACGGAGTCCTTGTCGTTAAGATAGATACCGATACCACTAAAGAGACGACTTTTGAGGGCCAGCTCATAAACCCGGAGAGGTTCCTGGTCAGGCCAAGTTACATCTATGGCACGACCTAAACCATGCTGGCGGGGATCACCGGGACGGAAATCAGAAAGTATAATCGGTCGAGATCCAACCAACCCGATGAAGTGGTCAAGGGCGCCGACAATATCGGGAGACATCTC
>DAOUDZ010000123.1:0-4437 GCA_034430575.1 Dehalococcoidales bacterium
GTTTTCCGCCTGGGACGACTGGTCGGTGCCAAGGGACCCGGCCTGTTCCTCATTATCCCGTTCATCGACCGCATGGTGAAGGTAGACCTGCGCGTGGTGACCATGGATGTTCCGTCGCAGGAGGTTATCACCAAGGATAACGTCACCGTCCGCGTCAATGCCGTGGTCTATTTCCGAGTCGTCGACCCCGAGTCGTCCGTTGTGAAGGTACTCGACCACATCAGGGCGACGTCACAAATCTCCCAGACGACGCTGAGAAACGTGCTGGGTCAATCCGAGCTTGACGAACTGCTTACCAAGCGCGATAAGCTCAACCAGATGCTCCAGAAAATCATCGACGAACAAACGGACCCGTGGGGAGTCAAGGTCAGCACGGTGGAAATCAAGGAAGTCGAGCTGGCCGAGGAAATGAAGCGGTCTATGGCGGCCCAGGCCGAGGCCGAACGAGAGCGGCGGGCGAAAATTATTCACGCCGAGGGTGAACTCCAGGCTTCGGAGAAGCTGGCTCAGGCGGCCAATATCCTCGGGAGGGAGCCGGCAGCTATACAACTCCGCTTCCTGTCAACACTTTCAGAGATAGCCAGCGAGAAGAACAGCACTATAATCTTCCCGCTACCCATAGAATTTCTTAAAGCTTTCACTACCGGCAGTGGGGATAAAGGAAAATAAGGTAAATAGCCAGTAACTGTATTCAGCTCAAGGTATTTCCCCACCCCCTTTTTCACCTCTGGGGGGTGGGGAAGTTCTTCTTTACTAATTATCGCGCAGGGTGACGTCCCCGGCGACGACATCGACCAGAACGCCATCGGATTGGCGTATTGATAATACGCCGCTCTCATCGACAGATTCGGCAACACCTTCAAGTACGTCACCACCCGAACTTACCGTTACTCTTTTGCCCAGCGTGTCCAGTCGTGCCCGCCACGCTTTAAAAATAGATTCGCCCTCCGGCAATAGCAGGTAAAGTCTTTCGAACTCGGTCAGGAGATGCCTGATAACGGTCGCCCGCAGCACGCACCTGTCCAGTTCATCTTTCAGGCTGGTAGCCGTGGCGGATATCTCGTCAACGTCGGAAGCCTTCAGGTCGACATTAATACCGATGCCGACTATTGCATAGTCTACCCTGTTCCCCTTCACATCGTTCTCAATGAGAATCCCGCATACTTTTTTACCGCCGATGAGGATATCATTAGGCCATTTAATCTGCGTCTTCAGGCCGGTGACTGCCTCGATACTGCGGGCCACCGCCAGGGAAGCAATCATGACCAGATAAGGCAGGCCGGCGATGTCCGGATAGAGAACGATGGACAGGGCTATATTCCCCTCTGGCGAAAGCCAGGTACGCCGCATCCTGCCCCGACCTTCGGTCTGCTCTCCGGTGATGACGACGGTCCCCTCGGCGGTCCCCCTCCCGGCCTCCTCACGGGCTATGTCCATAGTAGACGGCAGGTAAGGATAATAAACAACCTTCTGCCCGATAAAGGAGGTTTGCAGTCCACTGGTAATTAACGATGATGAATAGCTTTCAGACACTATTCCATAACCGCCCGATAACCGAATTACACCACAGATAGATAATACCACAAAGGACGATGCAAATGAATGGATTAAAGAATGTCTTGAGGAGGTAAAAAGGGCTAGACTTTAACCTGAACGAAGGGAAGAAGTTGAATGCCCACTTTGGGTTTGATTTCGAACTTTATGCCTTCCTGTCCCCAGCGTTCCGCGCCGGCCAGTTTGGTTACTTCCAGGACCTTAATTACCCGGGTATCATACTGACCCGTGTTCAGCATCGCATCATGAGACCGGAGCCGGAGGTAATAATCACTCATAGCATAGACGCGTAACAGTGTTTTACTCTCGAAGACATGAGTATCCAGTGCCAAGGCGATAGACCGGCCCTCCTCACATAATTCCTTGCATGCCTGCAGGAAGTCAATCTTCATCACCCGGCTGACCAGTGATAAAAACGGCGACGGAGAGTCTACGATAATCAGCTTAAACCGCTCGGGCAGCTCCACGATGTGGTCGAGGATAATCTGAAGAGACTTCTCGGCGTCCCTTAAAACGTTTTTCGCACCCATTGTATAAATTCGAAAACGGTCGGTCACCAGATCATGTCGGGTATCCAGGGACATGGATTCCATCTGGGTAACGAGAGTCTCGGAATTATAATCCGTGGAATAATAGGCAACTGCGCTGCCCTTTGAGTGCAGCACACCGTAGGCTATATGCTGACACAGCACGCTCTTGCCGGACTTGGATTCGCCTTCCACCAGCACCAGTGAACTCTCGTGGATACCTCCACCCAGGGCCTCGGCGATATCATGAACGCCGGTTGTTCCGGAGTCGCTCGTTGTCGTCATGCCCAACATAAGCCTATAAAACCTCCAGGACACAAGAATAGCATGTCATCGAGTTACGTTTCTTTCGTATCCCGCCGACCTTCCAGTATAGAACGGACGGTATGAAAAGAAAATAAACAGCGGAGCGAGCGGCGTAAACATTTTATAAATAAACCTGCAAAGAGTATAAAAATTATTGAAGTAAAAATAATTGACAAGCGCATTTTTTTCTAATACAATTACGTGCACTGTTAAAATGAAACAATAAAGGAAGGATTAAACGATGACAAACGGGGCTGTTGATGTTGTGTTCTTCGATTCCTGGGCCTGGCTGATATTTGTAGCGGTCGGACTGGTGCTGGTTATTCTGGAACTCATGGTGGGAATTGACACGGGGCTTGACCTTGTGTTTATCGGCACGGCTCTCGTCCTGGGAGGGCTGATAACCCTGGCCATGCAGTCCTGGGTCTGGACCGCCATCGTTACCGGCATCATCTGCGTACTTTATGTAGTTATCGGTCGCAGATACATACACCGGAGGATGGCAGTAAAAGCGGCGAGAACCAACATCGACACTATCTTTGGGAAAACCGGTATCGTCCAGAAGGAAATAAATAAAGGCGGCGATGGGCTTGTGAAAATAGGCATGGAGGAATGGCGGGCACGCTCCGAGGAGATAATCAAAGAAGGCGAGGGGATAACCGTCACTGGCATCAGTGGCGTTACTTTAACGGTTAAAAAAACGGAAGGGAGTAAAAAAGAATGAACGCAGGACTTATCGTTGTAATCGTTATACTTGTCATACTCTTTATCATCACACTGGCGAAGTCGATTACCGTCATCCACCAGGCGCAGAAAGGCATAATCGAAAGGTTTGGCCGCTACAAGGAGACACTGGAGCCGGGCCTCCGGTTTATCATCCCGTTTATAGACTCGCTGGTGGCCAGGGTAGACATGAGAGAGACGGTGCTGGATGTCGAGCCGCAAGCGGTCATCACCAAGGACAATGTCGGCGTAACCGTAGATGCCGTGGTGTATTATTACGTAACGGATGCCAAGGCCGTCAGGTACGAGGTCGCCAATTTTTACGTAGCCGTCAGCAAGCTGGCACAGACGAACCTTAGAAACCTGGTCGGTGACATGACCCTTGATGAAACCCTGGCCTCGAGAGAACGTATTAATTCCGCCCTGAGGACAACGCTGGACGAAGCCACCGATAAATGGGGGGTCAAGGTTACCAGGGTGGAGGTGAAAGAAATCGAGCCGCCGCATGACATCACCGACGCCATGAGCAAGCAGATGAAGGCGGAGAGAGAGAAGCGGGCTATCATTTTGGAGGCGGAGGCCTACCGGCAGAAACAGATTCTGGAGGCCGAGGGCGATAAGCAGAATACCATCCTCGTAGCCGAGGGCGACCGGCAGGCGGCTATCCTGCGGGCGGAGGGCGAGGCCAAAGCCATCGAGACGGTATCCACGGCGGCGGATAAATATTTCATCGGTAACGCCCAAATGCTAAAACAGTTCCAGGTAACGCAGGCTTCTCTGGAAGATAACACCAAGCTCATCATGTCCGACCAGTCCAGGCTGGTTAACGTGCTGGGACTGACCGAGGCTCTTTCACAGTCGCCACAGGCCGGTAAGAAGAAGACGGAAGAATAGCAGGAATAATTATTGACAACAGTAATAGCCTGTGCTATTATTTATACGTCCCCTAGCGGGACATTTTGCACCTTAACAACTGGATAGCGGAAGGAAGGTTCAAACAAGCAAACCCATTTTTTTTTGGAGAGTTTGATCCCGGCTCAGGATAAACGCTGGCGGTGTGCTTTATGCATGCAAGTCGGACGAACCGTTTCGGCGGTTAGTGGCAGACGGGTGAGTAACACGTAAGCAACCTGCCCTTAAGTGGGGAATAACTCTGAGAAATCGGAGCTAATACCGCATGTGGTCCTTAGCTGTAAGGCGAAGGACTAAAGCCTTCGGGCGCTTGAGGAGGGGCTTGCGTACGATTAGCTAGTTGGTGGGGTAAAGGCTTACCAAGGCTACGATCGTTAGCTGGTTTGAGAGGACGACCAGCCACACTGGGACTGAG
>DAOUDZ010000124.1:0-12906 GCA_034430575.1 Dehalococcoidales bacterium
ATTTTCTGGGACACATTAGCTCCTTTCTATATTGAGGTTAGTCTACTACCTCATCAGGAGCTTGTGCCAACCTGTCTAGAGTGTACGGTTTTAGTAGCCCTATTTGTGTCCCATTATCGCTGACGGTCTACACAAACAAATAATTGGGAAAATGAAGCCGACTTAACATAAAACAATAAACAAATCTCGAACCTGATTACCCTCGAATTGATTCGATTAATAAAAATTCAATTCGCCCCTATCTCCATAACCTCCGCTATCACGAACACGCTCCCCGCCGCCGCGATGAGGTCGTTCGGGCCCGCCCCGGCCAGCGCCAGCTTCACCGCCGCCGCCACGCCCTCCGCCACCCGCGGCGTCACTCCGTGCTCTGCAAATGCCTTCACGAGCCGTTCCACCTTCACCGAACGAGGGTGGCGTGACGCCACCAGGATGATGTCCCCCGTCATCTTCACCGCCTCGTCCACCATCCCGGCCACGTCCTTGTCCCCCCCGAACCCCAGTATCAGCGTCAGCCGGTCGTACTCAAAATACTCCCGCAATGCCTCGCCGAGTCGCTGCATGGAATACGCGTTATGTGCCCCGTCGACGACGACCCTCGGCTCCCGCCGCAGTACCTGTAGCCGACCCGGCCAGTGCATTTTTTGAAGTCCCGCCGCGATATTGCCGGACGTTATCTTCTCATCCGCCAGTGCCTCGACCGCCGCCACCGCCACCGCCGCGTTTTCCACCTGGTGCTCACCGAGCAGCGGTATACGCAAGTCGTACTCCCCCGTCGGCCCCTTAAGATGGAACGACTGCCCCTCCTCGCTAAAGCTGCCCCTCTCCCACGTCATGTCGGCCCCGACCCTTATCAGACGCGCGCCCTTCTCCCGGCACGCCCCCTCGATTACCTCCATCGACTCCGCAAACTGCGGCGCGCTCACGACCACCGCCCCCGGCTTGATGATGCCCGCCTTCTCGCCGGCTATGCTCGTTAAAGTATCCCCCAGCACGTCGGTATGGTCGTAGCTGATGGACGTGATAACGCATACCTGCGGCCTCACCACGTTGGTAGCGTCGAGCCTTCCCCCTAGCCCCACCTCAATTACTTGATAGTCGACTTTCACATTCTGGAAGTGGATAAATGCCATCGCCGTCAGTATCTCGTAGGTCGTCAGCTCCCCCAAATCGCCAATAGCGTTCTCCCCCTCGACATGCGGCTTTATAAAATCGGTCAGCCTCACCCAGTCCGTCTCGGAAATGTTCCCGCCGTCCACCTGTATCCGCTCGGTAAAGGAAAGCAGGTGCGGGGAAGTGTAAAGCCCTGTCCGGTAGCCCGCCTGCGTTAGTATCGACGCAATCATCGCCGACGTGCTCCCTTTGCCTTTGGTGCCGGCCACGTGGACGGTACGAGCGTCATACTGCGGGTTTCTCGCCCTTGCCAGCAGCCGCTCGATGCGCTTGATATCCCACACTATCCCCGAACGCGGCAGCCTTTCGTAGTCCGCAAACCGTAATATATACTCCAGAGCCTCTTGATAGTTCATATTTCACTCCCTGCTGACTATCATATCTTACCCGCGATAATAAGGTAAAGATTATTAACGAGGCCCAGGAAAGTTGCTGTCCCTTTCTATCATTGCGAGGGAGCATTAGCGACCGCGGCAATCTCCAAAAACGGTGATATAGATTGCTTCGCCCCGATGAAATCGGGACTCGCAATGACGCGATGGAAAGAAGGGAGATTAAGGGGTTGAGGCTAAAATGGGGTAAGGTAGGAAAAACTCACCGATTTATTAAAAATTTGTAAAAAAATTATTAAATTAATTCGTGAAAAAGTATTGACAAACACTACATATTGTGGTAGCTTATAAGCCTCTGTACCATATAATGTGGAGGTTTACGTTTGAACTGCCCTTATTGCGGATACTACGACTCGAAGGTTATTGACTCGCGTGAAGTCAACGACGGCATACGCCGCCGTCGCCAGTGCCTGCAATGCGACTCGCGCTTCACCACCTACGAGCGCCTCCAGCCGGCCGGCCTGTTCGTGATTAAAAAGGACGGCAGGCGCGAGGAGTTCGACCGCGAAAAGCTGCTGACGGGTATCCGCAAGGCCTGCGAAAAAAGACCGCTCACCGGGGACATCGTGGACAGGCAGGCCGATGAAATCGAGGCCGAGCTTTACCGGACGGGAAGTACCGAGATACCCGGCACCGTTATCGGCGACATGGTCATGGCACGACTCAAAAAGCTGGACCACATCGCCTACATCCGCTTCGCCAGCGTCTACCGCGAATTCGAGGATATCACCACGCTTAAAGAAGAAGTCGATAGCTTGGCCGGCCACTCCGTTATCAATACCGCCGATCAGCTGCCCCTCATCCCCCCCGATGAACTGAACGACCCGGCGGAGAAACAGCGGAGGCTGAAGCGATGAGCACGGGCAATCAATCAGGAAGAAGGCAGTCGGCCCCCATCAACCGCAGTCAGATAGCCAATATCGTCTTCTCCAACGCCGCATCTATGGGGATAAGCGATCGCCGCCTCGTCGAAAAGCTGACGACCCAGGTCATTGAGCGTCTGGAAAAATCGCAATCGGAACCCATCCCCACCCTGCCCGGCATGGAAGACATGGTGGACAAGCGGGCCCGGCGCCAGCAGCGCCTGCCCACCGAGGCTGAAATAGAGGCTATGGTTATGGAAGTCCTCAACGAGGCTAAACCGCAGCAGGCAGAGACAGAACCGGCACAAAAAGAGGAGGTCAGAGCAGACATGGAAACTAACACGGAAGTTAAAACGGTGAAAGAAACCAGTACTGGCATAGACCTTACCGATACGGCTCTTCATGTGCTGGAAAGGCGGTATCTCAAGAAAGACAAGCAGGGAAATGTTATTGAGAAGCCGGAAGGGATGTTCCGCCGCGTGGCAAAGGCCATCGCCGCAGCGGAGCTTAATTATAACCCCAGGGCGGATGTAACGGCCGTGGAGGACGAGTTCTATCAGTTGATGGCTAACCTGGAGTTCCTGCCCAACTCCCCCACGCTGATGAACGCCGGCAAGAAACTCGGCCAGCTATCCGCCTGCTTCGTCCTCCCCGTTGACGACTCCATGGAGTCGATTTTCGATGCCGTCAAGTACACCGCCCTCATCCACAAGAGCGGCGGCGGCACCGGCTTTTCCTTTTCCCGCCTCCGCCCGGAAAATGACATGGTCGGCTCCACCGGCGGCGTCGCCAGCGGCCCCGTTTCCTTTATGCGGGCGTTCGACACCGTAACCGACGTCACCAAGCAGGGGGGCACGCGCCGGGGCGCCAACATGGGCATCCTGAACATAGACCACCCCGATATTTTAAAGTTCATCACTGCCAAGGAAGATATGTCCGCCCTGACCAACTTCAATATCTCCGTGGCCCTGACCGCCGACTTTATGGAAGCCGTCAAGGCGGGGACCGACTACGACCTGGTCAACCCCCATACTCAAGAAGTCGCCGGTAAGCTCAACGCCAAAGAGGTATTCGATAAGATTATAGACATGGCCTGGCGGACCGGCGACCCCGGCATCGTCTTTATCGACCGCATCAACGAGGACAACCCCACCGCCCACCTCGGCAAGATT
Organism: Dehalococcoidales bacterium; assembly: GCA_034430575.1. GTDB lineage: Bacteria > Chloroflexota > Dehalococcoidia > Dehalococcoidales > RBG-16-60-22 > JAFGPF01. Next base: position 3,601 of record DAOUDZ010000124.1, read on the forward strand.
GAGAGCACCAACCCCTGCGGCGAGCAGCCCCTCCTCCCCTACGAGTCCTGCAACTTGGCCTCGATAAATCTGGCCAGGATGGTTCTTGAGAAGGACGGCAGGTATGAAATTGATTACCCCAAACTGGCAAAGGTAGTAGGGACGGGCGTACGTTTCCTGGACAATGTCATCGATGTCAATGAGTTCCCGCTGCCGCAAATCGAGGAGATGACCAAGAAGACAAGGAAAATCGGACTCGGCATCATGGGCTTTGCCGATATGCTGGTGATGCTCGGCATTCCCTACGACTCCGAAGAGGCACTAAAGGCCGCCGCCGATATCATGCGCTTTATCAACGAAGAGGCTTCCAATGCGTCGGTGGAACTCGGCAAAGAACGCGGGGTCTTCCCCGCCTTCGAGGGGAGTGTCTTTGATACACCGGATGGCCAGAAGGTACGCAACGCCACCCGCACCACCATCGCCCCCACCGGCACGTTGAGTATGATTGCCGGTTGCTCCAGCGGTATCGAGCCGCTCTTTGCTTTGAGTTATACCAAGACCGTACTCGACGGAACGCCCTTTGTCGAGGTCAACCCGTATTTCGAAGAAGAAGCCAGGAACGGCGGCTTTTACTCCGGGGAGCTTATGAAAAAACTGGCCGAGGGCGCTCACCTCGGCGATATCAAGGACGTGCCCGATGAAGTCAAGAAGGTCTTCGTCACCGCTCACGAGATTACGCCCGAATGGCATGTTAAAATGCAGGCCGCCTTCCAGAAGCAGACTAATAATGCCGTTTCCAAGACCATCAACTTCCCTCATGAAGCCACCCGCGAGGACGTCGCCCATGCCTACACGCTGGCCTATGACGAGGGATTGAAAGGCATCACCATCTACCGCGACAGGAGCCGGGACGCCCAGGTTTTAACCACGGGTAAGAAGAAAGAGAAGGCGGAGGCAGCCCCCGGCAAATTATCACCGCGGAAAAGGCCGGCGGAAACCAAAGGCACGATTGTTCGGGTCAGCACCGGCTGTGGGTCTCTCTATATCACAGTAGCCTACGATGAAAGCGGCATTTTTGAAGTCTTCGCCACTCTGGGCAAGTCCGGCGCCTGCGCGGCGGCCCAGCTCGAAGCTATCTGCCGGCTTATCACCCTGGCGCTGCGTTCCGGCGTTGATGTCGCCTCGGTAGTGAAACAGCTCCGCGGCATCCGCTGCCCCAGCGTCGCCTGGGAGAACGGCAAGTCCATCCTCTCCTGCGCCGACGCCATCGCCAGCGTCCTGGAAAAGCATGTCGGCAGTGATGCCAAACCCAAGCTGGAGGACTACGGCCTCGCCAAGAACCTGGCCGGCCAGTGCCCCGAGTGTTCTAACATGCTCGTCTACCAGGAAGGCTGCTACCACTGCCTCGCCTGCGGTTATACCAAGTGCTAAAAGAAAGGAGGTGAGAAGAAGATGGCAAAAAGTGACTATGAATATGGACGAGAAAAGGAATTAAAGATAGCACGGTCTTTAAGGGCAAGAGGCGCAAGTGTCAAGGTCAGCAAGGGAAGTAAAGGAGCTTCAGATTTGAAAGCCACTTTCTCTACTGGCAGGAAATGGAATATCCAGGTTAAGTCAACTCGTAAAGGTACTCCTGCTTCACCTTCACGTAAAGATGTAGGAAGGTTGAAGCAAAGTGCTACAAAAAGCGGTGCTACACCTGTGGTAGCCAAGGTCACGCGTGGTCGTGTATCATTTTCGTCAGCACGTTCAGGAAGAAAACTTTCACCTAGCACGAGAAAAAGTAAGTAGGCTTTGACATGCCATACTCTAAAGAAGAGATAGAAGAGCTTGACAAGGTCGCGAGGAAACTTATGAGCGGGGGAGCCTTAAAATCTCTCACATTTCATATGTCTAGTGGATTAATTATCGATATAACTAAGGAGAAATATCTTCATACTCTCAGAGCTGGACAGAACCCGATAGAACAAATATTTAACATTACTGCAAATGCTGCCGCCATATCTTCTCTATCACTATCTCAAAATTTCCAAAATGTTATACATTATCTAGAAGCTTCTAATTTGGAGCTTAGGAAACTCTCTACTGCAAAAAGTAAGCTTAACAAGCTAGAAACTGAACTTGAAAAACAAAGCCCAAACGAGCGCACAATTAAGAAGTTACTCAATTGGGTCTCTAATTTTAGTTTTGAGTTATTCTTGCGTCTTTCTGTAATCCTAGCTGAACGCTTTCTAAAACCAATGTAAGTCAACCAGCTAACAAAAAGAAGTTTCACCCCTCCTCCCCCTCGTCTCTTATCTATTCCCACCCAACCGCCCTCGCGTTATCTCCTGCTTATCCCTTAGATAATCCCCCAGCCTACCCCTTTGACACCCCCATATTCCAGTGCTATCATTATTCAGTTGGAGTTGCTCTACATAAACAGCCAGTAATATATGCCAAATATTGAACTATATATTGTCCTCATGGTGGTCTGCCTGGTATTATCCGCTTTCTTTTCCGGCTCGGAGACGGCCTTTATTTCCCTGCAACGGTTCCGTCTGGAATACCTCGTCACTACCAAGATAAAAGGCGCCGGAGACGTCGCCAGGATGATTGAGCGACCGGAGCGGTTTCTCTCCGTCGTCCTCTTCGGCAATACGCTGGTCAACGCCGCCGCCGCCGCCCTCGCCACCTCCCTGGCCGTCTACTGGTGGGGAAACCACGGCATTATCATCGCCACCATCGCCCTGACGGTCATCCTCCTCATCTTCTGCGAGGTCACCCCCAAGACCGTGGCCGCCAGGCACTCGGAAAGGCTTTCGCTGTTCCTTTACCGCCCCCTGCAGATTATCTCTTGGATATTCACTCCCTTTGTCTTCGTGCTTAGCTGGATAGGTTCCGGGTTCACCAGAATTGTCGGCGGCACCCCGGTGCCACGCTCCATCATCAGCGACGAGGAAATCCGCACCATGATATCCGTCGGACGCGATGAAGGCACCGTGGAAGAAGGCGAGGCCAAACTTCTGCACAAGGTCTTCGACTTCGGAGACCGCCCCGTCCACGAGGTCATGGTCCCCCGCCTTGAAGTGGTCGCCCTCGAGCAGGGCTCTACCATTGCCGATTTCCTCAAGCTCTACACGGAGTCCCCCATTTCCCGTTTCCTGGTCTACCGGGAAAACATGGATAACGTCGTGGGCGTCCTCTCGGTGAAAGACATGCTCATGGCGCGCGCCAGGGGCGCTATCGGCAACGAGAGCACCATCGACGACCTGGTACGCCCGGCATATTTTACCCCGGAGACCAAGCGCATCAACGAGCTCTTCTTCGAGATGCGCGATAACGGCTACCGCATGGCGGTAATCGTCGACGAATACGGCGGCACGGCAGGAATTGTCAGCCTTAGCCGACTCGTCGAGGAGATTGTCGGCGAGGTCGGCGACGAGCTAGCCGGGGTGGAAAAAGACTACGAGATAATCAACGAATACACCTTTCAGATTGACGGAAGCATGCGCATCGATGAGGTCAACGAAGAGATGGAATTGGGCCTGCCGGAAGCGGAAGACTATGAGACGGTCGCTGGCTTCATCCTCTCCCTCCTGGGCCACATACCCCGTCGCCACGAGCAATTAAGATATAAGGGCTTAAAGATAGTGATAACCGAAATGAAAGGCCAGAAAATAGAAACGGTCCTGCTCACCCGCGAAAAACCAAAGAATTCAGAGCCTGAAAGAGAGAAAGATTGATATAATGGGCGGCACTGAACTGATTTATTTAATACTGATTATCGTCTTTATCGGGCTATCCGCCTTCTTTTCCAGCTCGGAGACGGCTTTCCTCGCCCTGCAAAAGGTAAGGCTGGAGCACCTTGCCAGCACCGGGGTAAAAGGTGCCAGGCGGGTAGCCGGAATGGTTGAGAAGCCGGAAAAGCTCCTCTCCGCCATCCTGCTGGGCAATAATCTGGTCAACACCGCCGCCGCCGCTTTGGTAACCGCGCTAGCGGTAGATATCTGGGGCGAGCAGGGCATCCTCTTCGCCACCCTGATTATCACCGTGGTTATCCTCATCTTCGCCGAGACCACTCCCAAGTCGTTCGCCGCCCGGCATTCGGAAAAGATGGCCCTGTTTTACGCCCGCCCCCTGGGGCTGGTATCCTGGGTATTTACGCCGTTTGTGGCGGCCTTAAGCTGGATAGCCTCGGGGTTCGCCGGGATATTCGGTGGAATTCCCGTCCCTAGGACGCTGGCCAGTCCGGAGGAAATCCGCACCATGATATCGGTGGGGCACAAAGAAGGCACCGTGGAAGAAGCCGAGGCCAGGCTGTTGCACAAGGTCTTTGAGTTCGGTGACCGCCCCGCCGACGAGGTTATGGTACCCCGTCCGGAGGTTGTCGCTATTGAGCAGGGTTCCAGGCTGTCCGACCTTCTGGCGCTCTACGCCGATAGCCCTATGTCCCGCTTTCCGGTCTATGTCGAGAACATGGACAACGTCGTGGGCGTGCTTTCGGTAAAAGACGTTCTCATGGCACTGGCCAGGGGCACCGCCGGCGAGGAAAGCACCATAGACGATCTTGTTCGTCCGCCTTATTTCGCCCCCGGGTCCAAGCGCATCGACGAGCTTTTTGCCGAAATGCGTGACGAAAACTACCGGATGGCGGTAATCGTCGACGAATACGGCGGCACGGCGGGTATTGTCACCCTTACCCGCCTGGTCGAAGAAATCGTCGGGGAGGTCGGAGATGAACTGGCCGGGGTGGAAAAGGACTACGAGATAATCAACGAATATACCTTTCAGATAGACGGCAGCATGCGCATCGATGAGGTCAACGAAGAGATGGAGCTCGACCTGCCGGAGGGGGAAGACTATGAGACGGTCGCCGGCTTTATCCTCTCCCTCCTGGGCCACATACCCCGCCAGCACGAGCAGCTCCGCTATAAGGGCCTGAAGATGGTCATAACCGAGATGAAGGGCCTGAAAATCGAGAGAATCCTGCTCACCAACGAGCGCCGGGCCGCGGCGAAGCGTAATATTGAAAAAAAACCGGATAAACCGGAAAAACAGCCGTAACGGCCTTAAGGCCCGGAAGTATCCCGCGTTGACGATATTATTACCCCGGGAGAATATATGCAGCGTATCCGTATCAGGTTTAGTCGGGGAGAAGAGATAAAATACATCTCCCATCTCGATTTAATGCGTCTGTGGCAGCGGGTGCTCAACCGTGCCGACGTGGCCTTGGCTTACTCGGAGGGATTTAATCCTCACCCCCGCATGTCGCTGGCCGCGCCGCTGGCGTTGGGTGTAACCAGCGAAGCCGAGTTGATGGATATCGTCCTGACGAAATGGTCGTCGCCCCATGCCTTTACCACCGCCGTGAGCCGCCAGCTGCCGCGCGGCGTCGAAATTCACCAGGTCTATAACACCCCCCTGACCATGCCGTCGTTGCAGTCCCAGGTACGCTTCGCCGAATATAACGTCGAGATAGAAACTGCAAAAAAGCAAGAGGATATCGAATCAGGTATCGCTGCCCTGCTGGCCAGCGAAACTCTTCCCTGGCAGCACCAGCGGGACACCGGGCCGCGCCGCTACGATATCCGGACTCTAATCGACGGTATCTGGCTCGTTAGTTGCGATAATGGACGCTGCGTCGTAGGGATGAGGCTGCGCTGCGACTCCAACGGCTCGGGGAGACCGGAACAGGTCGCCGCCGCCCTCGGCTTTGAAAAATACCCCACCTCGATACACCGCACCCGGCTGATTTTACAGGCAAAATAGCACAGACCAGGAGTATGATTTTACTACCATGTCAGAACTGACCCCGGAGCAGAAAGTCCTCCGCTATATCAAACGCCACCGGCTGGTGACGGACGGCGAAAAGCTGCTCGTCGCCGTGTCCGGCGGGCCGGACTCCGTCTGCCTGCTGGATGTCCTCTCGAAGCTGAAAAAAGAGCTGGATATTGAGCTGCATGTCGTCCATCTCAACCATAATCTGCGCGGCGCCGAGTCTGATGCCGATGCCGCTTACGTTGAAAAACTGGCGCGGCGACTCGGTATTCCTGCCGTTGTGGAATCGAGGGACGTTAAAGCCTACCGGTCGGAGCGCCGTCTTTCTCTGGAAGAAGCAGCGCGTGAAGTCCGCTACTCCTTTCTGGCGCAGGTCGCCGAATCGGTGGGGGTGGAAAAAGTGGCGGTGGGGCATACCGCCGATGACCATGTCGAGACCATCCTCATGCACCTCCTCAGGGGCAGCGGAATGCGGGGACTGCGAGGGCTGTTGCCCGTCAGTCGCTGGCAGGCCGCTGGGCAATCACTCGTTATCATCAGGCCGTTGCTTGAACTGACCCGCGAAGAAACTGCCGCGTACTGCCGACGGCATCGTCTGGCCCCCCGCGTTGACGCCTCCAACCTTTCCACGGAGCCTTTCCGGAATAAAATCCGCCGTCAACTGCTGCCGGAACTCCGTAAATATAATCCCAGGGTGGCGGAAGCCCTGCTCCGCACCGCGCGCATCGCCGCCGACGATCTGGCTTTCATAGATGGAGAAGTCGCCCGACTGTGGGAGAAAATAGCGCGCGTGGAGAAAGACGGCGTCGGTATCAGTAAGAGGGAATTTTCGGTCCTGCCGCCGGCGTTGAAACGTCACCTGCTGCGCGCCGCCGTGGAATCGGTGCTCGGTAGCCTGAAAGACATCGAGGCCGGTCACATCGAAGATATGATGGATACCCTGGATAAACCGGCCGGGAAGGCGGTAGACCTTCCCGGCGGACTTAGCTTCGCGGTCGAATACGATAGATATGTATTGTCTCCCGATTCCTCGTCCCTGTGCCCGTTTCCTGTTCTGGAAGGCGAGGCTCAACTGAATATCCCCGGCCGTACCGCCGTTCCGGGATGGGATATCGAGGCCGCCGTGCTGCCTTCATTGAGGACGGGCGAGGCGGGCGCGAATGAAGCCGATTTTACCGCGTGGTTCGATTTTTCCGCAACCGGCGATAAGTTGATCGTGCGCGGTCGCCGACCCGGCGACCGCTTTCAGCCGCTGGGCATGGGGCAGACCAAAAAGCTTAACGAGTTTATGATTGACGCCAGGATACCGCGGACCTGGCGCCGCCGCGTCCCCATCGTTTGCTCGCCGGGCCAGATTCTCTGGGTGGTCGGCTGGCGAATCGATGAGCGTGTCAAGGTTTCGGACAGCACTAAAAGAGTTCTCCGTCTGGAATTCAAGCGCCGCTAAATATCTATGCCGGTCGGCTCCGCCGCTTCAACGGTCTCGCCGTTTTCGTCTCCTCGCTTCTGCCAGCGCAGCAGGAGGACAATAGCAGACACTATTACCGCCAGCACCGCCGCGTAGACCTCCAGTTGGACGAGCCCGTAAAATCCGTTTTTCAGGTAAGCGTACTGAAATACCACCGCCCCGTAGTTGAGAAGGCCGTGCAGTACGCCGGCGATTAGATAGAACTGCCACCCCTTGCCTTTGGCGAGTCCGTAGCCGACCAGCGCTGAAACCGCGATGTGAAAGCCCACGGCGAAGAACCTTTCCCAGAACCCCGCAATCCCTGTAAAACCGTCGGTCTGTATTGCGTTGAGCGTCCAGCCGGCGGCGAAAATCCTGCCGTGCGCCCAGAACGCTTCGAAAATGCCGAAGGCCGCGCCGGCAATCGCCCCTATTGCCAGTCCCAGCCTGGGGTCGATATTCCTGCCGCTGCGCCACCACCACGCGACCATCGGCACCATCTTGGCGCCTTCCTGCACCAGCCCGCTTATCAGCACCGCGGGTATACCCGCCAGCAGCAGCCAGTCTAAAACGGTCTCATCGCTCCAGAAATGCCCTATCGCCTGCGAGGCCCAGGTCTGGAGCGGTATCTGGACGAAAACAACCGCCGCCAGCGCCAGGAAAGCGCTGACCACCGCTACCGCCCAGAGCCAGTACTTCTTGAAAAGCGGCGGCCAGTGGGCGCAGAGCCAGATGGCCCCGAAGGCGAGAGCCAGGCCTATGGCGATGAGCATCATGTCCCAGTTAAGCCCCGGATAAATGAAAAAGGATTTCAGGAATGCCATCATTTGTTCCCACATAATATTCTCCTCGATTATAATATACGCTTCAGGCGCGGATTAGGCGTGATGCCCGGTATTCGACCGCGCTTCGCAATCGCCTTGCCCTCTATTTCGTGGAGGTCGGCGGTAAAATCTATCGGCTTCGCCCCGCTGATATAACTCCCCACGCCGAAACCGTCCACCGGCGCCTTGCTTTCCAGGAAATGAGTAATGCGCTCCGGGTTGACGCCGCCGCTGACGAATATCTTAACATGGCCGAAACCCGCCTGGTCGAGCCGGGCGCGTACTTCGTTCACCAGCTCCACCGTAACTCCGCCCCGTTCGGAAGGCGTGTCCAGTCGCACGCTTTGAAGTTTCTCCCGCAGCGCCCCGGCTACCCGCAGGCTCTCCTCCGCTTCGTCCTTGAAGGTGTCCACCAGCGAAACGCGCGGCACCTCCGGCGGCATGTGCCTGTCGAAAAGCATGGTGGCCTCGACCGTGTCGCCCACGATGATAATCAGGGCATGGGGCATGGTCCCGGAAGCCTCCACGCCGGCCAGTCGCGCCCCGGCGATGCTGGAGCAGCCGGTACAGCCACCCACCACCGCCGCGTAGTCCATCACGCCCGCCACCGAGGGGTGCACGTGCCTCGCCCCGAAACTTATCAGGGGTACTTCACCGGCGGCGTCGACGCACTCCCGGGCGGCCGTAGCCCAGCCGCTGCAGTGCGCCAGTATCCCGACGATGGACGTTTCATAAACGCCATAGCTCTGGTAGGGAGCGGTGATGCGCAGCGCCACCTCCCTGCGGGAAATCGTATCTCCCTCCGCAAGGGCCCACACCTCGCGGTTGTCCGCGGGCAGGACTTCGGTTAACAGCGCTTTGACTTCCTCGATGCCGCAGAGTATCCCGGACCGACTCCCGAACACCTCCATGGTTGCTACCGGGTTGCGGTTCTCTTTACGCAGAATATCGATGGTGCGGACGAAGTATATATCGGCGGTATCGCCGGAGAGGACTTCCGGCGACGGTTTAAATTTCGGCGTCGGCATGGTTCACCTCCTGTACGAGCCTGGCCCCGAGTACCTTTTCCATGTGCTCCAGGGCGAAGCGGTGCGCCGCCTCATCCGGGGAGGCGACGCAGTTTACCGGTATTTCCACCTCATAATCGCGATTTCTCGCGTCGGCGGTGGTGTGCATGACGCAGATATTGGTCAGCACGCCGCATATGATTAATTTATCCGGCTTAAGCCCTTTTAACTTTTTCTCCAGTTCCGTGCCGTAAAAACCGCTGTAACGCTTCTTGGGGATTATTTCGCC
>DAOUDZ010000125.1:0-11606 GCA_034430575.1 Dehalococcoidales bacterium
GCTCTTTGAAATAATCATGCCATGTAGTCATTTTCTCAACCTCCTTTATGACTTACTCAATCTTTTGTTCTAACCAGAATAGATAATTCAAGCTATGTCTGACGTTGGTCATCAGGAAACCGTCATTCCTCAATGGGAACAGTAGTACATTTATCGGTCAGGTTTGAGATATATGTGAAATTTCCTGTATCAACTCATAATGAGCTGACCTTCGTTCCTATTGATTCTCAACACAAATGATATATCCCACCGCATCCGATTGTCAAGCTTGGTTACCACGCTGCGGCGGCACGCTCAAAGAGCTATCTTTTTGGTACCTCATTCGTTATACTATATGCACAGGGTAACACCATAATTACCGGCCGGGCGAACGTAAAATTTGACAGAGTCCGGCTCTGAACGGGGGTTGTCAGGTGCAAGATGAGGAGAGCCTTATCCGGAGAGCGCAGCAGCGCGACCAGGTGGCTTTAACTCAATTATATGAGGAGAACTTCGATAGGATTTATCGGTATATAGTTCTCAAAATTGGCGACCGTACGGAGGCGGAAGATTTGACTCAACAGGTCTTTCTCAACGCCCTTAAGTCTATCTCTTCCTACAGGTTTAAGGGGATGCCGTTTTCCTCCTGGCTGTACCGTATCGCGCATAACCAGATAGTCGATTACCTGAGAAAGAAGTCGAGACGTCCTACCGTACCTCTCGATGAAAGGATAGCAGCCGGTAAAGGAGACCCGGAGAAAGCTGCTGAAAGGAAGTTAGAGATTGAAGAGCTGGCTCTGGCAACAAAAAAGCTGACCACGGCACAGCAGGAGGTAATTTCCCTGCGTTTTACCGGCGAGTTGTCCGTGGCCGAGGTGGCCGGAATCGTGGGAAAGAGCGTGGGGGCGGTTAAAGCTTTACAGCACAGCGCCATAGTCGCCCTGCGTAGAGTACTATCGGCAGGGGTGGTGTCATGAGCAAGAAGAGCGAATTCAATAATATACTGGACGAATGCCTGGAGCGGTTGATTAATGGCGAGGCTATCGAGGCATGTCTGGCATCGTATCCCGAACATGCCGCCGAGCTTGAACCTTTGTTGCGGACTGTTCAGGATGCCCGGAAAGCGGTAGCCATCGAGCCGCGTCCCGAATTCAGGGAGAGGGCCGGCCATGATTTCCAGGCGGCTATCCGTGAGATGGGACCGGAAAAGAGCCGGGGCTTCTTCGGGTGGTTTCCGCGTTGGGCTACCGTTGTGACCGCCGTCGTTATCGTTATTTTACTGGCCGCTACCGGCACCGTGGCCGCATCCACCACCAGCTTGCCCGATGAACCTCTGTACCAGGTCAAGCTGGCAACCGAGGCGGTGCGGCTCGCTTTTGCGCCTTCGGCGCTGGGTAAAGCGGAATTGTACGCTAAATTTGCCGATGAAAGGGTGGAAGAGATAGTCAGGATGGCGGATGAAGGCAAGTCCGAACAGGTGGAGGAGGCTACGGTGCGTATGAATAACCAGCTGATAGCTATGTCGAATCTGTTCGCGCCGGGTGGGGAAAAGGATGCGCAGGTGGAAATAGCTGCCTTTGAGGCGGCGGAAGCGGCGCCGGAGCCGGCACCCGTACCCAGTCCGGCGCCCGCACCCAGACCGGCACCCACCCCCACGCCTGCCCCGATGCCTGCCCCGATGCCTGAACCTACCCCAGAGCCCACGCCGGAGCCGGAAGCACCGCCTCCGGTGGAACCGTCGCTGGAGGAAACACCCGCGCCGGTAATAAAGCTGCCGCCGGTAGTTCCGGAAAAGAAGCCTTTGCTGACAGCACCCAGAACATCTGGAATAAGTGATGGCACCGGGGAAAATGAAGAACCTGGCCGGGGAGATGGAGCGGTCGAAATCGATAGTCAGGCGCAACTCCGCATAGATGTGTTTGACCAGGCTTGGGAAAATATCCAGGAGCTGGAGGAATTGCTGGAGAGAGCGCCGGAATCATTAAGGTCAGCCATAGGCCGGGCGCTTGAGGTTGCCCATAATGGTTACGAAGAGGTCCTCAGAAATCTGGAATAGGCAGCAGCAGGTTTACCCCGGGAAAAATATAGAGTCGCCGCTAACCCAGCGGCGACTTTTTCGTTATATATAGTGGAAAAATCAAACGGAGGAAAAGCGATGAAAAAGCAATGGTTGGCAGTAATTGGTGCGGTAGTACTGCTCGGGGCGGTGGTACTGGCCGGTTGCGGGAATGGTGTTGACGGCACTCTCGAACTTAAAGGCAACCTTAACAGCCAGCAGGAAGGAATCTGGGTCAACGGAGAGGGCAAGGTAACGGCTATTCCCGATGTGGCTACCATCAGGCTGGGCATCGAGGCGCAGGAAGCCACGGTCGCCGAAGCCCGGGATAAAGCTAACGCAGCCATGGACAGCGTCATGAAAGCCCTGAAGGATGAAGGCATTGACGACAAGGACATACAGACCCGGTATCTCAACATCTATAAGGTAACTCGCTGGGACAATGATAAACAGCAGGAGATAGTGCTTGGTTACCGTGTGACCAACGTTGTCACCGCCAGGATAAGAAACGTGGACAATGCGGGAGCCGTCATTGACGCCGTGGCCGTCGCCGGCGGCGACCTCACCCGCATCGACAGCATCGGTTTTACGGTTGACGACCCCAAACCTTACCAGGAGCAGGCGAGAGAATTGGCGGTAGCCGATGCCGCCGCCAGGGCTAAAACACTGGCCGATGTCGCCGGCGTCAAGCTGGGTAAAGCCACCTATATCTCGGAGAGTTCTTATACGCCCGGTCCCATCTACCGCAGCGATATGATAGGCATAGCGGAATCCGCCGCGCCTGGTGTTGAAACCCCCATCAGCCCCGGCGAAATGGAAATAACCACCAGCGTCCAGATAGCTTATGTCATAGTAGACTGATGAATAGATAAAGGTCGGGTATATCTCTAAAAATACGAGTGTAAGCGGGGAGCCTCGAATAGAGGCTCCCTTTCTTATTACGTCACTCTATTTTTGTGTCAGCGTAGCGTTCCCACTCGCTGTAGACGCAGCCGCAGTACTGCTGTCGGTAGAGGTCCATCGGCTTGGTGATGTGCCGGCTGTCAGAGTAGCGTTTCCGCAGGTCGGCATAAAGGAATTCAATGCCTTGTTCCGCGGCTATTTTATTGCCGGTTTCCAATATAATGTCATGCTTCTGGTGGGGGCTGATAAGCAGGGTAGTGGTGAAAGCATCGTAACCTTGCTCCCGGGCGGCCTCCGCCGTTTTTGCCAGTCGTAGGTCGAAGCAGTAGCGGCAGCGCTCCGCTTCATGGCCGACTACCCGGCGGAAATACTCGGGCATATCATAGCCCTCGGCGACTATCATCGGCAGGTCTATCTCCCGCGCCAGAATCCTCGTGCTTTCAAGTCGGCTCTGGTGCTCGGTGTAGGGGTGTATGTTGGGATTGTACCAGAATCCGCCGACCTCGCAGTCCTGCTGACGCCAGTGTTCGATGGTATAGGCGGCACAGTGGGCGCAGCAGACGTGAACCAGTAGTTTTTTCATGCTCTGTATTTTACTCCTTTACTCCTCGTACCTGAAGACCTCTTCCAGCGTCACGCCGAAAGACCGGGCGATTTTAAAGGCCAGCTCGATGGACGGCACGTATTTACCCTGCTCCAGGGCGATAATGGTCTGCCTCGTGCAGCCGACCCGGCTCGCCAGTTCCTCCTGCGTCATTTCATTATGGTCGAAGCGGAACCGCCGGATATTGTTACTTATTCTAGCTTTACTCATATCTATTAGCTCTCCAGTAGCCGATGAGTATTCCCAGTGATTGGGAGAGGGTGCTGACAATGAGTATTGACATGAATATCACGTACATAAATACGGCGGGTATCTGGCCGGTATCGTGGTAGACTTCAGTGAGAGTGATAGTCCAGACTAACAGTGTGAAAACAACCGCCAGCCACTGGATGAGGGGCGCCCTTTCGACTATTCTTAAATCCCGTTCATCGGCCATGCCGGGTTTACGGAGGGCCAGGTTAACGATGACGAGATTGGCAACCAGGCCGCCCACCCACAGTACGTCGATGATTATCCGGAATCCCTGGTCTTCGTTAAAGGTCTCGATGCCTCCCATCAGGATAAAGACCAGTATAAAAGCTGCGGCAAAGACCAGACCTGTCCCCAGCCCCCACCATGCCCTCTTTTGTAATGGTGCCATTTTGCTACCTCCTGTTATCTATCAGTAATTTATACAATACATATTGTAAAACAGTTAATACTAAATGTCAAGTATTTCCTACATTATTTTCAAGGTATTTTATAATCCAATTATTTACGGGCGAAATTAGAGGACTAATTTCATAGGTTGTATCTGCTAACTTAACCCCCTGTGTCCCCCTCTCCGACCTGATAAATTTGGTCAACCCACAGTTATACTTGGTCGGAGAGGGGGATTAATTTATGAGAGGGGCTTCGCCTCTCTCGCTACGCACTCCCTATATGGGGAGGTGGGGGGTTAAGGGGATTCCACAGTTTCGGGGGGCTCTAACATTTCGGGGGGATTCTGGGCGCGGTAACACTCGCGGATATATTTAAAGACTTCCACCAGCAGGGCCGTCAGCGGCCCAATTAATAGTATTCCCCAGAAACCAGCCACGTAAGCGCCGAAAACCAGCAGGACAATCATCACGGCGGGGTGGATGCGGAGGTAAGCGCTCTGTATTTTGGGTACCATGAGGTTATTCTCCACCAGCTGGATACCCAGATAAAGAATCACCACCCATATAGCTTTATCCGGCGCCATGGCCAGGGCGACAACCACCGCCACCGCCCCGGCAATCCAGGGGCCCAGGGTGGGGATAAGCTCGCAGACACCGGCCATGAGGGCCAGTGCCAGCGGGAAGGGAACATCGAGGAGCAACAGCCCAACGAAAGAGAAATAACCGACGATGAGTCCCAGCATCAGCTGGGCCCTGATATAACGTCCCAGCACCCTCTCTATGATAGTGACCACGTTCTGGCCGTGCCAGGCGATATTTTCAGGCAGCGCCGAGGACAATCCCCTCTTCAACTTCTCCGAGTCCTTCAGTATGTAGAAGAGGAAAAAGGGCAATACCGCGAAGCCGAGAATCAGATTGAAGGTGCCGGGGATAGACGATACGGCGCCCAGTAAAGCATCGCGAATCGTCTTGCCCAGAGAGACGCCGCCCTGAATTACCTCCTGCGTCAACTCCTCCTGCATTTCCACGGGCAGACCGGCGATAACCCCTTTAATCCACTCCTGCACACGGATAACGCTCTGGCCGATAAAGTAAGGGGCACTTTCTACCAGTTTTATCGAGGCATCGATAACCGCCGTAGCAACCACGTAGACAAAACCGCCGATAATGGCAAGAAGCAGGATAAAAGCAACCACGACGGAAAAGACCCGTTTGAAACCCGGCCATTTACTACGCGGAGGAAGGCTCTTTTCCAGCCAGGATATCAGGGGCAACATAAGGTAGGCGAGGACCAGCCCGACGGCAAAAGGAAATATAAAGGTTCTGAACAGGTAGAGAACCCAGATAAATACAATGATACCCAGTACTAAAGCTACCAGGCGCCAGTGTTTAACTAATGCGTTCGTCAACTAATTATCTATCTCTGGCATTTGAAGAAAGGCAGTTGATATAGCGTTATTCGTCTTTCTGCCCTAATTTATCCCGCACTTTCTTCCCTGCCTCCAGGGCCGCATCCTTTGCTTTTTCGGTGACTTCATCGGCTTTTTCCTTAAATTCCCCTGTTTTTTCTTTCAATAGCGTCCTGGTCTCCTTACCGGCTTTAGGAGCGTAGAGAAAGCCGATAGCCACACCGGCAATAGCGCCAATAAGAAAACCGATGGCAAAACTGCTTCCAGAATCTTTATCGCTCATCTTAATCCTCCTTCTTCTTTTTAGTAAACCGACCGACCACACCTACGGCCTCCCGAATACCCTGAACGAAAGCGGCTACCTGGGCGATAGGCTTGACCACTTCCTCTTCTACACAAGAAGATATGTTTTCTACCGTCCTGGTGGTAGTTCTTAACGATTTTAGAATAGGCTGAATTCTAACGAAGAGAATAAACACCAGCACCGCCAGGATGATGACGGCTACCGTCGCCCCCAGACCGAAAATGCACACCACCAGGTCACGGAACCATTCTATGTTCACGGTCATTACCCCCGTTTCTAAAAATTGCTATATAAGCATTGTAAACCCCATGGCCTACTCTGTAAAGAGGATACGAATAATAGTCAGAAATCGTTCAGGTGAGTACTCCAAACGCGTTTTAAACATGAGGTATCATTGTGGCTGGCAAGCACCAATCTGCCCTCACCGCAAATAAAACGGGTGATACCGCATGTATCCAGTCTTACATTCCAGAAGTGAGCGTTTCCCAGCCCCAGCAAATTGCAGATGAGTACCTTGTGCACTACCCGGTGCGAGACAAAGACGATTTTCCCCTCGCTGAACCTCATTACCGCATCCTCGATAAAAGCCATAGTCCGGCTCCTGACGTCTTCCAGGCTCTCGCCGCCGGGAACCCTTACCTGCTCGGGGGTATCCTGCCAGTCCCGGTATAACTCACCATATTTTTCCCTGACCTCCCGCAGCGGTAATCCCTGCCACTCCCCGTAATCGAAATCAATGAGGTTCTCCGCGACGTTTACTTCCAGATTGTGAGGTCGGGCGATAGCTTCGGCGGTTTTCACGGCGCGTTTCAGCGGGCTGGAATAAACGAGGTCGATTCTCTCATTGCCCAGATAATTCCCCAGCAGCTCCGCCTGTTTTATTCCCGCTTCGTTCAAATCCACATCTACCCGACCGCGGAAAATTTCCCCCGCGTTCAAGTCGGTCTCGCCGTGCCGTGCCAGTATTATTTCTACCATATAATCCCTGATAAACCCTTCCTACTTCTTATTCCCTTCTTCCTTTTCCACTTCGATGGTGCACTCGGTGACCAGCGCCGCAAAGGCGCCGATTGCGGCCAGCACGGGAGCGGCCAGGATGCCCGCCACGGCCACCGGCGCGCCGATGGTAAGCGGGATATCGAACACCGTCCTGCCATCGTGGAGCAGGCGCACCCTCCTGATGTTGCCTTCACGGATGAGCTGTTTTACCTTTTCCAGTAGCTGGCTGCCGGAAACCGTGAACTTTTCAGTATCTGTCATCATCACCTCCCGTATTAATGCATGTTAATTAAGTAATTCATTATGTGTCAAGTTGGTATTATTGAATAATGCGAATTTCGTGATATACTGGTGAAATACAGGAGGGTAAATTGAACGGCAAAGATTTTCTTTCCATCTCTGACCTCACCCCCGGGGACATACAGCGGCTCATATCCGGCGCTTTAGATATGAAGGCTATGGGCTGGGGTACCCCGCTAAGCGAGAAAGTCCTGGCCCTCCTCTTTGAAAAACCTTCGCTGCGCCATCGGGTAAGCTTTGAAGTTGCCATGCGACAGCTGGGCGGACACTGCATCTACCTGTCGCCGGCGGAGGTGGGCCTCGGCCAGCGCGAGTCGGTCGCCGATGTAGCCCGCGTATTGAGCGGATATACCGATTGCATTGCAATACGTACCTTCTCTCAAAAAACACTGGAGGATTTCGCCAGCTATTCACGCGTGCCGGTAATCAATTCCCTTACCGACCTGGAACACCCCTGCCAGGCCCTGGCCGACCTGCTGACTATCTACGAAAAGAAAGGTGAGCTTAAGGGCTTAACCCTGGCCTTCATCGGGGATGGCAACAATGTTGCCCATAGTCTTCTCCTGGGTGCGGCGCTTGCCGGCATGAACTTCCGCTTCGCTTCACCGGCCGGCTATGAAATCAACGAGGACATTCTGAACGCGGCCCGGCAATATGCCGCCGAAAGCGGCTCGGAGATACTCTGCACGGAAGACCCGCGGCAGGCTGTCTCCGGGGCGGATATTGTTTACACCGACGTCTGGGCCAGCATGGGGCAGGAAGCCGAGGCTGAAAAACGCCAGCGGGCATTCGCCGGTTTCCAGGTGAACAGCGAGCTTCTCTCCCTGGCTGGAGAAGACGCCATCTTCATGCACGACCTGCCGGCTCATCGCGGCGAGGAAGTGACCGATGACGTTATTGATGGTGAATCCTCGGTGGTCTTTGAACAATCGGAAAATAAGATGCACCTGTTAAAGGCGTTGCTAATGGAAATACTGGGTGGCCTGGAGATACCGCTCGCCGATTACCATTAAGGATGGAAGGAAAATGTTTAAAAATATAATAAGTCGCGGCTGGTACCCCGCTCTGATAACCGCCATAGCCGTCATCAGCCTTATTTACGAATTATCAATCAACATCATGATACCCCTCCTGGTAGTCATATTGTGCATAGGGCTGATAATAGCGGTTATCAATGCCAGGAAGAACCAACTTGAACTACAGTCGGTAAGGCTGTCACAGCTGACCGCCTATTTTAACCGTCGTTTCATGGGTAATTCATCGCTTTCCGTCTTTGCCGTAATCGATAACCTGTTCAGCGTCGAGAACCCCCAGGTATGGGAATGGGCCAGGGGCTGCGAAATGGCGCACCGCATCTTCGATTCCTGGACAGACCACTTCGCAACCAGAGTAGAAACCGACTTGAGAAACCGCAAGTATTCCGTCTTTTTACACAATCACCTCAACGAACTATGGGCAATAAACAACCACTACTACGATTTCACGGACCAGTTCTGTGAAATAGCGGACAAGTTCGAAGTACCCAAAAACGTGATAGATCAGTACAACCGGTTCGTGACGGAATACAATGCATTCGCGGAGAACTTCCGGAATACTATTATAGAGTTGAAGAACATCGCCCGGACGCAGATTGAAGCCCCCAGCGTGAAACTGGCGCGCGAGCTGCCCGCGAAGAGATGACTCACGCTCCAATTGTCTGAATAATCGATGGAAAGTAAACATCAATGACCAAGCCAGTTGTCGCTATTGTCGGTCGACCCAATGCCGGAAAATCTACTTTCCTCAACCGGGTGGTGGGTAAGCCTCTGGCCATTACCGAGGAAACCCCGGGGACGACCCGCGACCGCAACCTGGCAGATGTAACCTGGCAGGGAGTCGAGTTTACCCTCATCGATACCGGCGGACTGGAGATAGAGCCGGAGACCACTATCGCTCAGGGCATCAGGGCACAGATAGAGACAGCCATCAGCGATGCCGATGTTATTGTCGACATGGTGGACGTCAACGATGGCCTGACGCGGTCTGATTTCGAGATTACCGATATGCTCCGCCGCGCTAACAAACCGGTACTGCTCGTGGTGAATAAAGCGGATAACGAGCGACTGGAAATGGAAGCCCTGGAATTCTACGAACTGGGGCTGGGAGAACCCATGGTTATCAGCACCCATCATGGCCGCGGCGTTGCCGAGTTGCTGGACAGTATAGTCTCCCTGCTGCCACCACAGGTGCCCGTTGAAACCGAAACGGAAGGCATCAAGGTGGCCATCGTCGGGCGACCCAACGTGGGCAAGTCGATGCTGCTAAATGTCCTTATCGGCAATAAGCGGGCAATTGTCGACGATGTACCGGGGACCACCCGCGATGCCGTCGACACGCTGTTTGACTTTAACGGTCAAAATGTGCTACTTATTGATACGGCCGGTGTCAGACGGCGGGGGCGGGTGAAAGCCGGGGTAGAACGCTACAGCGTCATCCGTACCCTGCGGGCGATTGACCGGGCCGATGTCGTCCTGCTGATCCTGGATGCCACCGAGACGGCAACAACACAGGACACCCATATCGCCGGGTATATTCAGCAAGCCGTAAAGGGCATTGTAATTATCGCCAACAAGTGGGACCTGATCGAAAACAAAGACATAGCCGAGTGGAATAAATTCATCAAGAGCCAGTTTAAGTTTGCCTCTTACGCTCCGATATTATATACTTCGGCTAAGTCCGGACAGGGAGTAGAGAAGATTATGCCTCAAGTTAGCGAGGTCTACCGGGAGAGGCTTAAAAGATTATCCACCTCAAAAGTAAACAGCGTCATACAGCAGGCGATAGCCTCGCACAATAGACCGAGACTCAAAAACAAGCAATTGAAGGTCTTTTACGCCACCCAGGCGGAGGTAAATCCCCCGACCTTCGTTTTCTTTACGAACGATACCAGATTGATACACTTTTCCTACCGCCGCTACCTGGAAAACAAACTGCGGGAGGCATTCGGCTTTGCCGGCACTCCGCTCCGCCTGATTTTTAAAACAAGGGGTGAAGAACCATGATAGCCGGCCTGTACATCGCCGTAGCGCTTATCGGCTACCTCCTCGGTTCGATACCCTTCGGCCTGATGATAGCCCGGATATTCGTAAAGAAGGATATCAGGCAGGTAGGCAGCGGCAAGATAGGCATGACCAACGTGATGCGGGCGGCGGGGAGAAAAGCCGCGGCCCTTTCACTCCTCCTCGATGTGGGCAAGGGGGTACTGGCGGTTACCCTGGCCGGGATAATATTCAGCGACTATGCCACGTCCTCGACCGTCGGGTTTAGCTGGCTGGAAAGCGCCAAAGTGCTGGGGGCTCTATCGGCGATTGCCGGGCACAGCTGGTCGGTATTTCTCAAGTTCAAAGGGGGGCGGGGGGTGGCCACGTTTATCGGCGGACTGATGGCGCTGCACTGGCCGGCGGCGGTCGTCGGGGGCGGGCTCGTGCTTATTATCGGGTTCAGGACAAAATACATGTCTCTCGGCTCTATAATAGGGGCCGTCACCGCGTTTATCATGTTAATGGCGCTGAACATCTTGAGAATAGACTTTTTAAGACCCTACCCTCCGATTGAATACGTCACTTATGCCATGATAGGGGCCATATTTATCTATATTATGCACCGCGATAATATCCTGCGGCTGGTATCCGGCACCGAACGCAAGATAGGCGAAAAGGCAAAGGCCGAGACTCCGGCTTCCTCCCACAACTCTGAATAATCCTTTTCAATCTACACCAGGAAGAACGGACTTTTAAGAATGCAGAACATTGCCGTTATCGGCACAACCGCCTGGGGAATAACACTGGCAATAATCCTGGCCAATAAAGGAGCCGGGGTCAGGCTGTGGGCGCGGACGAAACGGGAAGCCACCAGGCTTAAGAAAAAGGGACTGGACCCCACCCGTTTCCCCGGCGTGACGCTGCCGGAGCAGGTGGTGATTACCAGCCAGATAGCCGAGGCGATGGACGAAGCGAGCGGCGTTATCCTGGCGGTGCCTTCCGCAACAATGCGGCAGAATATATCACTGGTAGCTAGCCACCTTACCAAATCGACTCTTATTATAAGCGTCTCCAAGGGGCTGGAGATAGGCAGCAATAAACGCATGTCGGAGGTCATCGCCGAGGAAATCGACCCGCGTTTTGCCGTCAATATCTGCGCGCTTTCCGGTCCCAACCTCGCCCGGGAAATCATGCAGAACCACCCGGCCGCCGCCGTGGTGGCCGCCGAAGACGGTAACACCGTCAAGAAGGCGCAAAGACTGCTGACATGCCCGAACTTCTGCATCTTCACCCATTCCGATATCATCGGAGTGGAGCTGGGAGGAGCTTTAAAGAACATCATCGCGCTCGGCGCCGGCATAGCCGACGGTTTGAGCTACGGCGATAATGCC
>DAOUDZ010000126.1:0-60430 GCA_034430575.1 Dehalococcoidales bacterium
CCAAGAAAAAATTGAATATATGGTTGCCGAAGGGGACTTGGTCGCGGTTTTTTACACGTTGACGGGTACATTCAAGGGTGAGATGGCGGGTATCGCTCCGACGGGTAAACAAATGTCAGCGCCGTGTGCTGTCTTGGCCCGCTTTGAAAATGGTAAGGAGGTGGAAGCGTGGCTGTATATGAACACGCTCTCCATGTATCAGCAGCTGGGTATCAGCCCGCCTTCGGGGTAGGGTTAGTGGCTTCGCCGGTTTTGAAGCAGATGCTCCCGGCACTGTTGGATGAAAGCTTCGAATCTTATCGACTCGCCGGCGTCTTTCGTACCCTCGAACACTACGTTCAGGACGGGCAGGCTGTAGTCATGCCGGAACTGGTGCAGCAGCAGGCTCACGATTGTCCCCGGCATGCACCCGAAGGGCATGATGTTCACCACGCCGTCGAAGCCGTGCTCGGCGTATTCCACGACTCTCCCCATGCTCAAGATAGCCTCCCCCTCGACGGCCGGCGAAAGGTACTGGCGCCCCCGGGCGAGTATTTCCTGCGTCGGCAGTTCGCGCGTGAATAGCTCGATGGAGTCGTCGAACTCCCTCCGTAGCGGCTCGGCGACCTTCTCCTGGACAATCTCGGTAATCTTCTGCCGGGCCCAGTCCTTCCAGCCGCCCTCTATGTGGAATCTATTACGGAACTTCCGCTCATAGTCGATGTAGTCCAGCCACTCTTCGAACGGCGGCATGCCGCACTGCGCCCCGAGCGCTTCCAGCTTGCGGATAATCCGGTCGTTGGCAAAGGGGTTATTCCTCACGAATATCTCCCCGACGATGCCGATACGCGGCTTGAGCACGCTCGTGTCAACTTTTACCCTGGCGAAGGCTTCGCTGACCCGGCGGGAGAACAGCTTCAAAGCGTTGCCGCTCTGCCCGGTGGTCTTTATCAGGGTATCCAGCCATTCTTTATAGATGGCATCGGTCTCGCCCGGGTTGACCTCGTAAGGGCGCCTCTCCAGCACTATCTTCTGCATGGAGTCGAGGATGGCGATGGCCCTCCAGGCGTGGAGACGGAACCCCTGCCCCAGGGATTCCATGTCTTTATGGTAGCCACCGGTCTGGTCGAAGACGAGGACGGGCACCTGCGGGAGTCCGATTTCGTCAAGTATCATGCGGTGGAGCCGGTTGTACTGCCCGAAGCGGCAGGGACCGCTGGCGGAAGGCATGAAGAAGGCGGCGTGCTCGGGGTCGAAGTCCGGCGCCATCGTCTTTTTGATTATATCACCGCTGGTAATGATACTGGGGTAGCATTCCTTGCCCGTGGTGTATTTCCGTCCTATCTCCAGCGTAAGCTCGTCCGACTCCGGCAGGGGTTCGGCATCGACCCCGCAGTGTTTCATGGCGGCGGTCAGGACGTAGCCGTGGTCAATCATGTAAGGCACATAGACGCGCCGGGTGTTGGTGTGATTGGACGAGATGCTCACGAGCGGTGTGTATTTGCTGGTGCCGCGTGTTCTGGCGTTGCGTATCGTATCGATGAAAGCCTCGCACCGTGTTATGATGCCGGCATCCGCGGAGTGCTCGTCGATTTCTATAGTGAGGAAGGGCTTGCCCTCGGTCTCCTTGCTGAAGAATTTCGTCAGGTACGAGTCGGGGCCGCAGCCGAAGTTGGTGACATAGAGCCCGAACAGGCGCGGGTCCTTGGCGATGAGCCTACCGGCGCAGAGTATCTTCTGCCCCGCCTTCCAGTACATGTTGGGGTTGCCCAGGTTTACCTCGCTGGCCACCGATTGCAGTGGCAGAAAGTCGATGGGTATCGCCAGGATGTTCATATCGCGCAGCTTCTCGGGGATGTTGAGCGTCATGGCCTCGTCGCAGGTGTTATAGGCGCGGCCAACGATGACGACAGCTTTCTCGTCGGTCTTGAGGTTATCAAGGACCTCCCGGCCTCGCCGTTGCTGCCAGTCGTTAAAACTATCGAATGACTCAAACCCGGCCTGAATGGCTTTATCGATAGCGGTGTTCGAGGTAATTCCAGCGTCGCGGGCGACGTTTCCTAACACCTTTTTCTGCCAGGCGCGCCCGCGGTCGGGGTGGATGACCGGACGTAATATCCTGGGTTGTTTACCCTTCGGCGCATTCAGCGATTCCTTGATGCGCGTGGAGCTAAGCAGGATATAGGGCAGGCTCTGGGTGAGCGGGCAGTTCCATGACTTGTTGAAGTCGTCGGAGAGCTTCTCCATGGTGCACTGGACGGGCACAAAGAGAAAATCCGGCTCCTTTTCCAGCAGGTTGAGCATGTGCCCGTGGGCCAGCTTGATGGGCAGGCACGGCTCTTCGGCGATATTTTCCACGCCCTGGCGCATGATGTGCCGGTTGGTGGGGTCGGAGAGCACCACCTCGAAGCCGAGCTCGGTGAAAAATGCTTTCCATAACGGGTAGAGCTCGTGGAAAAACAGCACCCTGGGAATCCCCACCGTCTTGCCGTTGGGGTTGTCGGGTTTGTCTTTAGGATAGGTGTTAATCAGGGTCAGGGCGCGCTCCTCGAACAGACGCGGTATTTTAGAAGACTCGCGTTTCTCCTTCTGTTCCGTGCTGTCCCATTTTCCGCAGCGCGAGCCGTAGAAAAGGGGTTTCTCCCCCTCGAAGACGACCTTGTGTATTTCGCATCGATTGGAGCAGCTCTGGCATTCGAAGGAGGAGAGCTCGTATTGCCGACCTGCCAGGTCGAAGCCGCGGAAACGTGTCTCTCTGCCGCTGGCCTCCATCTCTTCCCTGGCCAGCATGGCCACGCCGATGGCGCCGAGGATATCATGGTGCGGCGGCACCTGGACTTTCTTGCCCAGGATGCTCTCGAAGGCGGCTTTTACGGCCCGGTTGAAGGCGGTGCCTCCCTGAAACAGAATATGGTCACCGATTTTACGTTCTTCTATCACCTTGGTCAGGTAGTTTTTCACGACCGAATAGGCGAGCCCGCCCACCAGGTCTACCTTGGCGGCGCCCCGTTGCTTGCAATAGTTCTGCTGCGACTCCATGAAAACGGTGCAGCGTTCACCCAGGTCCAGCGGGTGCTTTGAAGCCAGTCCCAGCTTGCCGAATTCCTCCTCGATATTGATGCCCAGCTTTTCCGCCTGCTCTTCGAGGAAGGAGCCGGTACCGGCGGCGCATACCTTGTTCATGGCGAAGTCGATTATCGTGCCATTCTGCAGGCTGACGTACTTGGCGTCCTGTCCGCCGATTTCAAAGATAGTGTCCACATCAGGACACTCGAATGAAGCGGCTCTGGCATGGCTCGTGATTTCGTTGCGGATAATATCGGCACCGAAGAATTCCCCGGTCATGTAGCGTCCGGAGCCGGTGGAGCCGGTGCCCTTTATAATGACTTTGTCTTTTAGTTCCTGTCCGACCTCTAAAAGCCCCTTTTTTACGGCTTCTATGGGCTGGCTGGCTGTCATCAGGTAGCGCCTTGCCAGTACGTTATTATCTTTGTCAATGACGACGACATTGGTGCTGATGGAGCCTATGTCCACGCCGATATAGGCCTCGACAGGCTTTTCGGGGTCGATTTTCACCGGCTCGATTTCTATCGGATAGTCGTCACCTTCAAGGGGCGGCAGGGTAACAAAATTGTATTCCCGCCGGGCGATATAGTCCCGCAATTGCTGAACGGTGTCCCCGGGGAGAGCGTTTTCCTTGCCGGAAAGGGCAGCGCCCAGTGCCCCCAACACGGAGAAATGCTCGGGAATTATCAGGTCCGCTTCTTCCAGCTCCACGACCTCCAGCACGGCACGCCGGATACCCTTGTTGGCGGCCACTCCGCCTTGGAAAGAGATGGGTTTGCCCATGTCGCGACCGCGGATTACCTGTCCTTTAAAGTTGCGTATCATGGCGAAGCACAGGCCGGCGACGATGTCTTGCACCGGGGTGCCTACCTGCTGCAGGTGAATCATATCGCTCTTGGCGAAGACGCTGCAGCGTCCGGCGACGCGTGGCGGGTGCTCCGACTTTAAGGCGACATCGCCGAACTGCTCGATGGGGATGCCCATCCGCGAGGCCTGCTGGTCGAGGAAGGAGCCGGTGCCGGCGGCGCAGGCGCCGTTAAGGGCGAAATCGACAACTTTGGGGATGGATTCTTCCGATTCCTTTTTCAGAACGATGAGCTTGGAGTCTTCACCGCCTATCTCAAGGATTGTCTGCACTTCCGGGTGGAAACGGGCAGTCCCAGCTGCCTGCGCGGTAATTTCGTTAACGAAGGATATGCCCAGCAGGTTGGCGATGAGCTGCCCGCCGGTGCCGGTAGCGGCGGCTGTCTGAAAACGCTCGGGCGGATATCTGGTAAGTATGTCCTCCAGGATAGCCAGGATGGTCTCCATCGGCTGACCCTTGGTACGGACATACCTGGATTCGATTATATTATCAGACTTGTCGGCTACTACCACCTTGGCGGTTACCGAAC
Organism: Dehalococcoidales bacterium; assembly: GCA_034430575.1. Taxonomy (GTDB): domain Bacteria; phylum Chloroflexota; class Dehalococcoidia; order Dehalococcoidales; family RBG-16-60-22; genus JAFGPF01. The sequence continues at coordinate 4,440 of DAOUDZ010000126.1, forward strand.
CGATATCAATGCCGAGTTTCATGCGAAAATTCATCGGTATAAAACATTCTGGTCAGGTATGTGTGAGAATAACAATCCGTTTATATTATAGCCATGCAAGGCTGGCATGTAAACCTGTGTTATAATCTGCGTGTAATGAAAATTCTGGCTATTTCCTGTCTGGTGGCTCTCTCTGTTCTGATGGCACTCGCGGCGACCGGCTGTCAGCAGGTTGACGCGGCTATTATCGATGATATTGATATTATGAAGGCATCACCGGGTGAGCCTCCACCGACAAGCGGCTGGTCGATGCATCGCTCCGGTCCGCATCCCGACGATGTACAGGCGGTCTTTAAACCGGGCGAAAAGATGATAGTTGGGCTTGTAATAAAGGACTGGCTTCTCAAAAAAGAAATAACGTTTGTAGTGTTTTCTTATTACAACGGAGGAACGGGTGTCGAAGAGGAAATTCGGGCATCGCCTCGGAACCTGGGGCCCTGGGAACGCGGTTCGGTTATTCTGGTCGGCTACCCGGAGCTCTGGGATGTCCCGGCAGAGAAAGGCGAATATGAATTAAGAGTCTATACTGATGATGGAATCGCGGCTTCGGCTCTCTTTAATGTGGGCGTCTGGCCGGAGTCTTGGGGCCCGGAGATAGAATATTTTCCGGCGCCAATCCATGAGGTCAGGGTAATCATTGAGGAGCCGCACCCGCCGCCTGATCCGTGGGTGTTCGTTTATATCAAGGGAGGCCTGCCAGATAGTTGCACCGAGTATTCCGGCGGGAATTGTCAATGCATTGATAATACAGTGAATATCACCATAGCCGTAAAACGTACCAGGGGAGCGATTTGCGCCCAGGTGTATGGTTACTTCGAGAAATACTGGGCTATCGGCGGCGACCGGTATGTTCCCGGTGAGACCTATACGGTTAACGTGAACGATTATGCGACGAGTTTCGTGATGCCGTAAACAGGAAGAAAAAAGAGGCGAGGGGGAAGCCGTAATGCCCCTCAACAGCTTCCCCCACATTATAGGGAGGAGGGAAAAACAAACTAACTGACCTTATTGTGATATAGGAATTGTATTACGTTACGGTCTTTGTGGAAATCGGCCAAAATACCTAAATTTCATGTTTAAGTATAATATTGGACGCGTAAAAGAATTTTATTTCTCGCGTGGGTTATTACTAGTGGAGAGAGAAATAAAGGTCCATGAGGATGTTGAGAGTCCTCATGGAGTTTACCAGGGAGACCGTATCGGTTCTTGAAGTCGAAATAGTGGCCAGGCTTTTTTCCAGTTCTTCGGCCAGGTCGGATATCATCTTGCGCAGTTCGTCGGTCCCTTCCCTGGTTTTCATGGCGTTCACTTCCTTAACGATTTCCGGCGCGGCTACTGTTTTAAGCTGCTCGATAGCCATGGAAACATTAAGGTCTTTAAGTCCCTGTAGGACGCCCTGTACCTTTTTGCCCTGCTCTTCACGCTGGCGCTCTTTTTCGTCATGCTCTTTCTGCTGTCGTGAAAACTGCTGTTGCAGGCGCATTAACTCGTCGAATCCGCTTTCTTCTTCTGCCATTTATTCCGCCTGTGTATGCTGACTCTATAATAAGTATACACTGAAAAACGGAACCGCACAAAGGAAGCTATCTTAAGAAGGTCAAGTTGCGTACACCATTATACCTTCCACAGCATGCGCTTTTCCTGCCGGTTATTTACCGCGGATTGATTTCTCACTATAGTATTTCAGGGGATTTTCAGCTCTAGGCCAGTTTGGCGCCCGGATTGGGTACCCCTGCGGCGTACACTTCGTCAACCTTGATGACGCCCACCGACTTGATATCCAGACCCAGCATCTCCTTTACCTGCCCGGCAAAGGTATCGAATAGAGGCCCGGATGTCTGAAAGCCCTGAAAGGTCCCTTTCACCTGATAGCCGACCGGCGGTAAGTCCATCTTGAAAACCGCCACCGCGGCCTTTTGATTGGCTTTTAGATTCACGTTGGTCTTGTCCCCGAAGATGTCTGCGAAGGCTATAGTCTCCTCATCTATGGCGGTAAGAGTGCCTTTGGGGACTACGTTGAGCTTACCGGCGCTGTCACAGGTAGCCAGTACCTTGGGTGCCAGCGGGCGTTCGTTTATCATGTCCACTACTTCTTTGGGCATCTTAGCCATTGTCTGCCTCCTTATTTCCTGATAAAATTTCAACATTGATAATAGTACTTATACCAATGGCTGTCAAGGAAGGCGAGAATGGCAGATATAGACGTGAGAATGGAAAGAGATGGCTGGCGAGCCAGGATTCGAACCTGGGTCAGAGGAGCCAAAGTCCCCTGTGCTACCGCTGCACTACTCGCCATCCTTACACACGGATTATAGCATTTAGGCGTGGCTGTGGCAATGCCTGTTTTGCTGGTAACTGCAAGGCTATGCTATTATTCGGTATAATAGCCGGCACGGGTATTGTATGAATCCTTTACGCAGATTATTTTGGGGTATCTTCTGGCTGGTGGGCGTCATTGTCGTTGGCGTAATCGGCTACGAGATTATCGAAGGCTGGAATTTCCTTGATTCCATTTACATGACGGTCACCACCATTACCACCGTGGGTTACAGTGAAGTCCATCCCCTTTCCGACGGGGGGCGGGTTTTCAGTATTTTTCTGATGATAGGCGGCGTGGGCGGGGCGCTGTATGCATTGAGTGGCATCGTCGGATATATTGTGGAAGGTAATATCGGCACCGTATGGGAGAGGCGTAAAATGCAAACTAAAATTGGCAATCTCAAAGGACATTTCATTCTCTGCGGATTCGGGAGGGTCGGCGAGGAAATCGCCCGTGCTTTTGAAGGAGAAGTCCCTTTCATCGTTATCGATAACAGGTCCGAATGCATCGCCAGATTGGAAAAATCCGATTATATTTATATGGAGGGTGATGCTACCCGGGACGATATTCTAAAAAGCGCCGGAATCGAACGGGCTCGCGGCCTGATAGCCGCCGTCGGCTCGGATACGGACAATACCTATATTACGCTATCGGCGCGGGGACTGCGCCCCGATATTTATATCGAAGCCCGTGCGTCCAGCACGGAAGCCGTAACCAAGCTGGAAAGATCCGGGGCCAATAGCGTTATTTTGCCTCACGCCATCGGGGGGAACCGTATGGCCATGCTGGCCCTGCGCCCGGCTGTCGTTGATTTTATCGATAATGTTATATACAGTCGGGGTCGTGAGATGCGCCTGGAGAATGTAGATATTTCGGAAAACTCAAGGCTAATCGACTTAACGATTAAAGAGGTACGGGATAAAATACGTGTTGCCATACTGGCTGTCCAGAAGAAAGGCCGTACGTTGACCCCCAATCCTACCGGCGAAGAGGTCGTAGAGAGCGGAGACAAACTGATTGTAATCGGCACCAAAGTGCAGTTGTCCTCTTTAGAGGAAGCGCTTTAGGGGGGAGCAACTCCGGGCGTTTCCCATGGCTATTTTTAATATATTCCCTCTTTCACTTTACACAGGCTCCGTATTAAATAATAAGACTCCGTAATCATCGGGGCGCCGTACGATGATGGTTACGGAGTCTTATTATCGTCTGATATACGAATGATATTTTAAAGGCTACTTTTTCTTGGGGGCGGCTTTTTCCTTCCCGTGAAGAGTCTCGATTTGTGTCCCCCACTTACGAGCCCTGTCAGTCATGAACCGTCTGGTCGGCTGCTTCTCGGTGCTGATAAGTATTGAGTTTATATTTACCCAGGGGACAAAGAGGCTCTCCGAGTAACCGCCCAGCATGTCGAGCTTGTCGTCCCAGTGCACCAGGTTTATCAGAATACCGTGTTCGTCGGCAACCTCGACCATTCCTATGTAGCAATTATCCGGCGCGGTCTCCGGCATAAGATGTACCGCCACGCAGTAGCCCGGTTGTATCGCCTGTATTTTCGCCATATTTCTTACCTCCACTTTCTAGGCTATCGTAGCCTATTTATATAATTATTTCCCATGCTTGTCAATAGCGCTTTCAGGATATTTGTCCATGGAGGTCGGTAACTGGAGGTCGCAGAGCAGGGATTTATTATATTTCTCTTATTATTCTTTATAAATTATTAAGGAGAAGTTTATCCAATATTTATGGATTTTATATCTGTTTTTATAGTCGGCTGATAAGATTGATGAGGATAAGACAAGGGATTTGAAAAGAAATTAAGGTTAGCCGGACACAGAATATCCGATAGGGTAGGTAAAATAGATGGAGAACTTCGTTCTCGCAGGAAAAGCTAAAACGGTTTTTCGCCTCATCGAGCTGAAAGCAAAGAGGGAAGAGCTTGCCAGGCGCGGTAAGAAACGGAATTCTAAAAACAAGAAGTAATCGGTATCGTGTTGAATCCGGCTATTCTTTTCTGAACCTGGTTTTCAGGGCTTCAATTTCTTGCTGTTTTTTAAATTCTTCCTGACTCAATGGTTCACAGGACTTAAGCACGTTATTCTCTATCTTTATAGAAAAGAACTCGTGGCATTTCCAGCACCGGCGCGGGCCTTCGTAGTCTGCATCCACCAGCGAGAGTTTGGTCTCCGCACCGCACTTGGGGCATTTCAGGGTAATCATATACGGTTTAATCTCCTTTTTTATATTACTTTATTATTAATCGGTCAGGGCAGGGGAAAGAACCGGCTAAATACCAGGAATATTACGGGAATGGATATCACGGAAACGACAAAGCTGGATAATATGAACTGGTTGGATATCGACTTGTTGCCGCCGGCGCGCTCGGTGACGATGGGAGTGCCGGTAATGGGCGGCACGGCGGCCTGCAGGATGAAGATAAGCGCCAGACTGTAGACAGGCTTGAGAAGGATAAGCAGACCCAGGACGACCAGGGGGAAGACGAAATTTTTAATGATGACGAATTTTATTATCTCCCCGTAATAGAATTTACCCTTCTGCCTGATATCGAGGTACAGGCTGCCGCCCAGAATAATCAGGATAAGCGGTAATGCCATGCCTCCAAGGATTTGCAGGATAGACTGTATAAAGTCCGGCAGGTAGCCCCTGGCGTTGACAAGCTGAACAATGATTGCCAGCAACGTGGCGATGAGGATGGGGTTGAGAATGCGGCTCCACCGTATTTTCTCCTGGCTCTTTTTCCTGAAAAAGAGCTGGTAGGCGCTGAAAAAGAGAACCGGGTGGAAAATGATGAAGATATAGAGCTGCGTTATATAAGGCGAATCCGCGCCGAAGATGCCGCTGATGATGATAAGCGGCATGAACAGCCCGTTCTGGAAGAAAAGGTTAAGAGCGAACTCGCCGCGGGTCTCTTTTTGAGAGAGAAACATGGTGATAAGTGTCAATGCCAGGGAGACGGCGGCGAAGGCGAACCACCATAACGGCAGCTGCCACCAGTCGGGGAGCTTTTCCGGGGAGAAATTGACGATGATGCTGGCGAAGACCATGCAGGGCAGGGCGATATCTATGGCAAGTCGACTTAGCAGGCTCAACACGTTCTCGGGTATAATGCCCCGCCTGGTTATCCAGAATCCGATAAGGCCTATGCCCAGGAGCACCAGCACTGATTCCAGGACGACGATAAAAATATCCATCTATCTATATAGTAATTCTATAATAATTGGTGGAAATTTGAAACGTCGTGAGGAGACCAATTTTTTTAGTGCCGAAGGTCGGACTCGAACCGACACGAGGGTTGCCCCTCAACAGTTTTTGAGACTGTCGCGTCTACCCATTCCGCCACTTCGGCTCGGGCTATCCTATTCTAGGTGAAAAACGGGGATAGCGCAAGGGTTGGGGGATGTGGGATATTTGCGGGCTAAGCTTAGGATGACGCGAGGGTGGTATGGGTGAGAAAAGAGAATAAACGGGGGTGGGGGTCTTTTTTAGCTTGCACGCTGCACTCTTTATTGCTACAATTACTGGCATGAGGGCTATCCGCAGCTCTTTTTTCTAGATGGAGTTCAATCATGGCAGACAGGTATAACCCGCAGGAAATAGAAGAGAAGTGGCGGCAGAAATGGGCCGGGGATAAGCTCTACGAGGTCAATGATGACGACCCCCGTCCTAAATATTACGCCCTTACCATGTTTCCCTATACCTCCGGCGACCTGCACATAGGCCACTGGTATAACAATGTTCCCATCGATGTCTATGCCCGCTATATGCGGATGCGCGGCTATAACGTCCTCCACCCGATGGGCTTTGATGCCTTCGGGTTGCCGGCGGAAAATGCCGCCATAAGTCGGGGCATCCACCCCTATACCTGGACAATGCAGAATATAGAGAATATGCGGCGGCAGCTCAAGAGCATCGGTGCCGTCTACGACTGGAGTCGGGAGGTCATCACCTGCCTGCCGGACTATTATATATGGACGCAGTGGTTTTTCCTGAAGCTCTATGAAGCCGGCCTGGCTTACCGCGCCAAGGCTCCGGTCAACTGGTGCCCCAACTGCCAGACGGTGCTGGCCAACGAACAGGTGGTAGGGGAGGACTTATGCGAACGCTGCAATACCCCCGTCATCAGGCGCGACCTTGAGCAGTGGTTCTTCCGCATCACGAAATACGCCGACGAGCTGATGGAATTCGACGGCATCGACTGGCCGGAACGTATTAAGATAATGCAGCGTAACTGGATAGGTAGAAGCCAGGGGACGGAAATTTCCTTCGGGCTCGACCACCCCGGCGTTGAAGAAAAGGAGATACGGGTGTTTACTACCCGCCCGGATACTGTCTTTGGTGTGACCTTCATGGTGTTGGCACCGGAGCACCCGCTGGTGGCGAAGCTGACCACTCATGATAAAAAAGCGGAGGTTGAGAACTATATTGTAAAATCGCGCCGCCAGAGCGAAATAGAGCGACTTTCCACCGAAAAAGAGAAGGATGGCGTGTTCACGGGGGCTTATTGTATCAATCGCCTGAACGGCATGAAAGTGCCCATCTGGATTGCCGACTATGTGCTTTTAGGCTACGGCACCGGAGCCGTTATGGCGGTGCCCGCCCACGACGAACGCGACTTCGCCTTCGCCCTCAAGTACGGCCTGCCCGTTATCCCGGTAATCGACCGCGCTGACGGCGTCGCCAGGAGTTTCGCTTTCCCCGATTCGATGCGTGAAGGATTCGCAGCAGAGTTAAAGAAGGGCGGTTTCAGCTATACGGAAGCGGAAATCGGCGGCCAGTACGTAACGCTGAACGGCGAAGCACAGATTGAACGCTATATCGAGCTCATGAAAAAATACAAAAAACCGGGCGGCTGGAACGAAATCGTCGGGTCTGCCTGGCTATTTTTCTTCGGGGGCAAGGACGGCGTGGAAACGCTGTCGCTGGACTCGGTTGAATCGGAAAGAGAAATATTGAAACGCTGTAAGGCCATTGAGCCGAGTGTGCGCGAGATGCGTACCGTGATGGAGATGCTTAATACTCTTGAGTTCTACCGCGACATGCTTTTCCACGCTGACTATGGAAAGATGATTCATTCCGGCGAATTCAGCGGCAATCAGGATGGTATCAATGCCGTAACCGCATACCTGGAGGGAAAAGGATGGGGCAAACGGACTATCAGCTATAAAATACGCGATTGGCTGATATCCCGGCAGCGTTACTGGGGAGCCCCTATTCCCATGGTATTTTGCGATAAGTGCGGCATCGTACCTATCCCGGAGAAAGACCTGCCCGTTCTGCTGCCGGAGGATGCCGAATTCAAGCCCACCGGAGAATCGCCGCTGAAATACAATGAGGAATTCGTGAATGTCACCTGTCCGAAGTGCGGGAGTCCCGCTAAACGGGAGACGGATACCATGGACACGTTCGTATGCTCCTCGTGGTATTTTCTGCGGTATTGCAGCCCGCGTGATGATAAGGCAGCCTTCGATGATGAAAAGGTGAAACTCTGGTGTCCGGTCGACTTCTATACCGGCGGAGCGGAACATGCCGTAATGCACCTGCTCTACGCCCGTTTCTTTACCAAGGCTATCCATGATATGGGGCTGGTTGATTTTAAGGAACCGTTCAAGAAACTATTTAACCAGGGGACGATTATCGCCGGGAAGCATAAGATGAGCAAGTCGAGAGGCAACGTGGTCAACCCCGATGACTATGTGGCTGAACTGGGGGCCGATGCCATGCGCACCTATCTCATGTTCATCGGGCCGTGGGACCAGGGCGGCGAGTGGGACGATAGCGGCATCAGCGGCATGAGCCGCTGGATGAATAGAATCTGGAACCTGGCGCTGGATGGATACAGGTCTGACGGCGCTCAAGGAGACGATGAGCTGGCCCGTGTGACTCACCAGACTATTAAAAAAGTAACCGAGGACATTGAGAGAGTCCATTTTAATACCATGGTAGCGGCGCTCATGGAGTTTACCAATTACCTGCATAGGGTGAAAGAGGCAGGCAGTGTTTCCGCGGGGGTCTGGGAATCAGCCATAAAGACACTGCTCCTGCTCCTGGCGCCGACGGTACCGCATATTGCCGAGGAACTCTGGAAAAGGAAGGGCTATAAGTACAGCGTTCACAACCAGGCATGGCCGGAATGGGATAGCGCATTGGTGGCACATGATGAGTTTACGCTGGTCGTACAGGTAAACGGCAAGCTGCGCGATAAAGTAACGGTGCCGGTCTCCATCGCGGAAGACGAAGCTAAAAAAATCGCCGCGGAACTGGAAAAGGTGAAGCCCTACATGGAGGGCAGGGGAGTGGTCAAGGTTATCTATGTCACGGGTAAGCTAGTTAATATTGTGGTAAAGTAGCGATACATTCGAGACGGGGCGTCAAAGAGGGGCGCCAGCCCCTCTCTTAAATGAAGTCCCCCTCTCCTTGAGAGGAGAGGGGGACAGAGGGGGTGAGGTAGAAATATTATGAAAATAGCGTTTATCGGCGGGGGGAATATGGGGGAGGCGATTATTTCGGCGGTTCTGGCGAAAAACCTGGCCACACCTGACGGTATCAGCGTCAGTGATATAAGCGAGTCGCGCTGTGAATATCTTGAGAAGCAGTACGGCGTGGTAGTGACGGAGAATAACCGGGAAGCCGTGAACAACAAGGATACCGTCGTACTGGCGGTTAAGCCCCAGAACCTGCCGGAGGTTCTTTCCGATTTGAAAGGATGTATTAAACCGACACAGCTGGTTCTCTCTATTGTTGCCGGGGTGAAAATCGGTACTATTAGTCAGGGTTTGGGGTACGGCAGCATCGTACGTTGCATGCCCAATACGCCGGCCCAAATTGGCTTCGGTATGAGCGCCTGGACAGCTACTGCCGGAGTAACCGCAACGCAGAAAGAGCAGTCGAAGGCTATCCTCGGCGCCATGGGCAGAGAAATCTACTTCGACGATGAAAAGTGCATAGATATGGCTACAGCGGTCAGCGGCAGCGGCCCGGCCTATTGTTTTTTATTTGCAGAGGCGTTAGTAGATGCGGCGGTAAACATCGGTCTTCCCAGGGAAGAAGCCCGGGAAATGGTCTTCCAGACGGTACTGGGTTCGGCACACCTGATGCGGCAGTCGGGTAAGCCCCCCGCCGAGCTGCGTCGGAACGTTACTTCTCGCGGGGGCACTACGGAGAGCGCCTTAAAGGTCTTTGATGAAGGCGGTTTTGCCGGGCTCGTCGAAGATGCGGTAAAAGCGGCCTACCGGCGGGCTAAAGAACTTGGGAAATGACGATCCCCGGCAAGAGTCTTAGTCGTTTATGTAAGAATTTCTGTTTAATATATTCTATATATTTAGAATATTTATATAGTTTAGTATTGACAAAACTTATTAAATATATTATAATGTATAAAAATTATCAGGGAGAGGCGTATGTCAGGGAATTTAAGGGATGAAGAGCGAAATTTTGTGGAAGATGTGGGTGTTGTCTTCGAAAAAACCGGTCTTCCCCGCATGGCGGGTCGAATGTTCGGGTGGCTCCTTATTTCTGACCCGCTTTATCAATCGCCGGCTGAACTGGCCGATGTTCTACTGGCCAGCAAGGGTTCAATCAGCACCACTGTGAGACTTCTCTCGCAGATAGGGTTGATTGAACGCTATATCATACCCGGCGAAAGGCATAACCACTTTCGCTTGAGCGAGGATGCCCTGCGGAAGACAATCGAGCACGGACTTGAAGGTGAAATCAAGATGTTCCGCCGGCTAGCTGAAAACGGCCTGAAATTAATGAAGGATGAACCTTCCGTGCGTAAGGAGTGGCTGGAACAAATGAGTGACCGATATCAATTTCTGGGAAAGGCATTCCCGAAGTTGATGGAACGTTACGATAAAAGACGAGAAAAGCTTCAGTTGAGATTGTTACTTAAGAAGAAGTAATAAAAAGTTATTTATCAGGAATCCCGGAGGAGAACGATGAAAAGAAGACTCATTTCTGGCCTTGTTTTGATGGCAATTCTACTGGCTCTGCTGGGAGTGACGGCCTGTGATTCGATGGGAGGCGGTCAGGGAGAGGTCAGCCGGCAGCAGGTCGAGGTAACGCGCGGCGATTTATCGTTAAGCGTCACCGGCAATGGGAAAATAGAGACCTCGCGTGAGGCCAGGTTGACCTTCGGCAGCGCCGGCAAGCTGGATGAAATAATGGTAGAAGAAGGGGACAGGGTAAAGGAAGGTGACGTGCTGGCCAGCCTTGATACAAGTACTCTGGAGCTGGCAGTAGGCCAGGCACGGATGTCATTGACCCAGGCAGAGGTAGCTCTAACACAGGCGGAACTTGCCGGATATACAGCCGAATATAATCTGGATAACACGCGTAATTCCGATGACTCACTACAACTGGCGTTGCTAAACGCACAAATAACGCTTGATACTGCGCAAAATAACCTGGCCGCCGGCATTACGGCTGTTGATTTCCCTACTATACAGGCGGACCTGAATAGGGCCAAGGCCTATTACGACTATGTCAAGCTCATGGCACAGCAGGATACCGCAAACTCGGATACCTGGACGCTGGCACTGGATCGGGCTAAAGAGTCATTAGATGTTGCGCAGGCTAACTACGATAATGCAATAGCCGGATACGATTCCAGGCAGGTTAATCTAAAGAAAAAGCAGGTTGAGGCAGCGGAGGCATCCGTGGCTATTGCTCAAAAAAATATCGATGACCTCGATAAAAATATCGCACTTTTCGAAATGCAATTAGCCTCGGCTGAACATACCGTAACACAGGCGGAGCAGGCGGTGGACCTGGCCGGGCAGTCCTTGGCTGACGCTCGGAGACAGCTTGACGAAGCCGCTATCACTGCCCCGTTTGATGGTGTGGTGGCTGTAATCCCGGCTGAAGAAGGCGATATTATTCCATCGCCGTCCATGGTCCCCACGACGATTATTCAAATGATTAATCCCGACTTTCTGGAGCTGGTGATTGAGGTTGACGAGATAGATATACCGCTGCTGGAGCTGGGTCAGGAGGCTGCGGTTAGCGTGGATGCCATGCCTGAAAAGGAATTCAAAGGTCACGTGACGGCCATCTATCCCGTGCCTATGGAGGTGGGGGGTGTGGTGCTTTATCAGGTCAAGATAGACCTGGATACAGAAGAAGAATCCGGAATTAAAGTAGGTATGAGCGCTTCAGCAGATATCCTGGTGGAAAAACGTGAAAACGTCCTCATGGTGCCGGGTCGCGCTATTAGCAAGAACGACCAGGGGCAGACGATTGTTAAAGTCATGGAAGGTGATAAGTATCAAGAAAGGGTGGTAGTCGTCGGTCTGGATGACGGACTGCGTGCCGAGATAGTCAGCGGGGTAAGCGAAGGCGAGACAGTGGTGGTGGAGGTAAAAGTGAAGTCGGCTTCGGGTATGAGCTTCTTCTAATTAATATATCAGGAAGTGTTAGCTATGTCGCCGAATAATGGCATGATTGAGCTGGATAATATTACCAAGATTTACCATATGGGTAATGTAGAGGTACCTGCATTGAGGGGGGTAAACCTGAATATAAGGCAGGGTGAGATGGTGGCGCTTATCGGCGCCTCGGGCTCCGGGAAATCCACCCTGATGAATATTGTGGGCTTTCTGGACAAGCCTACGGAAGGCAGATATATCCTCGAGGGATTAGATATAAGCCAGCTTAACGATAACAAGCTGGCCGAAATGAGAAACAAAAAGATAGGGTTTGTCTTTCAGACCTACAATCTCCTGCCGCGGACCGCGGCGATAGCTAATGTGGAACTGCCGCTTGTTTACGGGGGCGGGGGTCAGAAACGCAAGCGGGCGATAGAGGCTCTGGAGCGTGTCGGGCTGAAGGAACGGGCTGCGCATAAACCTTCGGAACTATCGGGTGGCGAGCAGCAGCGCGTGGCCATTGCCCGGGCTTTGGTAAATGACCCGTCTCTCATCCTGGCGGATGAGCCCACCGGTAATCTTGACAGCAATGCAACCGCCGAGATTATTTCCATTTTCTGCCGGCTCAACCAGGAGGGCATCACCGTTATTCTGGTGACCCATGAGCCGGATGTCGCTGCAAAAGCACAGCGTATCGTACGGCTGCTGGACGGGAAAATTATAGAAGATAAGAGAGTTGATGCGGCAGCCCGTGATTAATCAGTACAATCGAGGAGATAAACCGTGAAGTGGATTGAGTCCTTTATTATAGCTTTCAGGTCGCTTGGTGCCAACAAGTTACGCTCCTCATTGACCATGCTGGGTGTTATCATCGGCGTAGGCTCGGTTATCACCCTGATGTCGGTGGGCAGGGGAGCGGAAAAATCCATTACCTCTACTCTGGAAGGCATGGGCACCAATCTGATATACATAACGTCCCAGACGCCTGGCCTGGAGGGGCTGGCCGCCATGGGAATGGCTAGTCAGAGCCTTACTATCAGCGACGCCGAGGCCATCGCCGAACGGGTCCCTTCGGTGATAGCCGTCGCCCCGATAACGGAAAATTACGCTGAAGTGGCTGCCGGTGATGAGAGCACCGCGGCTTTCATCGAGGCAACGACCCCGGAATATGAGTATGTATTGAACTTTCCAACGGAGTACGGACAGTTTATTACCGCGCGGCACGTGGCCTCCAAGGATATGGTAACGGTGCTGGGGAGCGACATCGCTGAAGATTTGTTCGGCGGTGAAGATGCGGTGGGGAAAAAGGTTAAAATCAACGGACGCCAGTTCAACGTTATCGGCGTACTGGAAGCCAAGGGCGGGCAGATGATGGGTATCAGCATGGACGCCATAATTGTGGTGCCCATAACAACCTACCAGACGAGGCTTTTCCCGGGGCAGACGGTACGTGGGGAGGACACCGTCCAGCAACTGGCGGTACAGATAGAGAATACCGAAATCGCCGATATCGTTTCGGCGGATATTACGGAATTATTAACACAACGTCACCGCATTACCGAGGAAGGTAAAGAAGACTTTCTCATCATGACGCAGGAGCAGATGATGGGCATGATACAGCAGGTTACCGGGCTGCTCACGATATTACTGGGGGCTATTGCCAGTATCTCGCTGCTGGTCGGCAGCATCGGTATTATGAATATTATGCTTGTATCCGTAACCGAGCGTACGCGGGAGATAGGCATCCGCAAGGCTGTCGGCGCCAAGCGACGGGATATTCTGCTCCAGTTCCTGCTGGAGGCCGCCATGTTGAGTTTATCCGGCGGCGCTGTGGGAATAATCGGGGGTTGGGGGGTGTCGTGGCTGATTTCCACCTTTTCAGAGGCGGCTGGCATCAGTATCAATGCTGCGGTATCATGGGATATCGTCATCCTGGCTATATCGGTCTCGGTATTCATCGGCCTTGTTTCCGGAATATATCCGGCTATGAGGGCAGCCCAGCTGAACCCCATTGACGCCCTGCACTATGAGTAGTAAAATACGAGCATGAACTGGCTGGATATCGTTATCCTGATACTCATTGTAATTCCGACACTCATCGGGCTGAAAACCGGCATTGTCAAGGCCCTTTTTACCGTGGCCGGAATGATTGTAGGCGTGGTTCTGGCAGGGCGATTCTCGGAATCTTTAGGTGGGGCGCTGACCTTCATTTCCGACCCCGGCTGGGCTAAAATAGCCGCCTTTGCCATTATCTTAATAGTGGTGATGGTGATAGCCTCAATACTGGCCGTGGTAATAAAATGGGTTGTTTCAGCGGTGCTGATGGGTTGGGTAAACCGATTGGGCGGCGCAGTCCTGGGCTTTGTGATGGGATTCGTCTTCTGCGGTGTCCTGCTGACCATGTGGGTGAATTTCCTGGGTATCGGCAGTACCGTGGCCGATTCTGCCCTGGCTAATCTGCTTCTGGATGGCTTTCCCGTTATACTGGCGTTATTGCCCGCCGAGTTCGATTCGGTACGTGACTTCTTCCAGTAAAAAGACTCCGGTAACTTGGCCGCCGTATCTTCTTAACTCCCCGAGTCTTCCCTGTAAAAGGCAGACAATCCTTACCTTATTATCGGAAAACAGATAAATCGGATTGTCACGCCGATACGGGCGGTCAATTAACGCGATAGTTGTATTTTGCTAAACCCTGGCCGGTATGGCTTTATCCGGATGTCGCCCTATTTTTTCGGGTGATCCGGGTCAGGTTGGGGGGCATCAACCGGGCATATTTCAGCGCATTTGGGAGTATCGTTATATCCTACACACTCGACGCACTTATCAGGGTCGATTACATAGACCGTATCACCCTCACTGATGGCGCCGACCGGGCATTCCGGTTCGCAGGCCCCACAGCTGATGCACTCGTCTGTTATCATGTAAGCCATTCAATTTACCTCCTGGTCTTTCCCTGAAAAATTCTCCTTGTGGACTATATTAAATCAATGTGGCGGTCTATTTTTTACTAACCCCTTTATTTTTAAGGGCTTCGGCCACGTGTTTGGGTACCAGGCTGTTGATATCACCGCCAAGGCTGGCTACCTCTTTCATCAGGCTGGAGCTAAGGAACTGGTACTCCTGGCTGGCCATGAAGCAGACGAGCTCCAGCTCCGGGTAGAGTTTCCGGTTCAACATGCCCATTTCAAATTCCCTCTCGTAATCGGCGCTCATTCTTAATCCGCGTACCAGCACCTGCGCATTGACCTGCCTTGCGAAGTCTACGGTAATAATATCGTACGGGATTACCTCAACGTTGGGTAGATGGGCTATAGCGCGCCTTGCCATGTCTACGCGTTCTTCGTGGGAGAACGTAAGGCGCTTATCCGGAGTAGCAAAGATACCTACGATTATTTTATCAAAAAGTTTTGAAGCCCTGGTAGCGATATCGATATGCCCGTTGGTTATGGGGTCGAAGCTGCCCGGATAGAGAGCGATAATCAAGAACTTGCCTCCTTCCGATATAATGAGATGCAGCTATCGCCGTGACGGTGTTCTTTGATAAGGTTTAGTGCGGCGTAGTTTTGGCTAAGGGGTAAGTGCGGTGAGTGGGTTACTACTACCTTTGTATGTGTGCCGACCAGTCTGGAGTTTGCCAGTTGTGTGATGAAATTACCTATAGACGCATTAGAATAAGGTGGGTCCATCAGTATAATGTTGTACTCCTTATCAATAAGGGAAAGTGCCCTGGCGACATCGCAGCAGTATATATGAGCCTGTGCTGACAATTTCGTCTTTTCTAAATTCTCCTTAATTATACCACAACACCTGGGTTCTCTTTCAACAAAGTCTACCCATCCAGCCCCGCGACTTAAAGCCTCTATACCCAGGGCGCCGCTACCGGAAAACAGGTCAAGCACCTGTGACCAGTCGTCGGCAATATTTTCCAGGATAGAAAAAATGGCACCGCGTACCAGGTCTGTTGCCGGTCGGGTTGCCGTTCCTTTCGGGAACTTGAGCCGATGTCCTTTTGCCTTGCCTGTAATAACTCGCATATAGTGTGGGACGCATTTTTAATATCGAAAAAGCCCGGGTAAATAATTGAATCGCCAGATAATAGGATAACCAGATAACGCGGAATTTGTCAACAGAGGGGGTAGGGGTTAAGTTACCATGTGTGTATTCAGGCAGGGCGGGTTAATATTTTGAGATACCGATGAATACAGAAAGGCTGCGGGAGTGTACCACCCGCAGCCCTGTGTATAATAACTGATACTACTATTTATTCTTCATCTCATCGAGCATTACATGCTCAAGCCTGTTCCCACTACCCGTGACTGTTTACCGGTAAATTCACTCGCAGGAATTTTTACTGGAAATGATGCTGATGTACCGGTTCCGCCGGCACTTCGCTTGGGGTAGTCATGTGGCGCCGGTGGCTGAATAACGGGCGGCGCAGGAAGGAAGGCATATCAAGCTCGTCTTCAGTCTTCATGTTCTTGAGAAGCTTGGTAAGTTCGTCTTCCTCTCCGTCTTTGCCCATACCCAGCTTGGCCTGAAACCCGGTGGCAATCAGGGTGATGCGTACTTCATTTTCCATGGACGGGTCATTGGCAACGCCGAAAATGATATTGGCATCGGGGTCAACGGCCTGTTTGATAACATCGGCAGCCTGATTCACCTCGAACAGGGCGAGGTTATTGCCGCCGACAACGTTGAACAGGACGGCCTTGGAACCCTCAATGGCCACATCCAGCAGCGGGCTGGCCAGCGCTTCTTTAGCGGCATCGGTAGCCCGGTTCTGTCCGGTACCATTGCCGATGGACATCCAGGCCGGGCCGGCATCTTTCATAATCGCCTTAACATCGGCAAAATCGAGGTTAATCATACCGGGGGTAGTGATAACCTCGGCGATTGCCTGAACACCGTGCCTCAATACATCATCGGCCAGTTTAAAGGCGCTGTCCACTCCGGTCTTCTGGTCGCAAAGCGTCAGCAGGCGGTCATTGGGGATGATAATCAGGGTGTCAACCTTATCGATAAGGTTGGTAATGCCTTCTTCCGCCGTTTCCATGCGATGAGCGCCCTCGAATTCAAACGGTTTGGTAACCACGGCTATGGTAAGAGCGCCGCTGTGCTTGGATGTTTCCGCAACGATGGGTGCCGACCCGGTGCCGGTGCCGCCGCCCATGCCGGCGGTGACGAATACCATATCGGCCCCGGAAACGAGCTCCTTCAAATCGTCGCGGTTTTCCTCGGCAGCTTTAGCCCCGATGTTATGGTCGCCGCCCGCGCCCAGACCCTTGGTGAGTTTGGACCCGAGCTGTACGCAAATCGGTGCTTCGCAGATAGCCAGAGCTTGAGCATCGGTATTCATCGCGATGAATTCCACGCCCTGAATATTTTCTCTGACCATGCGGGTTACGGCGTTGCTGCCGCCACCACCCAGACCAATGACCTTAATCTTTGCTGGATTAGCTACAAAACTTGTTCTTGCCATCTCCTCCTCCTTTCACTAGTGCCAAAAAGAATTATTAATAATTTATTATTATTTTTATTATTATCTAAATAACTTTCTAAGCTGGGATGCCAGGCGGCTAAAGGCACCGCCGAATCGTCCTGAATTCCACTGTTTCTTGCCTTCATGCTTGGCTCCCCAGAGCAGGAGACCAACGCTGGTGGCATAGGCCGGGTCTTTAAGCACATCGGCTATGCCATGTACGTCGGTTGGAGCGCCTACTCTTACCGGGAGTCTAAGAATATCGCGTCCCAGAGCAGAGATACCGGAAAGGTTGGAAGTACCGCCCGTGAGTACCAGTCCGGCTGGTACCAGCGCTTCATAGTCCGAGTTTGGCATTTCCAGGAGGATAAGCTTCAAGACTTCCTCGATTCTGGCCCTGATGATGTCACATAAATCCTGGTAGGAGACGCCGTGTCCGTCCTTGGATATGGCCGGCGCGGTATCCGCCTTGCCTTCGTAAACGGGCATAACACTGCCGTATTTCTTCTTCATCTCCTCGGCGATTTCAAACGGCAGTCCCAGGCCGATGGCGACATCGCGGGTAAGCTGATAACCGGCTACCGGCAGGATGGAAGTATGCCAGATGCTGCCTTCTCTAAAGACGGCAACATCCGTGGTTCCGCCGCCGATATCGGCCAGTATTACGCCTACCTGTTTCTCATCATCAGTGAGAATAGCCTCACTGCTGGCCAGCGGTTCGAGGACGAGGTCCTCAATGTCTATCCCGATGCTGCGTATGCATTTCACGAGATTCTGAATAGAGGTTACCGCAGCCGTAATGACGTGCGTTTCCACGTCGAGACGGAATCCATGCATACCTACGGGGTTCTTTACACCCGGCTGACCATCGACAGCATAGGCGCGGGGAATTACATGAAGCAGCCTCCTGTCGCCGGCAGTTTTTACACTCTGGGCAGCGTTGAGGACACGTTTCAGGTCATCGGGGCGTACGACACGGTCGTTACGAGTGATGGCAACTACGCCGCGGTTATTCATGGACGTCACGTGACGTCCGGTAACGCCGACATAGGCCGATTCCACTCTGCAGTCGCTGGCCTGTTCTGCCTTTCTCACTGAATCACGAATTGACTCTTTGGCTTCATTGATATTAACCACCAGGCCCTTGTGCAGTCCTTTGGATGGTGCAATACCGACTCCCACAACACGCGGGACACCGCCATCGCTGACATCAGCCATTATGGTACATATCTTGGTGGTACCAACGTCAATAGAAGCTACAACATTTCGTCTTTTCATCTGCCCTCCTTGGTAACTGGATTTTAATTTCTCTTCGAGTACCCAGTTATTACATAGGTAACCTCCTTTTCAGGTTCGACCGTGTATTAGGCTGCTAAAAAGGCCATTCTGATTTTTTCTAATAGGGCCGGCCTTCGCCAGCCTCTTGATTTGGCTATAGTGATAAAAGCATGGTCTTCGGGGGTGGCATAGCAATCACCCTGGATGACAATACGCTCGGCCGCTCTTAATTTGGCGCTGCGGCTGCGCGGGTTAAGCTGGACTTCCGATGTGGTGGGGGTAATTACTTTCTTATTAATTAATCTTAAGCGCGGCGTATGGCCGCAGATGCAGACAGGGGTTCCCGGAGGGCAGATGCAACTTCGGGCTTCCCTTTGCATGAACTGCTTAACGATGCGGTCTTCTAATGAATGATAGGTAATAACGACCAGCCTGCCCTCGTAACCGAGAAGGTCAATTGCCTGTCTCAAGGCTGCTTCCAGGTGCTCCAGTTCATGATTAACAGCGATACGCAGCGCCTGGAAGGTCTTGGTAGCCGGATGCAGCTTACCCCTCCGGCCGACCGCCTTCTCAATCAGCAGGGCCAGCTGGCGCGTGGTCTTTATCGGGCGTTCCTGGACGATACGCTGGGCGATTCGGCGGCTATGGCCTTCCTCGCCGTAAGTTTTAATTAGGTGGGCCAGTCTCGCTTCCGAAGTAGTGTTGACGATATCAGCGGCAGTTATCTTCTGGCCGGGGTTGAACCGCATATCCAGCGGAGCGTCATGCTGGAAACTGAAACCGCGGCCGTTCCCGTTAAGCTGGAGCGAGGAAAGACCCAGGTCGAAAATTATCCCGTGTACGGGAAAAAAATCATATTTGATGCAGATAGACTGCAAATTAACAAAGTTGTCATTTACCAGCAGGATAGATTCTTTATAATGCAGCAGTCTTTCTCTGGCTATTTTGATAGCGTTGGGGTCGGCATCGATGCCGAGCAGCTGCCCGCCGGGCGAACTATGGTCCAGAATAGCGGTGGCATGTCCGGCGCTGCCCAGTGTGCAATCGATATAGCGGCCACCTGGCTGGACGGCCAGTGACCTAAGCGCCTCGGAGAGAAGAACCGGGGTATGGCTGGAGGCTGACCAATGTTTTATCATTAGTTATTCTCCAGGCTTTCGATAATCTGCCAGGCCTGTTCCTGGCTTACTTCCTTCTCTTCCTCCCAAAGTATTTTATTCCATATCTCGAGGTAGGTATTGGAACCGATGACAGTTACTTCATCCACAATCTCGGCGTGCTCGCGTAACGGTGCCGGGATGGCAACACGACCCTGATTATCTATCCTGGTGCTGAAAGCCGTGGCGAAAAGGGCGCGGCTTAACTTTCTCATTTTGCTGCGTGATAATGGACTATTGGTGAGTGTGGAGGAGAGTTTCCTCCATTCGGATACGGTGTAAACTGTAATGCATTTTTCGGCTCCGGATGTCAGCACCACACCGTCTTTTAAGGCGCTGCGGAACTTGGGTGGGAGGGACACCCTGCCTTTATCATCTATTTTATAGTCAAACTCGCCGTAGAACATAGCCTCAAATATTCACCACTATTCACCACTATTCACCATATTTCACCATTTTATAACACACTACCCCATATTTGTCAAGTCTTTTCAAGCCATTTTTGAGAAATTGTGACAATTTCGTGACATATTCGGTTACTTTAACTATAGTTGAGGGAAAAAACGGCTATTGTTAGCTCGCAGGGGATGGTGGGGGAAGAGTTCTTATGCGGGTACTTCCATCGTGAGCCTCAATTGTGGTAAAATATATCTTGTTTTGTGAGAAGAGGTTATGTTGAATATTGCCATACTTACCATCAGCGATAAGGGTTCCCGGGGACAGCGCCAGGATAAAAGCGGTGAGGTAATCAGGGACAGACTGTCGCAAGTAGAGAGTACCATTATTAAATATGAGGTTGTACCCGACGAGCGGGATAAAATAGCCGGTAAGCTTATCGAGTGGGCTGACGGGGGTGGGGTGGATGTTATTCTGACCACCGGCGGCACAGGCCTGGCGCGGCGGGACGTTACGCCGGAAGCGACGCTATCGGTTATCGACAGGAACGTTCCCGGCTTCGCCGAGGCGATGAGGGTCAGGTCCCTGGAAAAAACGCCGATGGCGGTATTGAGTCGGGCTGTATCCGGCCTGCGCGGGCAGTGTCTTATCATCAACCTGCCGGGCAGTCCCAAGGCGGTACAGGAGTGCCTGGAGGTGATATTACCGGCTATTCCTCACGCCGTGGAAATCATTAAGGGAGAGGTGACGGAGCATACGATTAGTATGCCGGGGTAAATCGGGGCGATGCGTATTGATATTTTAACTCTATTTCCACATATGTTCGAAGCGCCGTTCAGCTTCGGCATTTTCAAGCGGGCTATCGATAACGGGCTGGTGAATCTCAACCTGTATAACATACGGGACTATACCCATGATAAACACCACACCGCGGACGATTATCCCTATGGCGGCGGCGCCGGCATGGTAATGAAGCCGGAACCGATTTTCGAGGCGGTTGAGGCCATCAAGGATGACGTTAAGGACAGAGAGGCCGAACTGCCGATTGTACTGCTTACTCCCCAGGGGCGGCTATTTTCGCAAGAGGTTGCCCGTGAGCTTTCACAGAACCGTCACCTGGTTTTTATTTGCGGTCACTACGAAGGGGTTGACGAGCGGGTAAGCGAGCACCTGGCCACCGATGAGATAAGCATCGGCGATTATGTGCTGACCGGCGGTGAGGTTCCTGCCATGGTGGTTATCGATGCCGTTCTCCGGCTGCTGCCGGGGGTGCTCGGTTCGGAAGACTCGCCCCTGGAAGACTCTCATGCCGAAGGACTGCTGAAGTATCCCCAGTATACCCGCCCGGAAGCCTATCGCGGGTGGAAGGTCCCGGAGGTGCTTCTTTCCGGGAATCACGCCCGGATTGCCAGGTGGCGCCGTGAGCAGATTATCCGGCGGACCCAGGAGCGCCGGCCGGAACTATTGAATAAAGCGGACCTCGGTATGGAAGACAGACAAATGGTAAAACGCCTGACAATCAAACGGTCGCAGGTTAATAAGGATAGGGAGTCTTAACATGGATATTGCATCATTAATTGACATTGAAAAGAATCCGAAAATCCCTGACATTGCCCCCGGTGACACAGTGAAGGTAAGTGCCAGGATTATGGAAGCCGGTAAAGAACGCATCCAGGTATTTCAGGGAGTGGTCCTCAAGATAAGGCGCGGCGGTACCGGCGCCAGCTTTACGGTACGCCATGTTGCTTATGGAATTGGCGTTGAACGCACCTTCCCGCTGAATTCACCGCTTGTAGAAAAAGTGGAGGTGGTACGGCAGGGAAAGGTACGCCGGTCACGACTTTATTACCTGCGCAGTCTAAGTGGCAAGGAAGCCCGCCGCAAGATAAAGCGTGTGGAGAGGAAGGTGAGGCAGGTCGGCGAGGAATTGATTGCAGCAGAACCGGAAGAGGTTCTTGAGCCGGAAGACGTATTACAGGCAGAACCGGAAGCCGTGGAGGAAGAGGTGGAAGCAGCGGTAGCGGAAAAGGCCGAAGAAGCGGTAGAAGAGAAACCCGAAGCGGTAGCGACCGAAGAGGCGACGGAGGAAACTCCCGAGCCGGGACCCGAGGCAGTCGTCGAGGCGGAACCGGTAGCCGAAGAAGAAGCGGCAGCATCTCCCGAGGAACCACCGGCGGAAGCGCCGGCCATGGGGAAAGAAGAAGCGGTGGAAGCAGTTGACGAGCCAGCCGAGGAACCGGAGAAAGAGACACCCTGACCCGGTCGATAGATAATCGATGCTGGGCCTAATCATAGACACCTTCTGGAGTCTGGGATGAGATACGCCGAGGTTAGTGTAAATTCGCTGGCAGCCCAGCGCCGGACTTTCAGCTATGCTATTCCCGTTGGACTGAACGTCCGCGAGGGACAGGCGGTGCTGGTTCCCTTTGGCGAGAGAATTTTGCAGGGTATCGTTCTGGAGCTGACTCCCGTTCCCGCGGTGGAAGATACCCGTGAAGTCCTCGATGTTATCGGTTTGGAGCCGATTCTTACTCCTTCCCGTATATCACTGGCGCGCTGGATAAGCGATTACTATCTTTCGCCGCTTTTCGATGCCGTAGCTTTAATGCTGCCGCCGGGCTTCGAGCGGAAAGCGATTACGTTCGTCAGCCTGACGCATCCCGACACGGATACTTCATCACTCAACGATGACCAGAGCCGGGTTGTCGATATCGTATTGGGGGAGGGCAGGGTCGAGCTAAAGAAACTGGAAAAGACCCTCGGCAAGAAAAAGGCGTCAACCGTTGTCTCGCATCTGGTCAGGCAGGGCATTCTTACCAGGAGCTATGAGCTGGGGCCTGTCCGCGTCAAGCCCAAGACAGAACTTTACATAAGGTTGATGGGCGATAAAGATGAAACGGTAAACCTGTCGGCTAAGCAGTCGGCTCTCATTAATTTTATGAAAGAGCGGGCGGTGTCGGTATCCTGGGCGGAAGCCAGGCGGAAGACCGGATGCAGTAAGTCCGTAGCCGATGCCCTGGTAAATAAAGGCCTGATAACATTTTACGAAGAGGAAGTAAGGCGCGAGCCGATTTCTTACGATAATATTCAACCTACCGAACCTCTGGAATTGACGCCAGACCAGCAATCGGCTTTAGAGGCCGTTAAATCGAGTTTACGGCAGACGGCCGGTAAAGGCACTTCCGCTGACGTTTTCCTGCTGCACGGCGTCACGGGCAGCGGCAAGACCGAGGTATATTTACAGGCGCTGGCCGAGGCGGTGGCGCTGGGTAAAAAGGGAATCGCGCTGGTGCCTGAAATTGCCCTGACACCCCAGACCATCGAACGTTTCGCCGCCCGCTTTCCCCACCGGGTAGCCGTTCTTCACAGCAGGCTCTCGCTGGGAGAGCAGTATGATGAATGGCGCCGTATCGGCAACGGGGAATTCGATGTCGTTATCGGCTCCCGCAGCGCTATTTTCGCCCCGCAGCCGGACCTGGGCTTGATAATCATCGATGAAGAGCACGAGTGGACCTACAAGCAGGACAACTCTCCCCACTACCATGCCCGTAGTGTTGCCCTGAAACTGGCCGAATTGACCGGGGCGCTGGTAGTCCTGGGCAGCGCCACGCCGGATGTCGAGTCCTACTATAAAGCGCAAAGCGGTGAATATAAATTGCTTGAGTTGCCGCAAAGGGTTGTCCCCAGCGCCGGGGCGGCCCTGCCGCAGGTGGAAGTGGTGGATATGCGGGAGGAACTGAAGGCAGGCAACCGCAACATTTTCAGTCGGTCTCTTACGCAGGCAATCAACGAAGCCATCGCCGCCCGGGGGCAGGTAATTTTATTCCTCAATCGGAGAGGCGGCGCCACCTTTATCCAGTGTCGGCGGTGCGGATTCGTGCTGCGGTGCCGGCGCTGCGAGGCGCCGCTCGCTCATCATATCGCCGGTGATTTCCTTATCTGTCACCAGTGCGGCTATAAGACTCCGGTTACCGATGTTTGCCCCAATTGCAATAGCCGGCAGTTAAAATTCCTGGGAATCGGTACCCAGAAGCTGGAGCAGGAAGCACGCTATACTTTTCCCCGCGCCCGGCAGATGCGCTGGGACAGCGATATTTCCGCGGGCAAATCGTCTCACGAAACTATTTTACGGAAATTCCGGAATAAAGAAGCGGAAATTCTCATCGGCACGCAGATGGTAGCCAAGGGGCATGACATACCCTCGGTGACGCTGGTAGGTGTGGTCAGCGCCGATACCAGCCTGAACCTGCCCGATTTCCGCTCCGGCGAAAGGACGTTTCAGCTATTGAGTCAGGTCGCCGGCAGGGCAGGGCGGGGGCCATCGGGGGGCAGGGTTATCGTTCAGACCTTCTCTCCGGAGAACTACGCTATTCAGGCGGCGGCCGGACATGACTTCGCCTCTTTCTACGAGCAGGAGGTCGCCTACCGCCGGGAGTTTCATAATCCTCCCTTTACCCGTCTGGCCCGACTTACCTGTGTACACACTAATGACGCCATCTGCCAGCGGGAGGCGGAGAGAGTAAAAAAGATGCTCGTAGAGGAAAGTGAAGCTAGGGGAATTGCCGGTATCGGCATTATCGGTCCCGCCCCGGCTTATATCCATCGCTTGCGGGGCAGGTACCGCTGGCAGCTCATACTCCGCGGCTCCGGACTGTCCGCTTTTCTATCGCCGATTGCTTTTCCCCGGGGTTGGACGATAGATATTGACCCGATGGCGCTTGTCCAGTAAACTTAGAATGGCTGGTTTCTAAAAAATTCTCATCGAAGGAGACTTTATGGCGGTTCTGACAATTAGGACATTGCCCGACCCGATATTGAGAAAGAAAACGAAAAGGGTCAGGGCAATCGATGGTTCTATCAGGAAGCTCGTAGCAGATATGCGGGAGACGCTGCATGCCGACCCCGGCAGGGTGGGATTATCCGCGAACCAGGTGGGTTATTCCCTGCGTGTGACGGTTATCGGCATACCCGAACAGGAAGATATTATTCTGATAAACCCGGAGATAATACACCGGGAGGGGCGGCGTCTATTAAACGAAGGCTGCCTTAGCATCCCCGGCTATATAGGCGAGCTGTACCGGTCGGAAACGGTTACGGCAAAAGGGCTCGGCCTGGACGGCAAGGAAATCCGTCTGAAAGCGGAAGGACTGCTGGCTCAAGCGCTAGAGCATGAGACCGACCATCTGGACGGGAAGCTATATATCGACCATATGGACAGCACGGACACTTTACGCAAAATAGAACCTGATGATGCAGGTACTGAAATTTAAAGGCCGGGAGTCTCTTTTTCAGTCTTTTTAGAATTCCAGGACGGTGAAGCGCTGGATGATGTGGTTGTAACGGCTGGTGACAGATGTCTCTACCAGATTCCCCGATGATTGACCGGCATTAAAGTAAAAGAGTTCGTCGAGTCTTGAATCGGGGAATGCTTTTTTGGCGCCGATGATGAATTTTTCATTAATACCGCGTTTTCCTTCGCGTACGCGGTAGACCTGGCTTACCGATAAGCCCATTACCCTGGCTAAATCGGACAGGTTATGGTATTTTCCATTGGCCATTTCAAAGACTCTGGTCTTGATTATCATATTACCTTAGTCACCGTGATAAAAGTGCCAATTGGCCATATTATAGTAAAAAACAATCCAAATGTCAAGTATGTAAAGGGGGAATTTTAATTATTTGACGGTTAAAGGATGAATGCATGAAATAGCTAGATTATATATGTTATTGTGCATGCCGTTTGTGATAAAATATGTAATTAGTCTAGTGAAGAGATATGCCTGACAGTTGGCGACCTAAACCTGGTGATAGTGTTTTCCGCCCCCGGAGAATCAAGCGATTTCGCTTGAGAAGAGTACTGGGAATTCCCGCTGTGTTCAGCGCTGGTTACGGGAATGTTGGCTCTTCTATTTACTATGCCCTGGGTATTGTCGCCCTGGTGGCCATGGGGGCTACGCCGGTGGCACTGGGTGTCGCCGGTGTGCTCTTTATTTTCACCGCCCTGACTTATGCAGAGGGAACGGCGGCACTGCCGGAAGCCGGCGGCTCGGCCAGCTTTACCCGCCATGCCTTTGGTAATACGGCCGGTTTTATCGCCGGCTGGGCGTTAATGTTGAGCTATATCGTTACCATCTCTATCTCTGCTTTTACCATCCCGCCTTATCTGGGGTTTTTCTGGGAACCTTTCAAGGTATCACCGGTAATCGGCACCTTCACTTCTATAGGAATTGTCTTCTTTCTCATGGTCGTCAACGTTATCGGTATTAGAGAAACTTCTTTTATTAATGTCGGGGCAACCCTTATCGATATCCTGACACAGGTCTCGCTGGTGGTTATCGGTTTCGTATTGCTGTTCAATCCCACTGTTTTGATTCACCGTATCATGGACAACTGGCCATCGACCAGTAACCTGGTTCTCGGCATCGCCCTGGCTACGATTGCCTATACCGGCATTGAGACGATGTCGCAGATGGCGGAAGAGACCAAGAAACCGGAGAAAAGTGTGCCCCGCGCCATGGTGATGATGATTGTCGCCGTTCTGGTTATCTTTGCCGGTATTTCCCTGGTTTCTCTTTCGGCCATGCCTGTCGAAGAGCTCGCCTCGGAGTGGGCCAGGGACCCGGTAGCAGGCATTGCTTTCTACCTTCCCGTCGAGATAATACGGACTATCCTGAAGCCGCTTATCGCGGTTCTGGCGGGTACGATATTATTGATAGCCACCAATGCCGGGCTTATCGGCATTTCGAGGCTGGCTTTCTCGCAGGGCAGTCACGGTCTGGTGCCGCCGGCGCTAAGTCGCGTGCATCATAAATTTAAGACTCCGTATATTTCCATAATCGTCTTCAGTCTCATCGCTATGGCTATACTGGTACCGGGATTTTTTGCTACCGATGTTTTCGCCAATATGGGCGCTCTCTATGCCGTCGGGTCGCTGCTTGCGTTTATGTTCGCCCATGCCTCTATTATGGGACTGCGAATTAAAAAGCCGGAGATGGAGCGCCCCTTCAAACTCGGCTGGAATATAAGGATTAAGGGACGTGAAATCCCGGTGAGCGCCATGATAGGTTTCGCTTTAACGACAACGATATGGGTTATCATATTAATCACCCAGGCGTACAGCCGCTGGGTCGGCCTCGGCTGGATGGCCATCGGACTTATTATCTACCTCTTCTTACGGCGAAGGCGGCGCAAGCCATCGGAAGAATGGAAGGTAAAAGCGGGAGAAATAAAAAAATTATCCAAAAAAGTATTGTAGATTTTTATCAATAGGATTATAATAGCCACTATCGAATAAAAAACGGATGAAGCAGTTAATGGAATTTAAAAAGGTTCTTGTGCCTGTGGTCGGCAGCGAGGCGGATGAAGAAGCCGTGAGGCTTGCCTGCCGGCTGGCCAGGAAAGATAAAGGTAAGGTCTGGGCGGTAGCCGTGGTGGCTATCAAGCGCGTCCTGCCGCTGGATGCGGAAATCGATTCCGAGATTAAAAATGCCGAGGATGTACTTGACGCCGTAGAGCTAGTCGCCGAAGAAGAGGATTATGAGGTGGAAACCGATGTCCTTCAAGCCCGGGAAGTAGGCCCGGCAATAGTGGATGAAGCCGTGGAGAGGGGCGTCGACCTTATTTTAATGGGTATAATTTATAAGAGGCGTTTCGGGCAGTTCAGCCTGGGGAATGTCGTGCCTTATGTGTTGAAAAATTCCCCGTGCCCGGTTATACTCTACCAGCAGTAAGTCGATTATAACGCGGAGTCGGATTTTTTATGAAAATAATAATTATGGGATGCGGACGTGTCGGCGCCAGGCTTGCCGCGCTGATGGATGCAGAGGGACACGAGGTTACTGTCCTGGATAATGATACGTACAGTTTCCGCAGGCTGCCGCCATCTTTCGGCGGCACGGCGCTTTTCGGCAATGGCATTGATGAGGAAGCTCAAAAAAGAGCCGGTATCGAGGAAGCGGATATCTTCGTTGCCATGACTCAAGGCGATAACCGCAATGTCATGTCGTGCCAGATTGCCAGGCACGTTTTCAATGTACCCAGGGTCATGTGCCGTATCTACGACCCGCTGCGTGAAGAGATGTACAGCGCTCTCGGCCTGGAGACTATCAGCCCTACCAAGGTATTTGCCCAGTTGTTGAAGGAAAAGATATTATCGACAGAAGAAAAGGCAGAAGGCTAAGGTGAAAGTATGTATATTATAGTCGTTGGAGGCGGTCGCCTGGGTTATTACTTGCTTAAGGCATTGCTTAACGAAGGGCATGAGGTGCTCGTGCTGGAAAAGGATGTCCGCATATGCAAGACTATCACCGATGAGCTGGGCAGCGTCTGTTTTCGTGGTGATGGTTGCGAGGCGGCCACTCTGGCCGAGGTGGGGACCGGTCGGGCGGATATGCTGGTGGCGGTGACCGGCGACGATGAGGATAACCTGGTGGCCTGCCAGGTAGCCAAGCATAAGCACAACGTGCCGCGTACTATCGCGCGTCTACGCAACCCGCAGAACGCCGCACTGTTTAAGAAACTGGGAGTGGACGTTACCATCAGCGCGACCGATATCATTCTTGAGGCGATTGAGCGGGAAGTGCCAACACACCCGGCGACAGAACTGCTGACCATCGATGAAAAAGGTCTGAAAATTGTTGACGTTAAAATATCATCCGAATCCACCACCGTGGGCAAAACGGTCAAAGAACTTTCCCTGCCCAAGGAGAGCAAACTGGCGCTGATTATTCCCAATGATGGTAAGGCGCACGTGCCCGCGGCCAATACCGTCCTTGCGGCGGGCGACCAGATAATTGCCGTTACCACCCCCGAGACCAAAGAGGCGTTACAGGTTGCCTTGAGGGGTATTTAACTGGTTTTAGCTGGTTTTGGTATTTGATTTGTCTGCCTTTTCCCCGGTAATAATACTTCTTCTTTGTAGATATCATTTTTCCCCATTTGACGTAAGTCAGCCGTTTGTTATATTGTCAGGGCGAGTTTGCCAGTTGGCGAACAGACATTGACTCTCAACTGTGCGGGGGGAATCCCTCTATGAAGGTAAGCAGGTTTATCAACGGCTGGACTGTGGCGGCTGTCCTACTCGCGGCGATTATTATCGCCGGCGGCGCTGTGATATGGTCGAAACAAAGCCGGAGCCAGCCGATAGAGATATTCATGACTCCTGAACCTGAACTTCCGGTTTCAATATATATCGGTGGGGAGGTCAACAACCCGGGCTTTTATCCGCTGAAGGCCGGTGACGGCCTTGAAGACTTACTGAAGTCAGCGGGAGGCCTTACCGACGGAGCTGACCCCGGTCGCGTCGAACTGGTTATTTCCGTCCCGGAGGATGGGATTGCACCGCAAAAAATCAATATCAACAGTGCGGAGGCGTGGCTTCTGGCGGCACTACCCGGAATAGGGGAGGTAAAGGCCCGGGCAATCGTTGATTACCGCGGGCAAAACGGCCCGTTTCGTGATATTTATGAGCTGATGAAAGTAGACGGGTTTGGGGATGTTACCTTAGAGCGTATTAAGCACCTTATCACCGTTGCTGACTCATATTAAGGATAGTGTCTCTTGGTACTCATTTATCTTAGCTGTGCCTGGTTAGCCGGAATCTTTCTGGGCACCAAACTGAATTTACCCCTGTGGTTCGGACTTATCAGCCTTGTCCCGCTGACATTGCTCTTCTTTTTCCGTCAACATCGCCAGCCTGTAATCCTTACCAGCCTTGCTATTATCATCTTCGTATTATCGTCCGTTTATTCTTATTCCAGCCTCTGCGGGATTGACGATAGTAAGGTCTGGTTCTATAACGACCGCAGCCCGGTGGAACTCAAAGGTACGGTGGTGGGCGACCCCGATGTCAGGGATAAAAACACCAGGCTTACCTTAGAAGCCGCCGCCGTTAGACTGGGCTCCGGATGGCATGATGTCGAAGGGATGGTACTGATTTTTACGCCCCGCTACCCCGCCTATGAATACGGCGACGTGCTCTGCGTAGCGGGGGAATTAAAGGCGCCGCCACGCCTGGACGATTTCGATTATCGGGGTTATCTGGCGCATCATGGCATCCATGCTACCATGCTCTACCCGCAAATAGAGGTGCTGGACACGGGGCAGGGTTTCAAGCCGCTGGCCTGGGTATATTCCGTGAGGGGGTGCCTCGCGCAAAACCTGGTAAAAGTGTTGCCCGAACCGCAGGCATCTCTAGCCCAGGGTGTTTTACTGGGAATCCGGGGCAATATTCCCCAGAAAATCAGGGATGACTTCTCCCGGAGCGGCACTGCCCATCTCCTGGCTATTTCCGGGCTGCACCTCGGCATTATGGCCGGCGTCGTGCTCGGGGTCGGCCTGTGGCTCTTCGGACGGCGGCATTATCTCTATGTCTGGCTGGCGCTCGGTGCGGTATGGCTCTATACCGTTATCACAGGTATGAACCCGCCGGTAGTAAGAGGCGCCATCATGGCCAGCCTGTTTCTTGCGGCCGAAGCCCTGGGACGACAGCGCAGCGGCATGGTGGCGCTGACCTTCGCTGCGGCGGTCATGGTGGGTATCCATCCCTATATCCTCGGCGATGCCTCTTTCCAGTTAAGCTTTCTGGCCATGGCCGGACTGGTCTTTATTTTCCCGATTATTCGCGATTGGGGCAGGAGGGCGGTTGCCATGACACTGGGTGAAGAAGGATCCCTTGTTTCCACCGCAAATGTCTGCGTCGATACCTTGAGCGCTACCCTGGGAGCCGTCATCGCCGTCTGGCCGGTGGTCGCTTATTATTTCGGCATTGTGTCACTGGTGGGGCCTCTGGCTACTTTCCTGGCCTTACCGGCCCTGCCCGGCGTTATCGTCACCGGGGCTCTGGCGGGGGTGGTGGGGCTGGCCTCGCTGGGGGTGGCTCAAGCTATCGGCTGGCTGGCCTGGCTTTTCCTTTCGTACATGATACTGGTGGTCGGCGGATTGGGCTCGCCTTCTATTTCCTCTGTTGAGGTCGGCTCGTTTCACCCCGCCCTGATATGGGGCTATTATCTGGTGCTCGCGGCGGCTATCTGGTTTTACAGCTATCTGACAAGACTGCGCAGCCCGATTTCGGGAACGGCCGGCCGTATGAAGTCAGGATTAAACATATCTCCGGGGCCTTCCGGAGTGAGGAAGTGGTTTATCGTCCCCCTGCTGGTGGCGGCGGTGCTGGTGTCTTATGTGGCGGTTACCATGCCCGGTAATGACTTGCGGGTGAGCTTCCTGGATGTCGGTGAGGGGGACGCTATTCTCATACAGAAGGGGAGCCGCCAGATACTGGTCGATGGCGGGCCCAGTCCGCAAGCGATAACCGTGGGACTCGGCGACCGGATGCCTTTCTGGGACAGGACTATCGATTTAGTGGTGCTGACTCATCCCGACCAGGACCACCTCGCCGGACTGGTGGAAGTGCTGCGGCGCTATCGGGTGGAGCAGGTGCTTTATCCCGACCCTGACCATAATTCGCCTTTATACGACGAGTGGTCGAGGCTTGTTTCAGAAAAGGACATAGAGAGTACCGTTGCCTGTGCCGGACAGCGAATCGACCTGGGCGACGGTATTATTATCAAAGTATTGAATCCGATGGAAGACCCTGTCACGGGCAGCCAGTCGGATATCAATAATAACAGCGTGGTGCTGCGGTTAAATGCAGGCGATATCAGCTTTCTGCTGACCGGCGATATCATGAGTGAAACCGAGCGGGAGCTTGTAAGAGAACGCGCTGACCTTATGGTTACGGTTCTTAAAGTACCTCACCACGGCTCGGATACCTCTACCACTTCCGGGTTTCTGGCGGTGGTCAGCCCGCAGGCGGTGGTTATATCCTGCGGTGAGGATAACCGGTTCGGCCACCCTGACGCCGGAGTCTTACAGAGGCTTGAGAAAAAATTGGGCGCCGATAATATCTACCGCACCGATGAAGATGGTTCTATCGACTTTATAACCGATGGGGAGAGGCTGTGGGTGGAGGTGGAGAGGTGACTTTACTAGGATTTCCTCACCAGGATACAAATATTCCGGGAGAATGTCTTCAGCGGGAATTTGTACCTGCTTTCCGGTGATAAGCTGACCACCTCGAAGCCGGCCTTCAGGACGAGTTCCTCCAGCTCGCGGTAGGAGAACAGGTAGTAATAGCGGTAGAGGGTCTTGTCCCGGCTGCGCCAGGGCACCAGCACGTCTTTCGTCTTAAGCCAGAACCGGGGCTGCCATTTGTTCCACACGGTTATGAAAGCCTCGCCGCCGGACTTGAGCACGCGCTGCAGCTCCGTTAATGCCCGCAGTCTTCCTTCGTTGTCTTCAATATGGTGATAGGTGGCTACGGCTATCGCCCAGTCGAAAGAATCTTCGGCATAGGGTAAATGGCGGGCGTCGGCATTTACCAGACTGACGTTGAAGTGATATTTGTCGGCATACTTCCGGGCGAGTTCCAGCATCTCTTCGGAAAAATCGATGCCGTGCAGCTCGAAATTACCTTTGAAAGGAATGAAATCGGGACCGTGGGCGCACCCTACGTTGAGCAGTCGCCCCTGTTGCCACCGCCGGGCCAGCCCTTCCAATTCTTTGCGGAAGATTGAGCGGTGCCGGAAGTTATACCAGCCCGATGCTATCTGGTTGAAGATGTCTCGCGTTGTTGACATAAGCTAAAATCTGCTAAACTGGAAATAGCCTCCTGTTTTTATAGTAAGGGTAAGATGAGGAAATTTGCAAGAACTATATCCGGGGTAACGCCTCTGGCGGTGATGACAAAGCCCATGAGCTGCCCCGGCCGGTGCATGTACTGCCCGACTTATACCGATACGCCGCAGAGCTATACGCCGGAGTCGCCGGCGGTGCTGCGTGCCAGGAAGTGCGGTTATGATGCCAGGCAGCAGGTGGAATTACGCCTGAAAATATTTACCGATATGGGTCACCCCACGGACAAGATAGAGTTGATAATCATGGGCGGCACCTTCCTCGCCAATCCCGTCGATTATCAGTACCGGTTTATTAAGGACTGCTACGACGGACTTAACGGCGTGGCAGCCGCCACGCTGGAAGAAGCTAAGAAAATCAACGAGACGGCAGCGCACCGCTGCACCGGACTGTGTATCGAAACGCGGCCAGACTGGTGCGGGCAGGCGGAGATAGGGCGTATGCTTGAGTTCGGCGCCACGCGGGTCGAACTCGGCGTGCAGGCCCTCGACGATGATATATACCGACTGGTGAGGCGGGGACACGGGGTGGAGGCAGTGGTCAAAGCTACCGCCCTGCTGCGTGAATACGGTTTCAAGGTCTACTATCACTGGATGCCGGGACTCCCAGGCTCGAACCCGGAGAAAGACCTGGAAATGTCCCAGACGCTTTTTACCGATGCACGCTTTAAGCCCGACGGCCTGAAACTTTATCCCACTATGGTGGTGGAGGGCACCGAGCTTGAGAGATGGTATCAGGAAGGACGTTATCTGCCCTACGAAGATGAAACGATGATTGACCTGACCATCGGCATAAAGTCCATCGTCCCCGGGTATGTCAGGATTTCGCGGGTGCTGCGTGATATTCCGTCCAAGTTCATCGTCGCTGGCCTCAAGGACTCGCTGCGTGATATCGTCAGGGAGAAAATGAAGCGGGGGGGTATAGAGTGCCGTTGTATAAGATGTCGTGAGTACGGCCACCGGGCACGGGCCGGTTTCGATATCGGTGAACCTCGCATGGTCAGGATGGACTATGATGCCTCGGAAGGTAAGGAGATTTTCCTGTCCTTTGAGGACGAAAATGAGACGCTGTTCGGCCTGCTGCGACTCCGGATTCAGTCGAAGCCTGTCCCGGTGTTGGGGGAGGGGCTTAACGGCAATATTGCCCTTATCAGGGAGCTGCACATTTTCGGCCCCGAGGTGCCTATCAGCGGGCAGATAAGCGGCGCCGCCCAGCACAAGGGACTGGGTAAGGCTTTACTCCGGGAAGCGGAGCGGATTGCACATGATGAGTTTCAATCCGAACGGATGATAATTTTAAGCGGCACCGGGGCTAAAGAATATTACCGCGTCGAGTTCGATTATCATGCGGAGGGCGATTATATGGTTAAGACCTTGAGACCTCAAGGTTAATCATCCTTGCATCAGGGACTGCGCTGCTTATTCTCCTAGTTCTGATTGTCGGATGTTTCTGTATCGACCCTTTGTGTCTCGGTCTCCGGTTGCCCCTCTCGATTCTGCTCCTGGTTCTCTACCCGGACTCTTACCTCTACTGTAATATTGTCCGAGTCAGCCGGCTCGCTGGCCGTGGTTATTCTCACTCTTTCCCGGACTTCTTTCTGGATTCTATTAATTACGGTTTCCACGTCGGGAATATCTCCGGCGGCGTTTTCCTCCGTGAGTTTCTCAACAGCCCTTTCGTACTTCCTTACGGAATTCTCGATGGCATTTGCGATGGACTGCCGGGCGTTTTCGGGGACTTTTTCATAGACTTCGCCCAGGATATCGAGTCGATTGGTGGTTGCCCGGGCTAGGCGCTGCGTGATGGCGGTAATATCGATGCCCTGTTCCTCGGCCAGGGCGGTTATTTCCTCTTCCAGTTCGACAATCCTGGCGGCATAGTTTAAGGCATCCTCGACATCGGCGGTAACGTTCTCGGTAGCCCGCACTCTGGCTCTTTCAAGTCGGTTCTCGACGGTATCCGCGGCGATATCAATAGCCCTTTCCGTTCTTTCTCTGGCCAGCGCCCGCAGGGCGTTTACCTGCCCGCTCATGCTGGCCGTTCTGGCACGCGTCAGGGCTGCACGGGCCTGTTCCGGCAGCTCGTCCTTGATTCCATCCAGGATACGAAGGTGTTTGGCAGTTGCCAGGGACACTCTCTCGGAGACGTTATCGGACATGCCGTACCGGGTGGCCGTCTCCAGCCTTTCGTGGACCATTGCCATAAATCCCTCGTAATCGTTGGCGGCACTTTCCATCTCTCTCACCCTGTTTTTACCAGCCATAGCCCGTACTTCGGCGAGTCGCTCTTCGGCATATTCCAGGGCTTTCCTGGCCTTGGCCTCGCTGCCGAAGGCGAAGAACATGCCGATGTCTTTCCCCCATTTATCGAGGAAATAAAACGGGCTGTCCGGTGTGAGACCCGGCTCCGGCAGTTCCTCGTCCTGGGCGCAGGCGGCGCCGCCGATAAAAAGCGACGTTAACAGCAGGCAGCTGACCAGTGTTATTCTGATAATTTTCTGTTTCATGGCAATCTCCCGTTTCAGATTAGGGCATTTACTGTATTATATAACGTAACAGGCGCGGTTTGGATAGCCCTGCTCTGGGAAAAAAGTCCCTGGTAGATAGGTAACTAGATGTTATAAGTTCAACCCATGCCGAGCTGTCGCAGCCTGTCGTCGCTGATGCCGAAGTGGTGGGCGATTTCATGCCGGACTACCCGCTGTACCTGGGCGATAATCTGGGCATCGTTTTTACACATGGCCTCAATCGGTCTCTGGAAGATGGTTACCTTGTCCGGGATGACGAATCCGTAGCCGTGGCTGCGCCGGGTCAGGGGCACGCCTTCATAAAGGCCGAGCAGGGTTTCCCCCCGCCTCCCCCCCAGTACCCGCAGCTGCTCGCGCGTCGGCCAGTCGGCCACCACCACGTCGATGTTTTCCAGCCTTTCCTGGAACTCTTCGGGGAGGCTTTCGATGGCCTGGGCCACGAGCCATTCAAACTTTCTGCTGTCCATCATTCCTGTTTTTTCTTAACGACCAGATTACATATATAAATATGAAATAGGCGCTGACGCTGGAAGTCACTACCAGCCAGCCTATGACCTTGCTGAAAAATGGGTCGGCAACGGGCGAGATGATGAAGCGGTAAAAGTGGGTAACCCCGGCCAGCAGCCCCGCGGTGAGACCCACCGTAACGCCGATGGAAAACGGCAGGCTTTTTAACTTTTCAGGTTTGAGCACCAGATACGCCACAAGGGCATCAACAATGATAAGCGCCACGATAAGCGGCACGAAAATAAGCATGGTTTTGGGTGTGGGTATAACAACTATTTGCCAGATAGCGCGGATGACTATAGCTATAACGGCCATCGAAAACGTAATGACGCACCATGTTCTGAATCGTGATTTGCTCATAATATCGGTTTCCTTCCGGTAAATATTTGTCTCTCTACTTCCCATCCAATTGTGCCAGGTCGAATTTCATGCCGTCCCGGGCCGCTATGACCTTTACCCCGGTTTTTTGGGAGAGGTCCTCGGCTATCAGCCAGGGCTTGGCCTCCCATACATGCAGGCCGAAGTGACTCAAAATAGCTACCCTGGGCTTTATTTCCCTGATGATGCGTTCTACATCCGGTATTGAAAGATGGTCTATGGGCGGACGGGGTTCCGTAAGCACCATGTTGATAATGATAATCTCGCTGTTATAGCTGCGGAACAGGTCGTCGAAATAACGCGTATCGGCAATATAAGCCAGGGTATGCCGGGAAGCTTGAAAAACCATGCCGTAGGTCTCTACCGGGTGTATGTGCCTGACCGAAGTGGTGAAGGTTACGTTGCCCGTTGTGTACGCCCTTTCCCCTTCCAGTACCACGATGCCTTCCAAGTACTTTTTCAGGTAGGAGAAGACAACCGGTTCGGTTTCCAGGGCGTCGGCGGGGGCGAATAAGAAGCCGTGCCGGTTGAAGCCGCCGTTGGTCATGGCTTCAATCATGATGTTAACATCCGCCGCATGGTCAAGGTGGCGGTGGGACAGCACGATGGCGTTCAGTTTTTCCGCGTTTAATTTCCTCCTGGTAGATTGAACGATGCTGCCGGGACCGGGGTCGACGAGTATTTCGGTGCCGTTAAGATTCAACCAGAGGCCTCCCGAGGCGGCCAGCTGTCTGCTTACCATGAATCGGGCGCCGGCGGTTCCGAGGAAGGTAATGGTATCGGATGGATTATCGAGATTCTTCATATCTGGTAAAACCATTTCTATAATAAAATATAATGCATATTTTTACAATCAGATTTACCGGATGGCAATTAATTTTGACAATTATAATTTTCTGTATATACTTAGGTATATGGGTCTATATCTTATGATACACATATATGGAGAAATATTCTGGTATAATAGGAGGTAGAGAATAATGGACAAACAAGCGACAACACCACGTGGCAATCTTGAGGCCCTCCTTAATAGCTGCCCGGATGCCATTCTCGCCATCAACGCCGAGGGAATTATCAAATTCGCCAATAACGAGGCCTGCAAGCTCACCGAGCGTAACATGAACGAGCTTATCGGCGAGAGCATCGTTGAAGTCTACGAGAATATCGAGGCGGCGCGGGAAGCCAACCGTAAAATCTACGAGGCCGGCGGGACGATTCACGACATGGAAACCATGGCGAAGACCAAAACAGGCAAGAAGGTCTCGGTACGTGTCTCGGCATCGCATCTTTATGACAGCGGCGGCAAGTATATCGGCGGTGTCGGCTATTTTGCCAAGTACCGCCCTTGGACCGGCGCCGAGGCTCAGGTCAAAGCCCGCGTCGATGAGCTGGAGAACAAGCTTGATAAGTGGAAGGCGCTGGCAGCCCCCGTTTTCGAGCTTTATCCGGGACTCTCTGTTATGGTGATTGTCGGCCATCTCGATATTGACCGTTTCGAAGACATTACCACCAATCTGCTGAACCACGTCGAGAAGTTCAAGACGCGGGTGGTATTACTCGACCTGTCTTCGGCGGTGGTAGATGATGGTGAAGTCGCCAGGCATTTCGCCAAGGCCATAAGGACGGTGCGGCTGCTTGGTGCTGACTGTATTATCGCCGATATGCAGACCACTCTGGCACGGGCAATGGAACCGCTCATGGCCGACCTCGGCTCGGTAAAGTCTTACAGCTGCATGGAAATTGCCCTGGAACAGGCATTGAAAACAATCGGTTATAAAATTTCTCCCAAGGACTAATTAAACCCGCAAGGACTATAACCGTATAGACTAGAACCAGGAGGACCAAGTATTGGAGAAAGTATACCCCAGTATCAATGAAGCGATAGCGGACATCGAAGATGGCGCCATGATTGCCATCCCGGGTTTTTTTGCCTGCGGTGTCCCCAGGGATTTGCTTCAGGCCATTATCAGGAAAGGCACCAGGGATTTAACGCTTACCTGTGGTTGCGGTCCGCTGCTCGGCGCTGCCGATGAGCTAAGGACGCTGGTGGAAAACGGCCAGCTTAAAAAGGTCATCGATTCTTACGGCCTGTTCCGCTCCGCCAGCAAGGGGATGCAGGACCCCTTCGAGCAGGCGGTCAGGTCAGGCGAAATCGAGTTTGAGGTCTATCCCATGGGTACCATGGCCGAAAAATACCGCGCCGCTGGCGCTGGTATCCCTGCTTTTTATACTCCTACCGGCGTCGGTTCGGTGATAGAAGAGGGCGTGGTTACCAATATTGAAGCCAACCGTGTGCCGAAAGAGACGAGAATAATCAATGGCGAAAAATACGTCCTAGAGTATGCTTTGAAGCCGGATTATGCGTTTGTCCACGCTTATATAGGCGACCGTGACGGCAATCTACAGTATGCCAAGACTGCTAAAAACTTTAACCATGTAATGGCAACGGCGGCCAGGGTCACCATCGCCGAGGTCGAAAGCCTGATTGAGACCGGGGAGATGAATGGCAACGACGTGCATACACCCGGGATATATGTGCACCGGATGATTCAGGTGCCGCGGCCTCAATTTGCCATAACCATAGACTAGCAGGAAGGACAATAGAAATGACTGAAAAGGTGAAATTACGGGGACTATCGAGGGACCTGATTGCTTTGCGGGTGGCTAACGCGCTCGAGGACGGCAGTTATGTTAATCTCGGTATCGGTATACCGACTCTTATATCAGACTGGATTGAAGGACGTGACATCAATCTCCAGTCAGAGATAGGCATGCTCAAGACCGGCCCTCTGGCCACGGGCGACGAAGTTGACCAAGACCTCATTAACGCCAGTTGCCAGGCGGTAACGGAGCTGCCGGGTACATCCTATTTCGATATTGCTGAATCCTTCGGGATGATACGCGGCGGTCATATCGACGCGGCGGTCATGGGCGCTCTCCAGATAAATGACCGCGGCGACTATGCGGGCTGGTCCAACCCTGCGAGGGGCCTGTTCGTCGGCAATATCGGCGGTTCAATGGACCTGTGCGCCGGCGCCAGGAAGCTGTACATCGCCATGGAACATACCACCAGGGACGGCGGCTACAAGGTTGTTAAAGAGCTGTCCTATCCGGCCACCGCTTTAGGCAGGGTAAGCATGCTGTTCACCGACCTTGCGGTAATAGAAATTACACCCAAGGGAATGGTTCTGAAGGAGATATTTGCCGGCCTCACGCCGGAAGATGTACAGTCGGTAACCGAGCCCAAATTAATCGTAAGCCCGGACCTTACCGAGATACAGCTTTAACCTCTCCCGGCAGGTACGGGATGCAATAGAAGCACAGACCGTAACGGCCTGTGCCTTTTGTTTTCTGCCGCGTTCTATCGATGCTATAATGTGGCAATATATAACCTTTAAAAGCAAGGAGGCAAAACGTGAAGATACTGGGTCTTTCGTTCAGTCCGCGGAAACAGGGGAATACGGAAATATTGCTTGGTGAGGCGCTCGGTGCGGCTAAAGCGCAAGGAGCCGAAACGGAGCTTTATTCAATCGCCGGTAAGGATATAAAGCCGTGTGATGGCTGCTGGGGCTGCCGGCAGACCGGCGAATGCCATATCAAGGACGATATGCAGGGACTCTACGCCAAGCTGCTGGAAGCGGACGGTATTATCTTCGGCACGCCGGTATATTTCTATAACATGACGGGGCAGGGTAAAACGGTCATCGACCGTACGATTGCCCTTGACGGAAAGCTGGCCAACAAGGTGGGAGGCATCGTGGCCGTGGCCGGCAGTTTCGGACTGGTAGACGCTGTAAAAGACCTGTATTTCTACATGATTACGCGCCGCATGCTCCCGGCCAGCTTTATCGCCGCTTACGCGGGCGGCAAAGGCGATGTTAAAGACCTGGAGAAGTGCATGAAGGCGACTAAAGAACTCGGCGAGGAGATGGTGCAGATAGCTGCTAAGAAATTCCAGTATCCGGAAGGCGGTACGCATATAGCCTATGGCACTCATACCCGTTAGGGGAATCTGGCTCCCGAGGTTGGACTATTTCAAGCTTACCGACAAATGCAATGCGTTTTAGTATTATATTTTACTTCAGGCTGGGCCTGACCGATGCCTCTTCGGTAAGCCTGGCATCGATGAATATCAGGGGCTTGCCGACGCGTTTTACCACTAGCGGGCAGTGATACATGCCCTTGGGTATAAACGTATAGCAGGGGTAATTGATTTTATTCACCTTGCCGTCCAGCTCGAACTCAATGTCAGCATCAAAATCGAGGAAGTTTTCAGGCATGCCGATGAGAAATATATACTGGTCGAACGGGTGTTTATGGGAGGGCCCGCCCAGTGATTCGGGTTTGGTAATATAAGCAAAACCCATCGCCAGGTTGGATTCGGGAATGTCTTTGGCGCCCAGCGCCGTAATCATCGGCGAGGTGATAGTATCGTGGATTGATTTCCACGGTTTCAGCTCTACGACATTTGGTTCACGTATAACGTTCTTTAGGTCATCCATGCCTGCCATAAGCTCCTCCTTCATAATGACGTTTGTGCCGAATATAGATGTGTGCTATTAATATATGTGTTTCATGACATCAAATGCAAATAGAAGGGAGTGGTGAAAACGAAGGGGGTTACTTTTCAGAAGCCCCCTTTTATCAGCTTTTGGCTCCCCGACATGGATTCGAACCATGAACCTAGCGGTTAACAGCCGCTCGCTCTACCGTTGAGCTATCGGGGAATGTTCACTGCAATCCTGATAATTATCGCTTTTTCCCGCTTTGAAGTCAAGCCTGCGAGGCTATCCACACGTATATAAAGCTGTTATAATATGAATATTAAGATATCTGCTAAGGAGTTGGCAATTGCCCTTAAGCGATAGAGATTATATGAGGCCATCGCCTCCCTCGGCAAGGAGACCCGTACGATTTAGCACGGGCGGTTTCACACTTAATCCCGTCCTGGTCTTAATAGCTATAAATTTCGTTTTCTGGATTGCCACCCTGATAAATAGTAACCTTATTGCCAATCTGGGTCTGGTGCCGATACTTTTCACGGAAAGGCCGTGGACTATATTAACCGCTATGTTCGTTCACAGCGGTTTCATGCACATCTTTGGTAATATGATAACCCTGTTTTTCTTTGGCAGGGCTATATACCAGCTGGTAGGGCAGAATAAGTTCCTGCTGCTCTACTTCATCGGCGGTATAGCAGGAAATCTTTTATACGTCCTGCTGGGAGAACCACTATCTATAGCTATCGGCGCTTCTGGCGCGGTGTATACCATCGCCGGGGCACTGGTGGTGATAATGCCTAGATTAACGGTTCGGTTGTACTTTTTTATCCCGATGCCGCTCTGGGTCGTGGTTCTCTTGTTTTTTGTTATCTGGTCGTTTATCCCCGGTTTGGGTATAGCCTGGCAGGCACACCTCGGCGGTCTGGTCGTCGGTCTCATCGCCGGCTACTTCTTCAGGAGGCAGTTGCGCTATATCGTTTATCGTTAGCGCAGGCACGCCGCACCTGTTTCAGCTTGACTTTTACGTTCACCGTTCTTATAATACTTAAGTTACCCTCTTATTTTTATATAACCTGTTGAGATTTATGCCCGAGTGGCGCAATGGAAGCGCAACCGACTTGTAATCGGTAGGTTGAAGGGTTCGAATCCCTCCTCGGGCTGGGTTTGAGGTGGTAGACTGGGTTGGGAGGGGTGCCGGAGTGGTTAATCGGAGCAGACTGTAAATCTGCCGCCCTAAGGGCTACGCAGGTTCGAATCCTGCCCCCTCCACCATAATTAAAGCCGAATAAAATAAAATAGTATAGACAAATAGTCATAAAAATCTGTATAATTAAACCGACGCCCACATAGCTCAGTCGGTAGAGCACATTCTTGGTAAGAATGGGGTCATCGGTTCGAATCCGATTGTGGGCTCGGAATAAAGGGAGGTTGAAATGGCGAAACAGAAATATGACAGGACGAAACCGCATGTAAACGTGGGCACGATTGGTCACGTTGACCACGGTAAGACAACCCTGACCTCGGCGATAACGCTGGTATTATCCAAGTACGGCAAAACCGGTTATCGCGCCTTCGATAGTATCGATAATGCCCCGGAGGAAAAGGCGAGGGGTCTGACCATTGCCATTGCCCATATTGAATATGAAACGGAAAAAAGGCACTATGCCCATATTGATTGTCCGGGTCACGCCGACTTTATTAAGAACATGATTACCGGCGCCGCCCAAATGGACGGGGCCATACTCGTCGTGAGCGCCCCGGACGGGCCCATGCCGCAAACCAGGGAGCACGTGCTGCTGGCTCACCAGGTACAGGTCCCCTATATGGTCGTGGCGCTGAACAAGGTAGATATGATGGAGGATGAAGAGCTGCTGGAGCTGGTGGAAGTCGAGGTCAGAGAGCTCTTGAGCAAGTACGAGTTCCCCGGCGATGATATCCCGATTCACCGTGTCAGCGCCCTTAAAGCCTTGGAATGCGGCTGCGGCAAGCGGGAATGTGAGTGGTGCGGTGGTATTTTAAAGCTGATGGATGCCGTTGATTCCTATATTCCGGTACCGGAACGCCCCAAAGACCAGCCGTTCCTGATGCATGTCGAGGACGTTTTCAGCATCAAAGGGCGGGGCACCGTTCCCACCGGCAGGGTTGAGCGCGGTACGGTTAAAGTCGGTGACGACGTTGAGATAGTCGGTCTGCATCACGAACCCCGGAAAGTGGTCGTGACCGGACTGGAGATGTTCCATAAAACGCTGGATCAGGCCGAGGCCGGCGATGCCGTCGGGGCGCTACTCCGGGGCGTCGAACGTGAGGACATCGAACGCGGCCAGGTACTGGCGGCTCCGGGTACCATCAAACCTCACACCTACGCCGAGGGGCAGGTCTACGTTTTAACCAAGGATGAAGGAGGCCGGCATACACCGTTCTTTAACGGCTATAAGCCCCAGTTCTATATCCGGACTACCGATGTTACCGGCACCATCGAATTGCCGGAAGGCGTGGAGATGGTCATGCCAGGTGATAATATCAACATGAAGATAAAGCTCATTTACCCGGTCGCTCTGGAAGAGGGTCTCCGCTTTGCTATTAGAGAAGGAGGCAGGACGGTAGGGGCCGGCACCTTTACCAAGATACTGGAATAAATCATGGCTAAGAAAGCAGAAGCACGGGGTGTAATCTACCTTGCCTGTACCGAGTGCAAGGAGCGGACCTACACCACGACTAAAAACAGGAAAAACGATACGCAGCGTTTAGAGCTTAACAAGTATTGTCCCCGCTGCCGTGCGCATCGGTTGCACCGGGAGGCAAAGTAGCCAGGCGCTGCTATTAAGTGGAAGTTACCGGCGATGACACATCAGATGACAACCAAGCGAAGAGGCTTTAAGCTATTCAATTACGTTAGCGAGATTGTCAATGAGCTGAAAAAGGTAGTCTGGCTCACCAGGAGAGAGATTGCGTACTTAACGGGACTGGTACTGATTGTTACCGTTATTGCGGGCATCGTTCTGGGATCTCTTGATTTCGGTTTCACTGAACTCGTGAACAGGGTATTCGTGGGTCGGTGAAAGCCAGGCTCGCGGATTAGATTGAGGTCGTCTGATGTACGGGACAGTCGTCGTATTTCCCAATAATTCAGGTAGTGAGGTTATTTGTGGCGGATAATGACAAGAACTGGTACGTGATTCATACCTATTCCGGGCATGAAGAACGCGTCAAGAAGAATCTGGAGCAGCGTATCAAGTTCATGGACTCCGGGAATGAAATCACCGAGGTGGTGATACCCACCGAGGATGAGATAGAAGTCAGGGGTGGACGCCGCCGCACCGTGACCAAGAAAATTTTGCCGGGCTATGTTCTGGTACAGATGATGATGGACGAAAACAGCTGGAGTATCGTACGCAATACTCCGGGTGTTACCGGTTTTGTCGGCAGCGGTAATACACCGACGCCGTTGCAGGAGAAAGAGGTCGGTGAAATCCTGAAGCAGATGTCCGACGAGACCCCCAAGG
Source organism: Dehalococcoidales bacterium (assembly GCA_034430575.1). Taxonomy (GTDB): domain Bacteria; phylum Chloroflexota; class Dehalococcoidia; order Dehalococcoidales; family RBG-16-60-22; genus JAFGPF01. The sequence goes on from DAOUDZ010000126.1 coordinate 48,599, forward strand.
TCAAGGTGGGTTTCCGCAAGGGGCAGAGCGTCAGGGTTACCGACGGCCCGTTTATAGATTTCGTGGGCATCGTCGATGAATTAAATATGGGAAAAGGTAAAGTCAAGGTGCTTCTCTCCTTATTCGGTCAGGAAACGCCGGTGGAGCTTGACTTTTTACAGATAGACAAACTGTGATGTTTCCGGAGAATTGTGATGGCAAAAAAGGTAAAAGCAGTCATTAAATTACAGATTCCAGCCGGGCAGGCAAATCCGGCACCGCCGGTAGGTCCGGCTTTAGGTCAGCACGGGCTCAATATCATGGGTTTCTGCAAGGAGTATAATGACCGTACGTCCAAACAGGCCGGTTCCATTATACCGGTAGAGATAACCGTTTATGAAGACCGGACGTATACCTTCGTTACCAAGACACCGCCAACATCGGATTTGCTCAAGAAAGCTCTGGGTATTGAAAAAGCCGGCGGGCGGACCGGCCATGAAGAAGCCGGTATACTCCCCAGGCAAAAGCTACGTGAAATCGCGGAGCTCAAAGCCAAAGACCTGAATGCCAACAGCATTGAAGCCGCCGAGCGGATTGTCGAAGGGACTGCCCGGAGTATGGGTATAAAGGTGGAATAACATGGTAAGACACGGCAAGAAATATCAGGAAGCAGCCGCACAGATTGATACGGCAAAAACTTATCAACCGCAGGAAGCGTTAGAGATGGTTAAAAAATCGGCCCGTGCCAAGTTCGATGAGACCGTCGAGCTTCACCTGCGGATGGGGCTGGACCCGCGTAACGCCCAGCAGCAGGTAAGAGGGGTAGCTCGGCTGCCTCATGGCCTGGGTAAGAAAGTACGAGTTCTGGTCTTTGCCGAAGGCGAATCGGAAAAGATAGCCGAGGGCGCCGGGGCCGATTTTATCGGCGGTGATGACCTCATCAAGAAGATTGAAGGCGGCTGGATTGATTTCGATACGGCTATTGCCATCCCCGAGATGATGGGCAAGGTGGGTAAACTGGGTAAAATACTGGGCAGGCGTGGCCTGATGCCCAATCCCAAGTCAGGGACAGTCGCCGCCATGAATGATTTACCCAGGGTAATCGAGGATGCCCGTAAGGGGAGAGTGGAATATAAACTGGACAGGACGGCCATTATCCATGTACCTCTGGGAAAGGTCAGCTTTGAAGAAAAGATGTTGATGGATAATCTGACGGCGGTCATGGAGGCCGTAGTCAAGGCCAAGCCGGCCGGCGCCAAAGGACAATACGTCAAGAGCGTCTATATTACCACTTCCATGGGGCCGGGTATTAAGCTGGACCTTTCCACCGCGCTGACTTTAAGCGCCAGCTAGCTTTACGAATACGTAAAGTTGTGCTAGAATAGATACACAATCGAATAAAGAGTCCGGAGACAGCGGGTGCCTTGTGGCTTAATGATACGCCTGCCGAGGATGAAGCGATACTGTACGGTGTGCAGATATGGTGGGGTCCTTGTGCGGCAGGCACAGGGACTTTTTCTTTAAGCGGTTTTAGGTTAAGGGGGAGTGTGGCGGTATTGCAGGAGGTATGAGAATGGCAACAGAAAAGAAACAGAAAATCGTCGAAAGTCTGCAGGAGACATTCTCCAGGTGTAATGTCAGTATCCTGACGGACTACCGGGGTCTGACTACTGCCGAGTTGAACGATTTACGCCGCAAACTTAGAGAAGCGAATATCGAATATCGGGTGGTAAAGAACTCACTGGCGCAATTCGCCGCCAGAAATACCGGTATGGACGAACTGGCGGATTCTTTTACCGGTCCGGTAGCGGTAGCCTTCGGCTATGGCGAAATTACCGAACCGGCGAAGGTTCTCACGGATTATATCCGCGCCACAAGGTCAATCCTCGCTATCAAGGGGGGCTTTGTGGAGGATAGAGTCCTCGGTCCCAAAGATGTGGAAACACTGGCCAAATTACCATCGCGGGAAGTATTAATAAGCCAGGTACTGGCTGGAATGCAGAGTCCTATCTACGGACTGGTAAATGTGCTTGCAGGCCCTATCAGAGGCATTATGGGAGTGCTGCAGGCTAGGATAAAACAACTGGAGGGAGTGTAAAATGGCAGACGAAGAGAAGAAGGAAGAAGCTGCGGTAGAGGAACCGAAGGCCGAGGAACCTACAGCGGAAGAGCCGAAGGCAGAGGAACCGAAGGCAGAGGAACCGAAGGCAGAGGAGCCCGCACCGAAGAAGCCGAAAGCGGAAGAACCAAAGGCTGAAAAACCCAAGGCGGCCAAGGCCGAAAAGCCCAAGGTATCTTCGAAAGCTATCGAAGATATCTTGGCGGCCATCAAGAAGATGTCTGTGCTGGAGCTGGCGGAGCTGGTGAAAGCCCTGGAGACAGAGTTCGGCGTGAGCGCCGCGGCACCGGTAGCCGTAGCGGCGGCCGCACCGGCGTCAGAGGCCGCGCCCGAAGCCGAGGAGCAGACCGAGTTCACCGTCATTCTCAAGGAAATCGGCGCTAACAAGATTAATGTCATCAGGGCTGTCCGCGAGTTGACTACGCTGGGCTTGAGGGAGTCGAAAGACCTCGTAGAGGGCGCGCCCAAGCCGGTTAAAGAAGGCGTCAGCAAGGAAGAGGCCGCTACTGCCAAACAGAGACTGGAAGCTGCCGGCGCCACCGCTGAAGTAAAATAATATCGTCTCTGAAAGCAGGTGGGTTATGTTTGCGCACGGCTCGCCTGTTTGCAAAATCCATGTCGATGCCATATAGTTTTAGCACTGATACTCCACGTTAAGGGGTCGGCCGTACTATGCTTCAAGGTGACTGGCATATATTGGTGATTGTAGGTGGGGTGTTCGTCGTCCTGGGTGGAATCGGGCTTCTCTGGGGCAGGCACGAGGAAAAACGTATTTTTGAGGCCCTGGCACAGCAGCCCGACCTTAGAGAATTTTCTCTCAAGCATGTAGAAACCCCGCAGCCCGGGGCATTGAAGACAGGCGGATGGATAGCCGGCGGCCTGGGGGTATTGATGCTCGTAGTGGGCGTTATCCTGTGGCTTCTGCCCGGCTCTTAATTCAGAGTAATATTTATAAACAAAGAACCCCGGAGGTTGGATAAATCCTGACCTTTCGGGATTCTTCTTTTAGAAGTATATCTTACCGGGTCCGGTGGTATAGTGGAACACGGGACGGTCCACTCGGCTTCCACCGTGGGCTATTCATATTCCGAAGGCTCCTGTTCTTTTACTCGTAGTATTCGGTAGACCCCGAAGAGAAGACGAAAATGGGTTTGGTAACGTTCCTGATAACTAACGGGCCGTGCTGTATGCCCGCCGGGATAAACGCCGAAAAGCTCTCCGTGATTACCTGTTTTTCTCCGTCTATCGTGAACTCTACCTCGGCGCCCAGGCTGTGAATATCATCATAGTTATAGACGTAGAAGCAAAGGAACTGTCCCCAGTTGTGGGTATGTGAGTCTGCCAGTACCTTTTCTCCTTTGGAAGTATCTGTCGGCGTAATCCACATGGACTCGTTGTAGAACTTGGCACCGGGTACGGTATCCGCGTCTATATGCGTTACCCGCTTGATAAAGTCGTAACTATGGCGGTATTCCGGGAGCTTCAGGTTGGGTTTATCCGCGGTAATAAAGTATTTAGCGTATTTCTGTTCTGCCATTTCACTTATCCTTTTTAAAAGTATTTATTCAAATCAGGTAGGGGATAATACCGTTACCGGTACATCTGTCCCGGACCCATGGTGAAGTGGAACATTGGCCTGTCCATTCTCAATGCCTTGAGGGGGCAGTGCTTGACGTTTTCCGGGATGTAGACTACGAAGCTCTTGTCCATGACGAATTTCTCGTCTTCTATCCAGAACTCAATGACGCCGCCGAGGTCGCTGGGGTCGTCCATGTTAGTCCCGAAATAGGAGAGCAACTCGGGGAAGGGATGGGCGTGGGGGGCAAGAACCGGGTTTTTCTTGGCTTCTTCCGGAGTCACCTCTCTTATCGGCATGTTCTTCATATTCTGGGGCCAGAACCAGACACCTTCGGCGTAGAAGGCGCCCGGCAGCACCGTACTGTCCATCCAGACCATATGCTCCATAAATCTGCGTTTGCCGTTTAACAGTCCTTGCCCGAGCATCCCTTTTTCCCCGGCCCTGTAGCCGGGCAGGTTTATATTTTCAGTGAGTTCTGTACAGATATACTTTCCGTATTTTCCCATTGTTCGCGTTTTCCTTTCGTCGTTATTTGGTTATATGCATTCAAGGTAATTGTCTCGTATGATTTAACCGTACTCTTTCCCGGGTCCGACCGTGAAGTGAAAAATGGGCCTGTCCACTCTCCTGATAATCAGCGGGCAGTGCTTCATCCCGGCGGGTACAAATGCCAGGAAACTCCTGGTCATGATAATTTTCTCGTCTTCCAGCCATAACTCGACTTCACCGCCTAAATCATGCAGGTCTTCGTAGTTGGTTCCAAAAAACGTTATGATTTCGTCAAAAGAGTGCTCGTGAGTTTCAACTGTGGCCTGCTCGGACCCCACCCCCGGCAAGAACCAGACGCATTCCGTATAGAAGGCGCCGGGTATAACCTCGTCGTCAAGCCACATCACCCGGGTCGATTGTTCGGGAGGCCGCTGCTGCGCTTTTAGAGCGCCGGTCCGGTATTGAGGTAATTTCATATCATGTTTTAGTTTATTGCCGGTGATGATGTATTTAGCATGTTTTAATTCAGCCACTTTTCCCCATCCTCCTTTTTAAAATATTGCCGTTTACTCTTCCGGGTTTCTTCCCGGGTTGGCCAGGGCAAAGTCGCCGCAGCCCAGCATTATGGTCATCTCGATGTGGGGGCGGGTGACCTTTTTCCAGGTCAGCGGTCCGTGTTTCGTGCCTTTGGGCAGAAAGAGGGCAGTCGTCCTGTCGAAGGTAAGGGGCTGCCCCTCGACTTCCAGGGTCATCTCGCCGCCGAGGGCTTCGGGGTCTTTGGGGTCGCTGCCGATGTGCAGTACAATCTCGTCATAATTATGGGCATGCTCGAAGACGTAGGGGTTGGGCGTCGGCACGTCGTATATCCAGCTGACTTCAATGTAGGTGTTGCTGCCGGGAACGAGGGTGTTGCTCATGTACGTCATCGAGGGAACCTGGTGGCCCTTGTGCTTACCGACCGCCTGGACGCCGACCTCGTAATCAGGTTTCCTGACGAGGAGTTTATTATAATCGACTTTTGGCATTTCTATCGCACTCCTTTCGGAATATTGACGGGTGGTTTGGAGTTATTATTCTTCTACCGTTGCCGGTTCAGGGCTTAGAGCCTGAAGGTCAGCCTCGATTCTCAACCCGTTGGCACGGAAAAGGTTGGAAGGAATAACTCTACCGTCTTTAAAGACGAGCCAGCTGGCCTGCTGCCAGTAGGGGCGAAATGCCCACTCCCCGGTCTCTGTCATGTCGACCGTAACATGCCAGGTGCCGGTACCGTCTTTAAAATAGGACGACTGCGCCGTCCAGTTATCGCAGGTGGTGTAGAAATCCGAGAGGTACATCTTGGCGTCGTAGCCCCCGGCCAGGTCGAGCAGGTGCTGGTAGACCGCCAGTATGGCGGCGTCTCTGGAGTTAACGGCCGTAGAGCTTACCGTCTTTACCGGCTCCGGCGTTTCCTGGGGGGTGGCGGAGGGGAACCCCATTTGCTCGCACGACGTAACCATCGCTAACATGACTGCCAGTACCGCGATAACAAGGATGTACTTAAGCGCTTTTTTATTTTCTGTGAAATATTTCATGGTATTACCTGCCTTTTAAATCAGCATACCATACCATATCGGGAAGTGCCAAATGGAGTGAATTTAAAGGCCTATTGAACGCAACTTACTCCGTACGCCTGGGTCGGTACTGGATAGCTTCGGCGACGTGGTGGGCTTTGATAATATCCGAACTTTCCAGGTCGGCGATGGTCAGCGCCAGCTTGAGAATGCGGTGGAAGGCGCGGGCGGAGAAGTAAAGCTGTTTCATGGCGGCCTGGAGCAGGCTTTGCGCCGCATCCTCTACGTGACACAACTCCCGTATCCCGGCGGGCGCCATCTCGGCGTTGCTGGTCAATCTCGTTCCTTTGAAGCGCTGCAGCTGGCGGGTGCGCGCGGCGGTAACCCTGGCCTGCACTTTCTCCGACGCTTCTCCGAGTCGGTCGTCCGTGAGCTTCTCGTAGTCGATGTGCGGCACCTCGACAAAGATGTCCACGCGGTCGATAAACGGCCCGCTGATGCGTCTCTGGTAGCGTGAGACGAGGCTGGACGGGCAGGTGCACTTGTGGAAGGGGTCGCCGTAGTAGCCGCAGGGACAGGGATTCATGGCTGCCACCAGCATGAAGCTGGCCGGGAAAGTAACCCGCCCCTGGGCGCGACTTATAGTAACGACCTTGTCTTCTAAAGGCTGGCGTAGCACTTCCAGCAGGGAATGCCCGAACTCCGGCAGCTCATCCAGGAAGAGAACGCCGCGGTGGCTTAGGCTAATCTCCCCTGGCTTGGGGAAGTGTCCCCCGCCCACCAGCCCGGCGTTGGAGATGGTGTAGTGGGGGGAGCGGAACGGACGCTGCCTGACCATCGGGGTATCCGAGGGGAGCAGGCCGCTGACGCTGTAAATCTTGGTGACCTCCAGTGCTTCGTCGTTGGTCATCGGTGGCAGTATGGTGGGCAGGGCGCGGGCCAGCAAAGTCTTGCCGCTGCCCGGCGGCCCGCGCATTATCATATTGTGTCCTCCGGCGGCGGCCACCTCCAGCGCGCGCTTGACGTGCTCCTGTCCCTTGATATCGGCAAGGTCGGTTATATTCATCAGCGGCGAGTGACGGTCGGGAATTGGCCCCGGCTTGTATTCCGGGGCCGGAATCTCTCCCCGCAAATAGCTCACCAACTGGGCCAGTGAAGCTATCGGTATGACTTTAACACCTTCTATCAGGGATGCCTCGCCGGCGTCGGCCCCGGGCACGATAACGGTGGGTATGTCTTGCTCGTGGGCCAGGGCTACCAGGGGCAGTACGCCGTTGGTATGCCGCAGGCCGCCGTCGAGGGACAGCTCGCCGAGCAACATGGTATCGGCAATATCGGCGCTGACCTGCTCCGAGCTTAATAATATTCCGACGGCTATCGGCAGGTCATAGGCGGGGCCCGCCTTTTTGAGGTCGGCCGGCGCCAGGTTGACCACGATGCGTTTCATGGGGAAGGTGCCGCCGGAATTACGTATAGCGGCGCGGACGCGTTCCTTGGCCTCCTGGACGGCGGCGTCCGGCAGGCCGACGATGGTGAACGCGGGCAGGCCGGACGAGATATCCACCTCCACTTCCACGATAGCCCCGTCCAGTCCCACGATGGCGCCGCTGATTACTTTGGCCAGCATTTCAGCCTATTGTAGCTTAAAGTGGTGGGGGAAGGCAAAAGGTCGCGTGTTTATTTAATCCTTTTCTGCACCATGGCCCACGATGGCGTGATGAGGAAGCTCTCTTCCATGTTATCAATCATCCGGGTGAACTTGCTCATCGGCGCGGCGAATGTCATTACATCGTCGGGGACGTAGGGGCGCGCCGAGATATCGAACATGCCGATGACGCCCCGGGGGTGTTGCGACTTTGTCTCGAGGTAGGGGTAATACACGATGGTGGAGCAGCCCGAGCCGAACGGGGCGATTACCGTGTTCTGCTCTGCTTCGTCGAAGCTGGCCAGCGTAAAAAGACCGGAAAGGACATCCGGCCTGGCAAAAATTATGGCGACTTCCGGGCTATCGGATTCTACCAGCTTATCCCACCTCTTGAAGACGATGTATTTCGCAGGGGCTTTCATCTCGGGCGAGTGCTTCTCCATAAATTCCCTGACCATCTCCGGTGTCTTTTTATAGCGTTCGCCTTCCAGCTTGCCTTCGATGCCGCACGAGAGAAAATATTCGAAGTCGGGCATAATTTCTTGTGCGAAGCCCAGGTATCTCTTGCCTCCGGGACAGCCCACGGAATCGTTGTCGAAAGCGAGCGACTGTCCTTCCCTTACCTTCGCCAGTGCCCCGATGACGCACCGGGGCACCGAGTCGGGCTTGACGGCTTCGGCATGGCCGGCTTCATCGGTGTAGTAGAGGGTGATGGGCAGCTCGGCATTGTTAAAATATTTCTTCCAGAGAGTCAGGAATTTCCCTTGGGTAGCTGCGTCCATGCTATTTATCTCCCTTGTTCAGCTTCTTTTCGTAGAAAACGAGGTCATAGGTGCCGACTTTCCCCTTACGGGTCTCAACGAAACCGCACTGCTCGAAGAGACGCCGGGCGGGTGTATTATCAACCGTGGCATCAAGGCACAGTTCCATATATCCCAGTTCGCCGGCCATCTCTATGAGCTTTAATAAAATTGTCCGCCCGTATCCGCTCCGCTGGTAGTCGCGTCTGACGCGGATACGCTTGATTTCACCGCGGGTGCCCGATGTTTTCTTGAGAGCGCCCATAGCCACGATTTTATCGCCGTCGGTGCCGACCAGGAAATCACCGTTGTTGTCGATGTAAACACCCTTGATATCATCGAGGTCTTTATCGTGGTAGGGGTCAGCCGTGGCGCCGAACTGCTCCAGCCCGGCGTAATGCAGGGCTTTAACTTCCTTGTTATCTTCGGCTTGATAGCGGCGGATTTGCATATCTGCGATTGTATTTCGAGGGAATTATACCGTTAGTATACTTTTGCCCTTTTCTTTATTCAAGGACGCCTAAAGAGAGGTTTCCAGCCGGTCCCGCAGCGCCAGGTAAAACTCCTCCGGCCCTTTGCCGATGGAGAGCTCTTCCATGGGGCAGAGGCCGCGGCCGTCCGGTTGTTTGATACGGGGGACGATTTCATCGAGGCGGTAGCGGATGCCGTGCTTTTCCAGCGTCTTTACGGCCAACTCGCTGCCCAGGGGGCTGTAGACCTCGCGGGCGTTTATCTTGACCGCCAGCAGGGCGGCGGCGTTGCCCATGACTTTATCGTAAACGGTTGCCCCGCCTCCCCCGGATTTCCCCGCGGCGATGTATTCCATCAGGGGCAGCAGGCGGGCTTTCCGCGAGCTGAACGCTAGCTTACCGCCTTCGTAGATGCGCAGGGTGTCCTCGCTGGAGATGAAGTCTTCGTAGAGGTCTTTAGACATGGTCTCTTGATTATGATATCCAGCTTTAAATGAAATGTCAAAGTATTGACAGCCCCGCCCCGATGGGTATATCTTGAGGGTGCGAAAAAGAGAGGGTAAAAAGAGGTAAAGATGGGCTTTAAGTCTTTTATGAAGCAGGTAATCTTCGGGCATGATGACGATGAAGAGGCCGCGTTGCGGGCCGCCCGGGAAAAACACGGCATTAAGGTGGACGAGGAGAACAAGGTGGAGAGCAAGGTAGAGGAGGGGGAGTACGACGCCTGGGAGGATATCAGGAACCTGCGCATGCACTTCTTCTTCGGGAGCTGGGCGACGCGCAAGTTCAAGCCCATCGGCGAGGAAAAGGTGAAAAAACAGCTGGCGGAGCTGGAGAAGAAGCGGGAGGAGGAGGCAAGGAGGAAAGAGGAGGAGGGGGGTTAGGGGGAATTATAGTAACTGTGGACTAGTAACTAGTAATGGTGTTTCATCCCACGTACGGCCTTCAAGGACTCGCCCCGCCTTTTTCTTATTAATACCCCCCCATTGTTTGAAGAAAAAAGGCACTCTTTTTTCTTGACACTGGTTACGAATATCAAGTGCCCAGTTTTTATCCATCGGTCTGGATTTTGGTCCAGACTCCCCACCGACAATTACCCAGTCTATTCCTTCTAGGTGAAGGTTCGATATAGGTCCAAGAAGTGGTTCCAGTGATAGAAACTTAACCTTCGCACCTGTTTTTTGAAGGTGGTCAATACGATAAGTATAATCTTGCTCTTCTACCGTAACACCCATCCATATATGAGGCATCCATGTTAGTAGTGGACTTAGTTCAAGCATCCTTTCAGACCTTTTTGTAAGAATCTGGAAACAATGCCAATCTGCACGTTTCATAACATCAAATATACGCAGAATGAATTCTACTGGAATATTTTCGTGGAATAGGTCACTCATTGAATTGACAAATATTGTTTGCGGCTTTTTCCATTTAAGGGGTAACGATAATGCTTCTTCATGTGTAGTTACGGAAAAACCATTTGTATAACTGGGGTTGCCCATCGCCTTTAACCGTAGTGCTAGGCGTTCAGCGTAACAATTCGCACACCCTGAACTAATTTTTGTGCATCCAGTTACTGGATTCCATGTTGAATCTGTCCATTCGATTGATGTTGAGAAAGCCATTATCTCATTCCCCAATTTCGATATTTATCAAATATGTATTTTACTATTTCTTCGCCCGTCTGATTCTGTGAAGCAAAGAACAGGTAATATATAATTCTACCAATAGAATTGCGCATGGGAATAGGTTCAGGAACATATTTAAACTTAGCGACTTCATTAAGGCGCCTCTGAAAGGCTAAGGCGATTGTCCTATTCTTTTCTTTTATCTCGACAAGCTCTCCGAAAAGATTTGGAGTTGTACGATATGCGGATACTTTCCAAGAATCATTTCCCCAGAAAGTATTCATCCGGGAAATATCAGCGGGATCTACACCCTCAGGATTACTCCAAAGTACATTACGGTTCATGGCCATAACTGGAAAGTTCAAGAATATCTCAATACTCTTCCTTTCACCAGCAGTTTTAATTACTTCCCAATTCAAGTCAAGACCGTAAGGGTCAAGAAGGCATAGACCTCTACGAAAGTCTTCATGCCTTACTTTTGGGAATACATCAGTAAGCAATTTGGTATTACAATCACCTTTGAGAACATGAGCCTCAGGTCGGTTTACTACAATTTTATTTAATTCAGCTATTTTATCGCCGTCAGTATCAATAAAATAATATTCTTTAAAAGGAGGGGTAATATCTAAAGCAATTTGTGGACTTCCACGCACAATACCTTTTGTTGTTCTTGAAATATGCTTTCCAGATCCAGCGAAGGCATCAATATAGACATGATGAAGATTTCTCTTAGATAAAATTTTAGAATATTCCAAAGCATATCGTTCGATGATATCCAACTTAATTTCAGACCAGTAACCAATTTCATCAAATTTTAGCGCCATCTTATCTGGCATTATACATCTTGTATTTGAAATTTACAATACTTTCAGAACATTTGTTTCTACTACTCCCTCTCACACCCCCTCACCCCCGCTTCCTCTTCTCCACCGCATCCTTGTACATTTGCCCCAGGCTCCTGCCGTGCTTTTTTATACGCTCCTTTTCCTTGCGCAGCTTCTTCGCCCGGCGCGCCTGGCGTGTCTCGTCCGTGTTATTTTCTTTCGATTCGCTGCTCATCCTGCTCTATGACCAGTTCCTTGCGTAATTCGATGATTCTATCCCTGATAAGCGCCGCCTTCTCGAACTCCAAAGCTTTGGCGACCTGCTTCATCTGCGTCTCCAGCTCCTTGACGAGTCGGGTGATATCCTCGCGGGTGGCGGGGGCTTCGTAATGATAACCGGCGCGGGTCTCCGCCACGGCCTTGACGCGCTCGGTGATATCCCGGATAGCCTTCCTGATGCCCTGCGGGGTGATGCCGTGCTCGCGGTTATAGTCCTCCTGGATTTTGCGGCGGCGCTCCGTCTCGTCGATTGCCTCCCGCATGGAGCGGGTGACGTTGTCCGCGTACATGATGACCTGCCCGTCGATATGGCGGGAGGCGCGGCCCATCGTCTGAATTAACGCCCACCTCGACCTTAAAAACCCTTCCTTGTCGGCGTCGAGGATGGCGACGAGGCTCACCTCCGGCAGGTCGAGTCCCTCTCTCAAGAGATTGATCCCGACGATTACGTCATACACGCCGAGTCGCAAATC